>JBPYFB010000380.1:0-6346 GCA_051986465.1 Rugosimonospora sp.
ACGCCGCACCTGAATACCGCCGCGGGGCCGGTCGCCGACATCCACCTCCAGATCCCGGCCTCACCGGCCACGCCCGGCACCTTCGACCTCGACGACATCTCGGTGAGCGTGCCCGCGACCTGACCGCATCGCGCGGGCGCGCGATGGCCGCCGATCAGTGCAGCGACAGCAAGGAAATCAACCAGAGCTCCACCAGGACCATGGCCACCATGACAAAGATGTTCAGGCCAGGAGAAGTGTTCACGCCTCCGGAGACCAGTTGATTGAAGTCGGGCCGCTCTGCGTGATAGATGACCTCGATCGCTTCACCCGTTTGATAGCTGCGGTTGGCGCTGCCCGAGCCGTTGTACTCCTGGCCGCCCACCGCGAACCGGTACGTCACGTCATGGTGGGTCATATCGTCGGTCCACTGCTTGTACGACGTGACCGTCGCACTCGCGGATTGGCCATGGCTCTCCAGCCGCCCCCGGACGACGAGGGCGCGCGCCGCCAACAGGAAGATCGCCGCTGGCATCGCGAGCGTGATCCAGAGCAGTGTTCGCAACGCGTACCTCCTTGGCGCATGAGCCAGGTGTCCTTCAAGGCCGCGCACCGATTCTCGGCGTGCCGCGAGTACCTCGTCAATGGCGACGGGCCGAGCCGGCGTGCCCTAAGTGGACGGCTCGATGAGTGAGGCGAGCAGCTTCGCCAGCGCGGACTGCGCCGTCGCGGACGTGTACGGTCCGACCGCCACCAGCGACGCGACCAACGCCGACGCCTCGCCGGGCGTGAGCGTCAACGGCGGGAGCACGCGGCGCGCGTCGATTCGGTAGCCGCCGCCGGGACCGCGTTTGACGTGCATTGGGACCCCGGCGTCCTGCAGTCGCGCGATGTCGCGCTCAACGGTGCGGACCGTCGTGCCGGTGCGCAGTGCCAGTTCGGCACCCGGGACGTGACGTGGAGCGCGGGCGCGCAACTCCTCGATCAGGGCGTGCTGGCGTTCGATCAGCGGTAGCGCCTGGTGGAGCTGCGCCATGCCCTTCACGCGGCCCGAGCCGACCAGACGTGGGACCTTCGCAGAGCCCGCCATCGCCGTCCGAACCTCCTCGCAATAACCGACATAGCGCGGTCGGTTACCCAACCCTACGGTCGGCGTATGGATATCGAAACCCTTGACGACGGTCTCGTCGGCCTGTTTTTCCACCCGGATCCGACCACCGTCCTCCCCGGTGTCATCCTGCTCGGCGGCTCCGAGGGCGGCATCCAGGAACGGCACGCGCAACTCATCGCCGAGCAGGGTTACGCCGTCATGGCACTGGCGTACTTCGGGCTCCCCGGAGTCCCGGACGTCTTCCAGGACGTACCGCTGGAGTACTTCGGTGCGGCGCTGGACCGGCTGCGTTCCCATCCGGCGGTCGACGGGGACCGGATCGGCCTCGTCGGCGGTTCGAAGGGTGGTGAGGCCGCTCTGCTGGTCGCCGCGACCTTCCCGGACAAAGGCATCCGGGCCGTCATCAGCCTGGCCGGCAGCGGCGTCGTGACGCAGGGCATCAGCCAGAGCGTCTTCACCGGCGACTTCCGCGAAATCATCACTGTCGATGTCGCCGGATGGACCTATCAGGGCCGTGAACTGCCGTACCTGCGAAACAGCTGGACCGAGCAGCTGGAGAAGGCGTTCACCGCCGGCGAGCCGATCGCGCTCGGCTGGATCATGCCGGACCTGGCAACCGCCGACCTCGAAGAAGTCATCATCCCGGTCGAGAATTCAGGCGCTGCGATCCTGCTGATCGTGGGCGGTGACGACCAAGGTTACGGCCCGGCTTACCACGAGGTCACCGCGCGCCGGCTGGAGGCGATCGGGTATCGGCATCCGTGGAAGCACATCGTGTACGAGGGCGCGAGTCACATGATCATCTCGCCGACGGCAAGCCGCACGGCGGCCGAGACCGAGCCGGGCCCCAGCGGCGTGGAGTTCCTCCAGGGCGGCACCGTCGAGGTCGACATCGCGGCGCAGGCCGCGACCTGGCGCGAGACCGTCTCGTTCCTCGGAGCGCACCTCGACTCCTGACGGCGCCTTGCCGTGACGAGGCCAGCCGGGCATCATCCCCCGCACCGGACATTCGTCTTGTCATAGTGCCGATTCGGGCGGTAGGCCCGACCGGCCACGTGACGCTGAAGCGGAACATGATCACACCGGGTACGCGGGTCTCGGCGCCGCCAGCCACGGTGCGCTGACCGTGCCGATCCTGCGGGTGGGCCCGAACACTGCCTGGTCAGCCGGCGACGCCGCTCGGGTTGGTACCCACCCAATCGGCAGGTACCGTGGGGCGGCGGCCGGGCGGTGATCATGTCGGGCTGCCCGAGCCCAGGTTGGTGATATGAGAACGGCAGCATCGGATGTGCCGGGGCCACGACGAGCGTTCGGTGTGGTTCGAGGGCCGCAGGGCGGTGTCATCGCGCTGTCGGGCCAGTTCGACATCGGCTCGCGGGTTGTGCTTCGAGAGGCGCTGCGGGACTGCATCGCGAAGACCTCGGGCGCCCTGGTGGATCTGCGGGCCGTGACCTTCGTGGACGCGAGCACCGTGGGCGTGTTTGTCGAGGCATCACGGCAGGCGGAATCGGCCGGCGGCCGAGTCCGGCTCGTCGGTGCGTCCGGGATCGTGGAACGGGTACTGCGGCTGTGCGGGTTGTGGGAGAGCCTCGTCGAAACGCAGCCGCGCGCCGGCCAGCAGGCCGATGGCGTGGCCGTGGTCGAGGTACTCAGCTCTGCTGACGGTTGCGTTGTTCTTGACGGGATCGTCGAGGCGGCGATCGGCGTCGGCGCGGCGGACGCTTGCGACCTTCAGGTCTATGACGACGCGTCGCGGTCACTGCGGATGGCCGGGCACCGGGGCTTCAGCGATGAGTTCTTAGGCTATTTCGCCACCGTTGACGCGTCTGCGCCGACCGCCTGCGCGGTGGCCCTGGCAACGGGCCGACCGGTCCTGATTGATGACGTCACCCGCAGCCCGATCTTCGCCGACCGGATCACCCTCGAGGTGATCCTGGCTGCCGGCACCCGCGCCGTACAGTCCTATCCGCTGTACGACGAACGTGGCAGGACCCTCGGCGTGCTGTCGTTCCACTACCACACCAACCGACGCGGTCGGGGGCGACCGGACCTGGCTGCCCGGCACGCCGCGCGCGCCCTGGCCCGTCTGACCGCGGCGTAGCGGCCACCGGTGGCCGGTCCCGCGGAAAGTCCTTCTCGTACCGTCCATTTGATCACATGCCCGGGAAGTCGAACGGAACGTCCGCGTCGGGGTAACCGTTCGCGTGGACGGTGGCCGTGGGGTAGATGATCTCGGGTGGGTTCGGATCAGGGCCGGGCTGGGGCAGCAGCATCAGGCGCTGCACCCGGGTGCGTAGCGTGACCGGGTACGGCGTGCCGGCCGGGAACTGGACCGTGGTGGTCGCGTTGGTCATCGACACGGTGGCGCCCGGCACGGGGGCGCCGGTTTGCGCGTCGGTCGCGGTGACCAGTAGCTGGATCGGCGTACTCAGCGGAGTGGGCCGCGGACTGACCTGGACCACCATCGTCGGCGGGACGAGCGCCGGCCAGGTGACCGGGGCGTCGGGGTATCCCGCGGCGCGGACCACGGCGGCGGGCGCGGTGGCGGCGAAGGTGTAGGCGAACGGGGTCTCGGTCACGCCGACCTGAACGCCGGCGATCAGCACCGGTGCCCCGGCGACGGTTGCGTGCGTCTCGCTGTCCACGGCGTGCACGGTGACCGTGTTGGACCGGCCCTGGTAGAGCGGCGCCGGCGTCACGCTGGTGGTCAGCCGAAGGGGTCCGCGGAAGGTGAACGGAACGGCGGCGCTCTGGTATCCGGGGCGTGACACGACCGCGGTCGGCTCCGCCGCGTCGCCGTCGGTTCCGGGGCGGGAAGGACGCAGCGTGACCGCGGATGGCGTACCGGCCGGGAACTGTGCGGTGCCGGGCGTTCCTGTCGGTCCGTAGTTGGTCAGCGTGACCGTGGCGCCGGGCACGGGCTGGCGGGTCTGCGCGTCGACCGCGGTGACAAGCAACTGGATGGGGGTGCTGACGGGTGTCGGGTTCGGGCTGACGGTCAGCGCGAACTGCGAGGCCTGGAACGCGGGCCACGGCACGGTCGCGTCCGGGTAGCCCGCGACGCGGACGACTCCCACCTCGTGCCCGGTGACGAACGTGTGGGTGAGCGGCACGTTGGTGGCGCCGATGGCGACGTTGTCGACGAGGACCGCGCCGCTGAGCACGACACTGGTGCGGGCATCGACCGCCTGGACGGTGAAGGAGGCGGGCCGCCCCAGCATGATGGTCGTCGCCGGGGTCACGGTGACCGAGGTCCAGGTCTTGAGCCAGCGCACCTCGTCGGGCACGGCCACATGGCCGGTGACGTCCTCGAACCAGATGCTCGTGCCGTACGTTGTCGCGGCGTCGGGTGTGCAGTATTTCTTCAGCGCGGCGAATTGCGTGGCCGACGGCGTCCACCGGTGCTCGAAGTCCACATTGGACTGGAACTGGTCGAACGTCGCGTCCAGCAGTGTGACCACGCCGCCGTCAAGGGCTGCCATGCGGACCCGTGCGACGTTGTCGGCCGGTCGGTTGGTCAGCGGGGCGCTGAACCCGACAATGGCCGTGTCGCCGTTCCACCAGAAGTAGGCGTAGGTCACCGCGGGCGGCGCGGCCACCAGCACGGCCGGGCCGAGCTTGACCGTGACCGAGCCCGCGCGGGGCGACCCGTCCGGGCCGCGCCGGTTGAGGGTCAGGCTCGCCGGCGGCGGATCGTAGGGCTTCATGTCGTCGTCGCGTTTGTCCGCGCGTACCGCGACCCACCGCGTCCCGCGCTTGATGAGGCGGAGCAGGGCCTGCTGGTTGTACAGCGACGGTGGCCGCATCGGCGCGGTGGGGAACGGCGGCCACGGCGGCCACGGCACGTTGAGTTTGTCGATGTGGAACGTGAACGTGGTCAGGGCCAGCTGGCCCGCGTCGTCGGACCACCAGTCGTCGGCGGCGACCTGCGCGGCGTCCAGGGCCGCGAAGCTGGACGGGTCGACCGGGTAGTACTGCGTGCGGGAGTCGACGGTGTCGTACACACCGAAGTGGCTGAAGGTGTCGGCCTGCTGGAAGACCGCCTCCGGGAGGAACTTCCACGGATGGGCGAAGTCCGGGTAGGTGAGGTGGTCCCGGGGCGGGAGCGGCGCCTGGTTGCCGGCCGGCAGGTAGCGCTGGTACCAGCGTCCCGCGACCCCGCCGCGGGTGCCGCGCAGGTGCAGTGTCAGGTCGTCGCGCAGCCGGATGCTCTGCGGGAACACAATGTCCTGACCGGTGGCGGCGGGCGTGGTCTCGGTCGCCGGATCCAGCAGCGCCGCCGCCGTCGTACCGGCCGGCAGCGCGCGGGAGCGCCAGGTGAAGTCGGCCGTGCCCCAGCTGAAGTTGGTGCTGTAGATGAGCTGTGGGCTGGCCGACAGGTCCCCGCTGACCGCGACCACCTGGGCGGCGACGGCCAGCCGGCTGGTCGGTCCGATCAGCCCCGCCTGGTCGAACGGCGACCAGAAGTTCGCCGGGTTCCAGCCCCGGTACGAGCCCGGATTGGCGACCAGATCGGCGGTCAGGCTGAACATGCTGTTGGGGTCGGCGGTCGGATGCACCAGCCGCCACCGCGAGGAGAAATAGGTCTGCTCGTCGACGTACAGCAGCGCGTACTTGCCCGAGGCCAGCTGGACGAGGGCGTAGTAGTTGCAGGTGCCGTCGTTGTAGCCGTCCAGATCGCTGACCGGACCGTTGAGGAACTGGTAGAGCGTCGCGTGGTCGGAGAACAGCGGCGAGCCCGGCATCGGCGCGCGCAGCAGTTGCATCTCTCCGCCGCTCGTACCATCGAACTGCTGGTGGTAATGCACGTGCCCGACGCCGATGTCCAGGACCTTCCGGAAGTCGATGGACCGTTGCGTGACGGGGGTACCGGCGCCGCTGGGACACCAGGTCACATGGTCGTAGCCGGGCACCGGCGGTACCGAGTCGAAGGCGTCGGTGACCTTGGCGGCCATCATGTTCAGGAACGTCTCGATCTGGTTGAACGAGACGAGGTTGAAACACAACATGCCGTTGACGACGTTGCCCATGGTGGTCAGGGCCGCGTCGATCGCGTTGACGTTGTTGCGGACATCCACCGCGATCTCGGCGACCGGCGGCCTGGTGTCCAGTTGGTGCCAGACTCCACGCTTGACCCGCACACACATCATCGGCAGGATCTCGTAGCTCATCGTGACCAGCTGGGCGGGAAAGCGGATCGCCGCGGGGTGCGCGGCGAAGTCGCCCAGCATGTGGTTCATCCGGTCCAGCGGATTG
>JBPYFB010000381.1:0-5593 GCA_051986465.1 Rugosimonospora sp.
CTGCTGGACGGCGGCTTCGGGAACGGGCCGCTGATCGGCCGGCGTACCGAGGTGGCCGAGCTGTTCGCCCACCTGGCCGGGGACGGGCCGCCGACGCTGAGCTACGAGGGCGAGCCGGGGATCGGTAAGTCGCGCCTGCTGGCCGAGGCGGTCTCGATGGGTACGGCGGCCGGCATGCCGGTGCTGGTCGGCGTCGCCCGCCGGGGAGCCGACCCGTACGCGCCGCTCGCCGAGGCGCTGGCCGACCACGCCCGGCGCACCTCGCCCGGCCCACTCGCCGCCCAACTGCGCGGCTGCGCGGGGCTCGACGCGCTGCTACCGGAGCTTGCCGACCGGTTCGACGGGTACGGGACGGGCGGCTCGGCACCGGGTGGGGAACACGGGCGGGGGCAACAGGGCCGGCGACTGATGTTCGAGGCGACCGGCCGGTTCCTGGACAACCTCGCCGGCAGCGGCCGGGTCCTGCTGGTCCTCGACGACCTGCACCTGGCCGGGCCGGACGCGGCCGAGCTGGTCACCTTCCTGGTACGGCGCGGGTGGCCGCGGCTGCGCCTGGTCGTCGCGTACCGCAGCGGAGAGGTCGCCCCGGCCTCGCCGCTCGGCCAGTGCGCCGCGGAACTGGCGCGGCTGCGGATGGTCCGTGGGCGGCGGCTGGCCCCGCTCACCCCACTGGAGGCCGACGCGCTGGTCGCCTCGGCCGCCGCACCCGCCGTGCCGGCACAGGCGGACCGGGCCCGGATCGTGCGGCGCGCGGGCGGCCTGCCGCTGTTCCTGGTGGAACTGGCCCGGCACAGCACGGAGCGCGAGTCGGTGCCCTGGCACCTGCGGCTGGCCGTGATGCATCAGCTGGCGGCGATGCCGGAGCCGGTCGTGCGGCTGCTCGGCCGGGTCGCGGCGCTGGGCGGCACCGTGCCGGTGGACCGGCTGATGCGGCCCGACCTGCCCGTCGAGCAGGTTCTCGACCAGCTCGACGTGGCCCGCCGGTACCGGATCCTGGACGAAACGCGGGTCGGCTTCCGCTTCCGGTACCCCCTGGTTCGGGAGGTGCTGGCGGGCGGCCTGGGCCTGGCCCGCCGCCGGCTGATGCGCGACAACTCCGTTTCGCACTCCGCCGCTGCGGAGGGGCGGTCAGCGGACGTACGGCATGCGCCGCTCCGGACGGCGTAGCACCGGCACCGGCTGCGGCCGGGTGTCGACCAGGCGCCTGCGGCGACCCGGGATCATCGCGGAGTCCAGCGCCTCCAGGTAGACCCGCTCGTACCTGCGGGCCATCAGCGGCGCGGAGAAGTTCGCCTGCACGTGCGCGATGCAGTCCGCCGGGTCGATCTCGTCGACCCGGTGCAGGGCGGCCGCCAGGTCCTCGGGCCTGCCGCGTACCCAGCCGGTCAGCCCGTCGCGGACCAGCTCCGGCACGGCGCCCTTGCTGAGCGCGACGACCGGGGTACCCACGGCCATCGCCTCGATCATCACCATGCCGAACGGCTCGGCCCACCGGATCGGCATGATCATGCAGCGCGCCTCCTGCACCAGCTTCTGGGTCGTGGTGCGGTCCGCGTCCAGTACGAGCTCGACGTCGTCACGGCCCTTCAGCATGGGCCGGATCTCCTCCTCGAGGTACTTGGCCTCGACCTGCTCGCTGCTCTTACCGGCCAGTACGAGCGGCATCCCGGCCTCGCGGCAGGCCTGGATGGCGATGTCGGGCCCCTTGTCCGGGCTGAACCTGGCCAGCCACAGCACGGGTCCGGTGTGCCGCTCGTGCACCTGCGGCGGCTCGGTGTACGGCAGCGCGTTGTGCACGGTGGCGACCCAGTTGAGCTGGGGCCGCAGGCTGCGCTGCGAGCGGGAGATGGCCACGAGTCGAACGTTGTCCCCGAGCGCCTCGAGGTAGTCGCCGTGCTCGCTCTGCACGTCGCCGTGCACGGTCACCACGGTCGGCGCGCGCCGCGCGGCGGCGGTCGCCGGTCCGTCGGTGGTGTGGTCGTGCACAACGTCGTACTCGCCCTCGGCGAGCATCTTGTTGACCCGCGCGCCGTGCACCAGGGCCGGGAGCAACTGGCCCAGGCGTTCGTACTGCAGCTTCGGGTCGGTGGCGACGAACCGGGACGCCGAGGTGCCGGTGCGCGCACCGGCGCCGAACAGCGTCACGTCGTGGCCGCGGGTGACCAACGCGTCGACGAGCGCGCCGGCGATGACCTCGACTCCTCCGTAGCCCAGCGGTGGCACCTCGTACCACGGCGGAGCGACCATGGCGATTCGCAAACGTCGGTGGCCTCGATGTGGAGGCTCCAGCGATGTTTCGGTCACGGTCCCAGCCTCTTTTCTCCCACCCCGGGCAGGCGCCCATGCGGGTCGATTTGTGGCTTCCGCACCATTACCCACGATACGGCGGAGTAACCCTTGCGTCTCGGGTACCCGGACCTGGAGCACTCTTCCGGCAAATAGGATGTTTAACACGAGACGGGCACGGGTACCGCCGGGCCCTCAGGTACGACCCAGGAGAGGCTGATGCCGGCGGTACTGGTAGTAACCACCGAAGGGGTACCTGGCTACCGGATCACCTCGGTCATGGGACAGGTGGTCGGTTCGATCGCGCGCCTGAGCAACGCGTTCACCGAGGGCATCCGGACTATGGACGGCCAGCTGAACCCGCACCGCGGGCAGGATCTCGCCCAATGGCGGACGGACGCGGTCAACGCGATGATCGAGGAGGCGCGTAAGAAAGGCGCCAACGCGGTCATCGGTACCCGGTTCGACAACCGGCTCATCAGCACGGCATGGGCGGAGATCTGCGCGTACGGGACGGCGGTACGGGTGGATCCGCAGGACGGACCCCCGGCGGACGGCGCGACACCGGCACAGCCGCCGCGGGCGAGCTCCCCGGTGGTACCTCCATCGAAGGGCTCGGCGGCCGCGGCGGCGCCGGACGGCGGCTCGCCGCAGGACTCGCGGCGCGAGGAGCCGCAGGACGAGATCGTTTGGCGGCGGCCGAAGGGCACGGAATCCCCGGAGGACAGCTCGCCGGAGCACAGCTCGTCGGAGCACAGCTCGTCGGAGCCGGAGGCGGGCTCCCACGGGTCGGCGGGCTCTCGGCAGCCGGCGGACTCCCGCGAACCGGAGGCGGGCTCTCGCGGCTCTCGGGACGCAGGCTCTCGGGACGCGGGCTCTCGCGGCCCCCGGCACGCACGCCGTCGCGAGGCGGAGGTGGAGGTGCCACAGGGCGCCGACGACCCGGCGACGATCGCGGCAGAGCCGTCGGCGACGGGGTGGCCGGAGGAGACCGGACCCGAGCCGGACGAGCGCGTCGGGCCGGAGCGCCTGCGGCCGGAGGAGCCCGACCCCGACTGGCCGGATACGCCGACCGATCCGAGCCTGCGCATCCCCGACTGAGAGGCTCGGCCGCCTGACCCGACCGGGCCGCCGCCTCGCCGGGCGCTCCGGCCGAGGCGTTGGACGCGCGTACAGAATCATCGCGCGCAAGATCGCGCACGGGCGTCCAACGGTTACCAAGATCGTCAACCTTGAGGCGGCATTGGACCGCGGCGGAGAATCTTGCGCACCATGATTCCGCCGTCGCGTCCAGTGCCTTCGCGACCTCCGGGAATGGCCACTCTGGACGCTACGATGACGCGAAACATCCGAGCAGAGGGGTGCTCCGTGGCGGTCACCGACGAGGCGATCGACAAGATCAAGGGGATGATCGTCTCCGGCGAGCTGAGCCCCGGCGACCGGCTGCCCAAGGAATCGGACCTGGCCGACCGGCTCGGCCTCTCGCGCAACTCGCTGCGCGAGGCGGTCAAGGCTCTGTCCCTCATCCACGTGCTCGACGTGCGGCAGGGCGACGGCACCTACGTGACCAGCCTGGAGCCGCGGTTGCTCCTCGACGCGATGACGTTCGTCGTGGAGTTCCACCGCGACGACACCGTGCTGGAGTTCCTCGAGGTACGCCGGATCCTCGAACCGGCCGCGACCGGCATGGCGGCGCTCGCGATGACCGACGCCCAGATCGCCGAACTGCGGGCGGTGCTCGACGAACTGGAGGACGAGCCGAGCGTCGAGGCGCTGGTCGCCAACGATCTGGAGTTCCACCGTCGGATCGCGCTGGGCTCGGGCAACACGGTGCTGTGCTCGCTGATCGAGAGCCTGTCGGGTCCGACCACGCGGGCCCGGATCTGGCGCGGGCTGACGCAGGAGGGCGCGGTCGCCCGCACCAGGGAACAGCACTCGGCCATCTGTGAGGCGATCGCGGCCAGGCAGCCGGAGCTCGCCAGGTCGTGGGCCACCGTACACGTGGCCGGCGTCGAGGACTGGCTACGCCGGGCCCTGCAGAGTTGATTAAAGGCCGTAGACGGGGGTGGCGGTGTCGGTGAAGATGGCGGCGCGTTCCGACTCGGAGAGGCCGGCGGTCAGGGCCACGCCGAGGGCGAAGACATCGGAGTAGTCGGCGGCGAGCGTGCAGACCGGCCAGTCCGAACCGAACATCAACCGGTCCGCGCCGAACAGGGTCAGCGCGTGCTCCGCGTACCGGCCGATCCGCTCCACGTCCCAGTCGTCCCAGACCGCCTCGGTCACCAGGCCGGACAGCTTCGCCGTGACGTTGGGCAGGGTGGCCAGCGCGGCCACCCCGCCGGCCCAGGCTTCCCACTCCCCAGTGGCGATCGGCGGCTTGGCCAGGTGGTCCAGGACGAAGCGCACCTCCGGTAGCGCCTCGACCACCTCCCGGGCCTCGTCCAGCTGCGGCGTGAGCACGAGCAGGTCGTACGCGAGGCCGGCGGCGCCGACGGCGCGGATCCCGCGGCGCACGTCCTCCCGGGCCAGATAGCCCCGGCCCGGCTCGTCCTGCACCTGGTGCCGGATGCCGACCAACCGCTCGCCGCCCGGGCCCGCACGCAGCTTGCCCAGTTGCTCGGCGACGTCGCCGGCGGTCAGGTCGACCCAGCCGACCACGCCCCGGATAAGGCCGTCGCTGGTCGCGGCCGTCGCCAGGAACTCCTCCGTCTCGGCCCGCTCCCCCACCGTCTGTACGAGTACGGTGCCGGTGACCCGCCCGTCGGTGACCCCTCGCAGATCGTCCACTGTGTACGGACGGCGGATCGGCGCCAGGGCCGGATCCTCCAGGAACGGGTACCGGCGACGGGCCGGATCCCACAGGTGCTGGTGGGCGTCGATGATCATGATGAGCTCCCTGGGGTCGGCGCGTCGGGCCGCAGCAGCCCGCCCGCTGACAGGTCCGCCCACAGCTCCGCCGGGGGCAGCGGCGCGGCGAACAGCCGTGCGTTGCGTTCCATCTGACCCGGGCTCGCGGCCCCGACGACGACGCTCGCCACGGCGGGATGTGCGGCGGCGAACGCCAACGCCGCACGCGGCAGCGAAGTGCCGTACCGCTGGCACACCGTGGCGAGCTGCCGCGCCCGGTGCAACAGGTCTCCGGGCGCGTCCCGGTACTCGTACCGCGCGTCGTCGGGCGGCCAGTCGTGGGCCAGCAGCCCGCTGTTGAACACGCCGACGTTGACCACCGCGACGCCACGGCGTTCGCACGCGGGCAGCAGTTCGTCCAGCGCGGGCTGCTCCAGCAGCGTGTACCGGCCGGCGAGCA
>JBPYFB010000382.1:0-17690 GCA_051986465.1 Rugosimonospora sp.
GGGTCGAACGGGCTGATGTCCCACCCGGTCATGCGGGCCAGCGGAAGCCGGTGCTCGGTGTCAGCGGCGGCGATCGCGTGGGCGTAGAAGTCGTCGGGTCGCAGGGCCATAGCCTGCAGGCTAGTACGCCGGCGGGACCGGCCGCTCCCCGGTTTGGCGCGAATCACTTTGGCGTGAATCACTCAGTACACTGTGGACTCACCCGGGCTAGCCCCGCAGCCAGCCGGTGACGGCTCCCGCGGTGGCGGCGCCGCCCCAGCCGACGGTCGTGGTGACCAGCACGCTGAACAGCAGGAGGGCCAGGTTGTTGCCGAGCCGGTCACTGACGATGTATCGGGTACTCCCGTCCCAGAGTGGTCCGCCCGCGCCGAGCACGGCGACCGCGACGGTGGCGTACGCGTACCGGCCCAGGCCGGCGGTGATGCCGGCGAGCCGGGCGATGCGCTTGCCGGCGACCGGGTCGCCGCTCCACACCGTACCGGCGGCGCCCACGACGAACGGCAGCACAACCGCCTCGACCAACTGGTGCCAGTGCACGATGTCCGGGGCGATCTGCCGGTAGAAGGTGAACCCGGACAGGCTCAGCCAGGCCAGGGCGACGAGGGCGCCGCCAACCAGGCCGGGGAGGGCGACACCGGGACGGCGCAGCAGGGCGCCGGCACCGAGCAGGAGGCCGGCCAGGACGACCGCGACGATCGCCGCCGCCACCCAGTCGCCGCCGCCAAGGCGATACCGGAGGGCCACCGACGCGTACACCCCGAGGCTGCCGACCGCGAGCGCGACCATTGCCCATACTCCGGCGGCCCGTCCCCACAGGAGGCGATGGGGGTGCTCGGCACCGCCAAAACCCAGCTCCGCCCGCGCCCCCCGGTGCGGCAGCACGAGTGCGGCACCCACGCAGCCGAGTGCGAAGCGCCACCGGCGGATCCGGCCGTCGATGTGGTCCAACTCGCCGAGCATGGCCTGACCCCATTCGGCGCGTTCGGCGGCGAGCAGGCCGACCGCCCAACGCAGCAGCCGGGTGGCCATGTCCTCGGACGCGACGGGCGCCTTGGCGTACCGCCGGATCAGCGCTATCCCGATGCCCATCAGGCCCAGCATGGGAAGGAAGAACAGGGGCATTACGCCTCCCTCCAATGGCGCCGCGGCGGTGCGGTGCTCCGGTCGGTCCGGGCCGCGCCCAACGCGGCCACAAACTCCCGGCCGGCCCCGCTCAGCCGGTACATGTGCCGGGGCGGCCGGCTTCCCACGCCCGGCTCCCAGGACGTCTCCAGCAGGCCACGGTCGGCCAGCCGGACCAGGATCGGGTACAGGGAGCCAGATTTCAGGTGGACCTCGGTGACGAGGTCGTAGCCGTAGCGCCAC
Source organism: Rugosimonospora sp. (assembly GCA_051986465.1). GTDB lineage: Bacteria > Actinomycetota > Actinomycetes > Mycobacteriales > Micromonosporaceae > DATEJJ01. The sequence goes on from JBPYFB010000382.1 coordinate 1,366, forward strand.
CGCGCCGGTTCGGCCGCCAACGCCCGCAGCACGTTGATCGCCTGCGGGGAGGGTGGCCGGTTGCGCTGCACGACCGTTAACTCTACTCATGTAGCGGTAACGGTCAAGTGGCCTCGGAAACACTTCTGAATCGGGCGGCCCACCGGCTTGCCGGGCGGGTTTGCGTACTATGCCGGCGTACTCCCCGATTTTCATTGGCGAGGCGACCGGGACCAAGGTCCATTAAGGGCATAGATAAGGGTCGAAGAAGGGTACCAGTTCGCGGCTCCCCTAGCTATATAGATGTGCATCAGTGACTACCCGTCACTGCTGTGCAATGGGAGGAAACGCAGTGAAGGTACCTCGACGCTCTCTCGCCGTGGGTGTGGTGCTCACGGTCGGAGCGATGGCGGTTGTCAGCGCGCTGACCCGGGCGGCGGCCGCGGCACCCAGCACCCCGCCCCCCGCTCCTGCGGCGGCGCGGGCATTGGCGGCCCAGAAGGCCAGCCAGCTTGTCGCCGGACGCCCGGCCTACCTCAAGGCCAGTGCGGACGAGTCGTTCACGCAGGGCAACGTGGTCAGCGCCGGGGCGACGCAGTACGTCCCGTACACCCGCGCCTATCGCGGTCTGCCCGTCGTCGGCGGAGACTTCGTCCTGGCCCTGAACAACTCCGGCCAGCTGGTGACAACCTCGGTGGCGCAGGCGCGCCCGATCGGCGCCGTGGGTACCACCCCCACCGTGACCAAGGCCGCCGCCGAGGCGACCGCCAAGGCGCAGTTGCGCACGGTCACCGCGGTGGAGGGTAGCCAGTTGGTGGTCAACGCGCTCGGCGCCGCCCCGCGCCTGGCGTGGGAATCCACAGTGGACGGTACCGGAGCCGACGGCGTGAGCCGGCTCACCGTGGACGTGGACGCGGTCACCGGCGCGGTGCTGCACACCCAGGAGCACGTGTTGCGCGGTACCGGCACCGCCGCGTGGGACGGCCCCAACCCCGTCACGCTGGCCACCACCCAGTCGGGCAGCACGTTCAGCATGAGGGACCCGGTCACCACCAACCTCTCCTGCCAGAACGCGACCGGCAACGTCACGTTCAGCGGCCCGGACGACGTGTGGGGCAACGGCAACGCGACCAACCGGGAGACCGGTTGCGTGGACGCCCTGTTCGTCGCGCAGACCGAGGTCAAGATGCTCTCGCAGTGGCTGGGCCGCAACGGCATGGACGGCAACGGCGGCGCGTGGCCGATCCGGGTCGGCCTGGCCGACGTCAACGCGTTCTACGACGGCACCCAGGTGCAGGTCGGGCACAACAACGCCAACCAGTGGATCGGCTCCATGGACGTGGTGGGCCACGAGATGGGTCATGGCGTGGACGACCACACCCCGGGCAGCATCTCCGGCGGCGGTACCCAGGAGTTCGTGGCCGACACGTTCGGCGCGGCGACCGAGTGGTTCGCCAACGAGCCCTCGCCGTTCGACGTGCCCGACTTCACCGTCGGCGAGCAGGTGAACCTCGTCGGCAGCGGGCCGATCCGGGTCATGTACAACCCGTCCCAGGTCGGCGACCCCAACTGCTACTCCTCCTCCATCCCGTCGGCCGAGGTACACGCGGCGGCCGGTCCTGGCGACCACTGGTTCTACCTGCTCGCCGAGGGCACCAACCCGACCAACGGGCAGCCGACCAGCCCGACCTGCAACGGCAGCAGCGTCACCGGGTTGGGCATCCAGAACGCCATCAAGATCATGTACAACGCGATGCTGCTGAAGACCACATCCAGCTCGTACCTGCGGTACCGCACCTGGACACTGCAGGCCGCCAAGAACCTGTTCCCGGGCAGCTGCACGGAGTTCAACACGGTCAAGGCGGCCTGGGACGCGGTCAGCGTACCGGCGCAGTCGGGCGACCCGACCTGCACCACCGGTAGCACTCTCGCGCTGGTCAACCCCGGCAACCAGACCGGTACGGTCGGCGTCGCCACCAGCGTCAGCCTCTCCGCCTCGGGTGGCACCGCGCCGTACACCTTCACCGCCACCGGCCTGCCGGCCGGCCTGTCGATCAACTCGTCGACCGGCGTCATCTCCGGCACGCCCACCACCGCCGCCACGTCCACCGTCACGGCTACCGTCACCGACAACGCCTCACCGACGCACGGCACCGCCAGCCAGACCTTCACGTGGACCATCAACCCGGTCGGCACCGGCTGTGCCACCGGTCAGAAGCTCGTCAACCCGGGCTTCGAATCCGGTACCGCACCCTGGTCGGCCACGGCGGGCGTGCTGGGCAACACCTCCGGCCAGACGGCACACTCCGGTAGCCAGTACGCCTGGCTCGACGGGTACGGCAGGACCCACACCGACACCTTGTCCCAGTCCGTGACCCTGCCGGCCGGGTGCTCAAGCTTCACGGTGAGCTTCTGGCTGCACATCGATACGGCCGAGACGACCACCGTCACCCCGTTCGACACCCTCACGGTAAAGATCAACGGCGCCACCCTGGTGACCTACTCCAACCTCAACCGCGCCAGCGGATACAGCCAGAAGTCGTTCAACGTGTCGGCGACCGGCGGGCAGACCATCACCCTGCTGTTCACCGGTACTGAAGACAGCTCGCTGCAGACCTCGTTCGTCATCGACGACACGGCGTTGACCGTCGTGTCCTGACCGCACACCGGCTACCCGCCGACCGCCTGCGTCACCAGTCGCACTATCGCGACAGCGGCGGTCGGCGGGTGGCTGTCCCCAGGACAGTCCACAAAGGACACCCGTACCGCGCGTACCGTCAGCGCGTACCCGTACGCGTCCGAGCAGTGGTACGGCTGCGGGGAACGGGTCGCCTCGGCGGCCAGTCCCGGATCGGCCGCCAGCCGCCGCAGGGCATCCTGCTGCTCGGCGCTCAGCCGACCGGCCCGGCCGCGACCGGCCTTGTCGGTGACCCGCCACCCGCCACCGGCGTCGATCGCGATCGCGTCCCGCACGCCGGCGAAGCCACCGGTGCGTACCAGCGTGAGCTGCACACCCTCAAACGAGGGAGCGGCTACCGGGGCGGCGGCCGGCGTGCCGCGCGCGCAGCCGGCCAGCGCCACCACCGCGGCGGCGAGCGCCACCAGTACCCGTCGACCGGTCATGCCGTTTCGACGCAACCCTCGGGGCGTCGGTTCCACAGCCGGGTGGTCGTGAGTGCCAGTACCGCCGCAAGACCGGCCAGCGCGAGCGCGAGCGCAACCGCGGCGTGATACCCGCGCGTGTCGACGAGCATGCCGCCGAGCGCCTGCCCGGCCGCCGTACCCACCGGACCGCCCGCGCAGACCGCGGTCATCGTCGTGGTGACCCTCGGCGGCGCGAGCCGCTCGGTGATCGCGTAGATGCTGATCATGTACGGCGCCACGGTGCAGCCGCCGACCGTGAACGCCACCGGCAGCGGCAACAGGAGCATGCCGGTCATGCCGACCACCAGGCAGACCGAGAAGCCGCGGTACCGGGCGCAAAGGCTGTGCCGGCGCGGTATCCAGACGCAGGCGAGGCCGGCGAGGGCGCTGCCGAGACCGAGTTCCGCGTACAGCCAGCCGGCCGCGCCTGGGCTTGCGGCCCGCTGGGCGTAGGCGGTCACGCCGGCCTGGAGGGCACCGAAGATGCCACCCATCAATGTCATGGCCGCGACCATCACGGCGAGCCCGACCATCGGAATGGGAACGCGTGCGGCAGGCCTGTCCTGGGGTCCGACCGGCCGCCTGGAGTACAGCGCCGCCAGCGGTACGCCCGCCGCGATCAGCAGGGCCGCGCTGGCGGCGAGCGGTGCCGCCGGGGTCGCCAAGCCGGTGAGCAGGCCAACCGCGGCCGGCCCGACGATGAAGCTCACCTCGTCCGCCGCCGCCTCGTACGGCAACGCCGCGGACAGCAACCACGGCTGGGTGGTGGCCCGGTACGACCAGTGCACCCGCAGCAGCGGGCCGACCTGAGGTTGGGTCAGCCCGACCAGAACCGCAGCGGTGACCATGGCCGGTTGGCTGGCGCGTGCGGCGACAACCAGGCCGGTGATCGCCGCGGCGTTCAGGATCGCGGCAACGCCGCCGAAGTGGCGTAGACCCAGGCGTTCGGCGAGGCGGCCGGCGAGCAGGCCGCCGGCACCGATGGCCAGGCTCTGCGCTCCCGCGGCCAGGCCCGCGAAACCGTAACTGCCGGTTGCCGATCGAAGCAGCATCAGTGTGCCGAGGGGTGTCATCGCGTACGGCAGGCGGGCCAGCAGGCCGAGAGTGAGTACCGCGGGGCCGTTGCCGCGCAGCAAGTGACGATAGGACATTCCACGTCTCCACGCACCGCGAAGAGACGCGCCTACCCAGCCACCAGACGCGTGCTGTACCCGATTCTGGCTAGACCGTAGCAGCCGCGGGTGCCGGACTGTCCCGCGCCTGCGCGCACCGTGCGGCAGACTGGCTCAACGCAAGAGACCCGTAGCAGCCGAGCAGAGTGGAGCAGCCGATGAGCCGCCACGTCCAGGTCACCTTCGACGCTCACGACCCGCAGGCACTGTCGTCCTTCTGGCGCGACGTGCTGGGCTACGTCCACCCCGCCCCGCCCGGCGTCGAGCTGCCCGAGGGCGCCGACCCGCTGGCCGCGTGGGCCGAATTCCTCGAGCGGGCCGGCGTACCGCAGGAGGAGCGCAACGCGAGATCGGCCCTTGTGGACCCGGACGGCCCTGGCCCACGGTTGTTTTTTCAGCGGGTAACGGAGGACAAGGTTGCCAAGAACCGCGTCCACCTCGACGTCCGCGCCGCGCCTGGGCTGCAGGGGGAGGAGCGGATGGCGGCGCTGGAGGCCGAGTGTGCCCGGCTCGTCGCGATGGGCGCGACCCGGATGCGTCGCTTCGAACCGGCCCCGCCGATGAGCGCCGGCTTCATCGTGATGGCCGACCCGGAGGGCAACGAGTTCTGCCTGGACTGACCCGACTCACCCCGGATGCAGTTCTCGTCATACCCGACCATGGGCGGTGTGCGAGCCTACGGGCGTGGCCGTGCTCATCGCCGTGTTCCTTATCGTCCTGCTCGCCGCGTTCGCCCAGGCGGTGACCGGGTTCGGGTTCGCACTCGTCTCGGTGCCCCTGCTGACGCTGGCCACCGATCCGCGTAGCGCGGTGGCGGCCGAGGGCCTGATCAGTCTCGGCGTCACGGTGCTGGCGGTGGTGCGGGAGCGGGCGTGGGTCCGGTGGTCCAATGTCGGCTGGCTGCTCGCCTGCGCCCTGGTCGGCATGCCGCTCGGCCTGCTCGTCCTGCGCAGCACGCCCGAGCACGTACTCACCGGGCTGATCGCGGTATCCGTGCTGGCATGCACGTTGATGGTCTGGCGCCGGACGCGGCTGCGCAGTGGCGTGGCCACCGTCGCGGCCGTGGGCGTGCTGGTCGGGGCGCTGTCGACGGCCACCGGAACCAACGGGCCGCCGCTGATCGCGGCGTTTCAGGGGATGGGGTACGACCGGCACACGTTTCGCGCCACGCTGGCCGCGGTGTTCGCCGGTACCGGTGTGCTGAGCGTCGCCGGATTCATCGTGGTCGGACTGGTCGACGCCCGGGTGACCCGGCTGGGACTGGTCGGCCTGCCCGGGGTGGCGATCGGTTGGCTGGTCGGGGATCGGGTGTTCGGCCGGATCGACGCCAACGGCTTCCGCAGGGTGGTCCTCGTGGCGCTTACCGCGACCGCCGCGGTGACGCTGACCAAGGCGATCACCGCAGCCCTCGGTGTGTCGTCATGACGGACGCGGAGGCATCTGCGACAATCGAGCAAACGGTAGAAGAGGCCCCTTCCATGTATGAGATGGAAGGGGCCTCCCAGGTCCTACGAGTCCGGCGGTCCGATCACTCGGGCCCGCGGCTTCGCCGAACCGGCCACCGTCGCACGGCGATGCCTCGGTGAACTCCGGTCGACTCGGCGCTCACCTCCGCGGAAGGCGCCCTCCGCGGGCGGCCCGCCAGTGCGGTGACCTTTCGCGATTCCGGCTCCAAGCGCTCGCTTGCGCGAACTCCCGGTCCCTGGTGCTCGCTGGCCCTGAGGTTTCCCTCTGAGCTGGGTCACCGTTTCTGGTGGCGTGTGAGATTTCTATCGCCCGGAAAAGACCTGCGCAAGAGGCTGGAGCAGGCCATTTCAAGATTTTTTAGATTGGCTCACTTCATCCACAGGATCGGCGAAGTTACCCCCAGGCCTAGGGGTGTTGTCCACCAGTTGTCCACCGCTTCATCCACCGGTCTGTCCACCGCTACTTGCGTGGAACCGGACAGCCGCCAGCAACACGGTGCGCAACCCGTACACGGGCACGAACGGGTCCACCGAGTGCGTGACCGGATGGCGGGGGACTGACCCCGCTCATGCTCAATCCGACCTACGGTTCCACGGGTGCCAACCAGGTCATCTGGTTCACCGACGCGCGGCCGAACGGGCCGCCGGTGTTTCGCCAGCGACGGGACGCAGATCGCCGCGGGGCCGCACGTCTGGGACGGAATCCTCGACAACCGGCCCGCCGGCGCGTGTACGCAGCGGTTCCCGATCCACTCCACGTCCCGGATCATCGCCGGTGGACCGTTCGACGAGGACTCGTTCACGTGCCAGCTGCAGCCGGTCGCGACCGCGATCGCGCACGCGCTGTACGGTTCCTGGCGCCCCGATGCCGGGCAGCGGGCCCGCCTCGTACAGATCTTCCCGACCGGTGTGTGCGACTACCGCAGGCCGCCGGCTGACCTCGCCGGCCGGGCTCCGTCGCCGCGGTGAAGAACCTGCCTCGTGAACTATGAGGTATTCGCTCTCTCATCGAAACAGTGATTGTTATCGATCCGTAGCCGAACCCGGCGTTCGCCCGTGATCGAAGTATGTAGCGATACGCGATACCAGCCACCATCCACATTAGTGCATCGTGCCGTTCAACCCGGCGCCGCTTTCCGTACACCCGCCACGAAGCCACCGAAACAGTCTATTGACTTCGATCAAAACGTAGGTGGTAAATGGACTCTGTCGCTTGCTCGGCGCGTCGGGGAGGGCTGCAATGAGGACGCGGATGTCGCTTCGTTATCGCCGTATCGTCGCACCTGTCGTCATGGTGCTTCTGTTGGCACTGGTACCCGGAGACGGGTCGCCGGGCTTGCGCGGAGTCGCCGCTGCCGGGGTACGGCCCCCCACGCTCAACATGCTTACGGACAATGTGGTCGGCAAGCCCCAGGCGGGGAAGGGCGCGCCGCAGCCGGCGTGCGACGGGAAGAAGCTGGCCCCGGCCAAGTCGACCCGGGTGCTGCCGAATACGTCGACCCTGATCCGCTACGACGACGCCACCGTGAACTTCAAGGCCGGGGCGGTCAAGAGCGCGAGCACGATCGAGGCGACATCGCTGTGCGACACCTCCATCGCCCCGATGGATACCGGAATGACCAACGTCACCAGCGCACCCCGCCGGGCGTACCGGTTACTGCCGCACCAGACCTTCGCCGCGGACCTCACGATGACCCTGCCGTACGATCCTGCGCTGATCCCTGAGGGCATGACGGATCTCGACGTCTACACGTACTACTACGACGAGACCGCCCAGAGCTGGGTTGCGTTGGAACGGGTGTCGCTGGACACCGTCGCGCACACGGTCACCAGCCTGACCGACCACTTCACCGACTTCGTCAACGCGACCCTGGTCGCGCCGGACAACCCGCAAACGCTGTCGTACGACCCCACGAGCATCAAGGACATCAAGGCCGCCGACCCGGGCACCGGCATCAGCCTGATCGCTCCGCCAACGGCCAACAACAGTGGGGACGCGACGCTGGCGTACCCCATCGACCTGCCGGCGGGTCGCGGTGGCAACGCGCCGACACTCGGCCTGCGCTATGACTCGCAGGGCCCCGACGGGTGGCTCGGGCTCGGCTGGGACCTGAGCATTCCGGCGGTGACCATCGACACCCGGTGGGGGGTACCGCGCTACGACACCGCGCAGGAGACCGAGACCTACACGCTCACGGGTGAGCAGCTGACGCCGGTGGCCAACCGCGGCACACCGCAGCCGCGTACCGCCGAGAAGGTGTTCCACACCCGGCGCGAGGCCGATTTCGCGACCATCGTGCGGCACGGCTCCAGCCCGCAGACGTACTGGTGGGAGGTGACCGGGAAGAACGGCACGCGCTCGTTCTACGGTGGCTCGCCGGAGACCGGGCAGGCGGCCGACTCGATCCTGACCGACGGGTCAGGCAACGTCTTCCGCTGGGCCCTGCGGGAGACCCGCGACCTGCACGGCAACAGCACCCGGTACACGTACGCGACGGTGTCCGACCCGGGCGTCGTCGGCGGTACCGTCCCCGGAAAGGACCTGTACCCGAGAACCGTCAACTACACCGGATCGGGCGGGCAGCCCGGCGCGTACACGGTCACCTTCATCCGCGACAGTGAGCTGCCCGGCTACACCCGCCGGCCCGACGTCGTCATCAGCGCGCGGGGCAGGTTCGTGCAGGTTACCGCCGAACTGCTGGGGCGCATCGACATCACCTTCAACGGCGCGCTGGTGCGCCGGTACGACCTGAACTACACCACGGGCGCGTTCAACAAGAGCCTGCTGAAGTCGGTCACCCAGCACGGGGCCAACGGCGGCACCTTCAACACCCACACCTTCGACTACTACGACGACATCCGTAACGGCGGGAACTACACCGGCTTCGCGGCGCCGACGAACTGGCAGGTCGGCGACGACGGTGTCACCGCCGGCCTGTTCAACCAGGGCCAGGCCACCGCGCTCAGCGGCGCGTTGAGTACCGGGGTCGGCGGTCACCTGTACGTCGGCTACAACCCGCTGGTACCCCGCAAGCAGGGCTCGGCCGGTGCCAAGGTCGGCTTCACCCAGAGCACGAACGACGGCGTACTGGCGCTGGTCGACCTCAACGGCGACAACCTGCCGGACAAGGTGTTCAAGGATGGCGACGCGATCCGGTTCCGGCTCAACACCTCCGGCCCGAGCGGGAACACCACGTTCGACTCCACCGTACGCCAGGCGCCGACCCTGCCGGGCATCTCCACGGAGACCTCGCAGACCACCTCGTTCGGTGCCGAGGCGTACCTGGTCGCGAACGTGTTCATCAACCACTCGACGACCTTCACCGACGCGTCGACGTACTTCGTCGACGCCAACGGCGACGGGCTGATGGACCTGGTCCGCGACGGCCAGGTGCTGTTCAACCACCTTGACGCCAACGGCATCCCGACGTTCACCGCCAACAGCGCCGACACGCCCGCGCCGATCGGGTCCGGCAGCGTCGACGCATCCGGCATCATCGACGACTTCGAGGCGGACTTCCAGCAACGCATCGACAACTACCCACTGGTCGACACGCTGCGCCGGTGGGTGGCCCCGTTCGACGGGCGGGTCCAGGTGACCGGGGACGTGGCGCTGGTGCACGACACCAGCTCGGCGCGGACGTTCTACACCACCGCCGACGGTGTCCGCACCACCATCCAGCACAACGGCAGCGAGTTGTGGTCGACCTCGATCGGTGCCAACGACTACACGGCCAAGACCCCGACCGGCGTCGACTCGATTCCGGTCAGCCGCGGCGATCGGCTCTACTTCCGCATACAGTCCAATATGGACGGTGCGTACGACCAGGTCTCCTGGAACCCGCAGATCACCTACCTGGACGTGAACCCTACCACCGATGTGAACAACCTCGGCGCGTACCAGTACCAGGCCGCCGGCGACTTCGTCCTGGCCGGTCGCTCCGGAGTCGGTACCCAGATGCCCTACGGCGGCACGATCAAGCTGTCCGGCACGCTGACCAAGCGCGGCAAGACCACCGACGACGTCACCGTCCAGGTGCTCCGCAACGGCGCCACCGCCTTCACCTCGACCCTGCCCGCCGCCACCGCCGGCAGCGTCGCGGTCGATCAGGACCTCACCGTGGCCAAGGGCGACACCGTCCAGTTCAAGGTGGCGGTCGACTCGCCCATCGACGTGCACCAGCTCGACTGGGTACCGTCCTTGGCGTACACCGCCTCCTCCGACTTCAGTCCGGTGCTGGACCCGCAGGGCAACCCGCTCATGAAGGTGAACCCACCGTACGATGTGGACATTTACCCGGTCGACGACCTGACCGCGCCGCAGCAGGCCTGGTCCGCGCCGTCCACCGGCACGGTCACCGCCACCGCGCACGTGACGGCGTCGGCGGATGGCGAGGTCACCTTCACCGCCAAGCGACAGGTTCCCAACGCGGCGGGCGACCTGCTCGCCAAGCAGTCCATCAAGGTGAGCGCGGGTACGCAGGTCGACGTGCCGGTCTCCCTCGACGTCTCCGCCCGGGACCAGGTCTACTTCGACTTCTCGGTGCGCGATCCCAACCTCTCGATCAGCAGTGCCACGGTCGACGTCGACGGCGACAGCGCCCCCAGCGCCGTACACAAGGCTGCCGCGGCCGGGCTGCTGCCCGCGCCGTACCGGGGTTGGCAGTACGCGGGGTACAACGGCAACCGGGACCGTGCCCTCCAGCCCATCAACGAGGACGACCTGGCGCTCACGTTCACCGCCGACTCCACCTACGATCCGCGCACGGCCAAGGCGTACCTGTTCACCCCGGACCCGGCCGGACACCAGTGGAAGGGACCGGACGACCTCACCTGGGTCCGGGCCGACACGGCCAGCAGTTCGCGGCTCGGCCTGGACAACCTTGCCGTACCGCGCCCGTCGGACTTCGCCGGCCGCCGCGCGGTGGACCGGCTGACCAGTGAGGACCAGACCGCGGTCGGCGGTGGCGTGTCGTTCGTCTCCGGCTCGGCGTCGAAGGGATCGACCAAGAGCCAGGTCGACTACATGGACCTCAACGGCGACCGGTACCCGGACATCGTCAGCGCCAGCGGCCAGGTGCAGTACTCGACGCTGAACGGCGGGCTTTCGGCGGCGTCGCAACCGGTGCCCGGCCTCGGCCCGCTGCGCGGCAGTGACGCGGACGCGTTCAACGTGGGCGTCGGCGGCAGCCCGGCCGCGTTCTTCGCCAACGGCAAGAGCGAGGTGGACCCGGCCACCAAGGCGGCGCCCAGGGGCAACACGACCGGCACCCAGATGCAACCGCTGGGCCTGTCCGGCAGCATCGGCCGGGGCGACTCCGACCCGAACACCGAATTGCTCGACATCAACGGCGACGGCCTGCCGGACCGGATCTTCAGCGACGGCGGAACGCTGCGCGTCTCGCTCAACCTCGGATACGCCTTCGCCCAACCCGAGCTGTGGGGCAGCGGCGCGCTCAACGCGGGCGCGAGCGAGAACGGATCGCTGGGTGCGACCCTCGGCTTCAACACGGGCGACTACGAGTTCGCCGGTGGCGTCTCGCTCACCAAGAACAAGTCCCAGACGAGCCAGACCCTCGACGACATCAACGGCGACGGCCTGCTGGACGAGGTCCTGCCGGGCGGAGACGGGATGCGGGTCGCCTTCAACACGGGCAGCGGGTTCGCCCCGCCGGTGCCGTGGGGTGGCGCGCTGAACGGCGTCTGCCACGACAACACCAGCGTCGGCCTGGCCGGCATCGACTGGGACCACGCCCGGCTCTGCTCGGGCACGACCGGGCTCGGCGCCGGTGCATACTTCACGTTCGGCATCGGACCGCTGTGCTTTGCCGCCTGCTGGATCGTGGTCAACCCCGGCGCCGACACCAACCAGAGCATGTCGCGCGAGGAGGCGGCGCTGCGCGACGTCGACGGCGACGGCTACGCCGACCACGTCGCCAGCACGAGCGACGGCAACCTCGTGGTGGCCCGCAACCTGACCGGCCGGACCAACCTGCTCAAGTCGGTGAGCCGGCCGATGGGCGCCACCATCAACCTGGAGTACCAGCGCGACGGCAACACCGTCGACGCGCCCCAGTCGCAGTGGGTCATGTCCAAGGTGTCGGTCTTCGACGGCCACCAGGGCGACGGGGACGACAACCAGGTGACCGCGTACCAGTACTCCGGCGGCGTGTACGACCGCAACGAGCGGGAGTTCCGCGGCTACGCGAAGGTGGTCGAGCAGACCCTCGACGCCTCCGGCGGCGTGTACCGCAGCGCGGTGCGCGGCTTCCGCACCGACAGCTACTACACGAAGGGCCTGCCCACGAAGGTCCAGTCGCTGGACGGGTCGGGGCACATGTTCACCGAGACCGAGTACACCTACCTGTTGCGCGACGTGAGTACCGGCGCCGAGCCGGCCGATCCGAACAGCACGACGGCGACCATCTTCGCGCAGCAGGTCCGGGTGGACTACCGGTTCTTCGAAGGCGATCCGGCGGTGGGCAAGAGCACGTTCACCACGGCGCACTACGACGCGGTGGGCAACGTGGACCGGGAGACGGACGTGGGTGACACCGGCCCGGGCGACGACGTCGTCACCACCATCGCGTACTCACCGTGCATCAAGGACGCGCCGGTCTCGCTCACGGTCACCGGTAACGGTACGGTGGTGCGGCATCGCGAGTCCACAATGGACTGCAATACCGGCGACATGACGCAGATCCGGGAGTTCCTGGCCGACGGCACCGCGTCCATCACCGACATGGCGTACTTCCCCAACGGAAACCTGCAGACGGTGACCGGACCGCCGAACGCGAGCGGCCAGCGCTTCACGCTCAGCTACCAGTACGACCCGGACGTGAGCACCTTCATCACCAAGACGACGGACAGCTTCGGGCTCAGCTCGCAGGCCACCTACGACCCGCGGTTCGGCACGATCCTCACCAATGTGGACGACAACAACAACGCGACCACGTACACGGTGGACGAGTTCGGCCGCACGTCGAGCATTACCGGCCCGTACCAGCAGGGCACCGGCAACGCCACGATCCGGTTCGAGTACCACCCGGAGGCGGCCGTCCCGTGGGCCATCACCCGGCATCTGGACACGGCCCGCAATACGACAGACACCATCGACACCGTCACGTTCACCGACGGCCTCGGGCGTGCCCTGCAGACCAAGAAGGACATCACTCTCTTCACCGGAGCGTCCAGCGCGCCCGTGGACGTGATGTCCGTGTCCGGCAAGCAGACCTACGACTTCGCCGGCCGGGTGGTGCAGAGCTTCTACCCGACCACCGAGCCACTGGGCACCGCGGGCGTCTTCAACACCACACCCGACAGCGTCCAGCCGACCCGCACCGCGTACGACATCCGCGACCGGGCCACCAGCATCACGCTGCCCAACAACGCGGTCACCACGACCAGCTACGGCTTCGGGCCGGACCGGTCCGGGGCCACCGAGTTCCAGAACACGGTGACCGACGCCAGCGGCAACGTCAAACGCACCTACGCCAACGTCCGCCACGACGTCACCTCCCTGGAGGAACTGCACACACCCGACGGGGGAGCGCAGCAGAGCATCTGGACGAGCTACACCTATGACGCCCTCGACCAGATCACCGGCGTCCTGGACGACCACAACAACGCCTCCGGCGCCGAGTACGACAACCTCGGCCGGCGCACGGCGGTGACGACGGCGGACGGCGGCCGTACCGAGACCAGGTACGACCTGGCCGGCAACGAGGCCGCGAAGATCACGCCCAACCTCCGCGCGACCAGCCAGCAGGTCTCCTACACGTACGACTTCAACCGGCTGACCGCCATCAGCTACCCCCAGTTCCCGCAGAACAACGTCACCTACACGTACGGGGCGCCCGGTGCGAGTGACAACCGGGCCGGTCGCATCACCCGGGTCACCGACGGATCCGGTACCGACGACCGCTTCTACGGCAAGCTCGGTGAGGTGGTCAAGGACACCAAGACCGTCAACACCGACACCGGCGGTACCGCGGGCAGCTACACGACACTGTCCACATTCGACACGTTCGGTCGGCTCCTGACGCTGACCTACCCGGACGGCGAGGTGCTCACCTACCAGTACGACTCCGGCGGCGAGGTGCGCTCCGCGACCGGAACCAACAACGGCAATACGTACAACTACTTCACCCGGCTCGAGTACGACAAGTTCGGCGAGCGCGCCTTCCTCGCCACCGGCGACGGTACGCAGACGAACTACTCGTACGACCCGACCACCCGCCTGCTGGCCAACATCCAGGCCGGACCGGCCGGGGGCCAGGCGTTCCAGAACCTGCTCTACGACTACGACAAGGTGGGCAACGTCATCCGGCTGCGCAACGACGTACCGGTGCCGACGCCGAACCTCTTCGGTGGGCCTTCGACCCAGAACTTCAGCTACGACGACCTCTACCGGCTGACCAGCGCGACCGGCACGTACGAGTATGAGCCCGACAAGTTCAACAACTACACGTTCACGCAGACGTACGACTCCATCCACAACGTCCTGACCAAGCAGCAGACCAACGATCTCGTGGAGCCCGGCGGCACCTCGGTCAACCAGCAGAAGACGAGCTTCAGCCAGAGCTACGACTACGCCGGACCGAAGCCGCACGCGGCGAGCCACATCGGGGCCGAGGCGTTCACGTATGACGCCAACGGCAACCAGACCGGCTTCACCGACGACAACAGCGGCCAGCGACGCACGATCGTCTGGGACGAAGAGAACCGGATCGAGAGCCTGTCCGACAACGGGCATACGGAGACGTACAAGTACGACGACTCCGGAGCGCGCGTGGAGAAGCGTGGACCGCAGGGCGAGACGGTGTACGTCAACGAGTACTACACCGTACGCAACGGTGCCCTGGGCACGAAGCACGTCTACGCGGGCGACACCCGGATCGCCTCGAAGATCGCGAAGAAGAACTCGTTGGAGAAGGACCAGTTCTACTTCCACCCGGACAGCCTTGGCAGCAACACATACGTCACGGATACGAACGGGAAGATCTTCCGCCATACCGAGTTCTTCCCCTCCGGCGAGTCGTGGATCGACGAGGCGAGCAACACCCAACGCACGCCGTACCTCTTCGCGGGCAAGGAATTCGACGAGGAGACCGGGCTGTACTACTTCGGCGCCCGCTACTACGACCCGCGGACCGGAGTCTGGCAGTCAACGGATCCGGATGCCGGTTCCTACCTTGCCGGCTCACCCGGTGGCGGTGTCTTCAAGTCGGAGAACCTGGCGGCGTACACGTACGGCGAGAACAGCCCCGAAGTCAACGTCGACCCGACCGGCGCGGCTGACTGGTCATGGAGCGCCTTCGGGCAGGGCGCGAAGGGCGGCGTGATCTGGGGTGCGGCCACCGGTGCCGGTATCGCTCTCGGCATGGGCCTGCTCGCGGTCACCGCACCGGCCTGGGTTCCCGTCGCGACCGTCGGTCTCGGCGTGGTCGGCGCCGCCGGAGCCGCGTACACCGGGTACAAGCTCGTCACCGCCGGCTCGGGCGAGGAGCGAGCCCGCATCGAGGGCGAGTTCCTCGGCGGTGTCGTCGGCGGCGGCCTCGCCAACGCCGGTACCCGCGCCGGACTCTCGGCGGCCGGGCGGGCGCTGGGCGGCCTGCGCGGCAGCGTCGCCTCGGAGGCGGTGCCCGAGGCACCCGGTGGCGCTGGGGGCGGCGAGCCGCCCGGCGGTCCCCGGGCCGCCGCTGGAGGTGCCAGCGAGATACCCGGGTCGGCCAACGAGGTCTTCGCCACGATGGCGGACATGCGCAGCCGGATGGCGCCCATGCTGCGCGAGGACCAGGCGTTCGCCCGTGTCGACGTGGAAGGCGTGCCGCCCTCCTACGGCACGCCGGGCGGGCTGGTCAACCATCCACCGATTCCGGGTGTCGCGAACAACACAAGCCTCAACCACGCCGAGGGGCAGGCATTCCTGGCGCTGTTCCAGAGGTACGGCTTGAGCCTGGCAGGTCGGCGCGCCACCCTGTACGTCGACCGACCGGTCTGCAACTTCTGCCAGCAGAGCATGGCGGGATACGCGCGCATGCTCGGCCTGGATCGGCTCGACGTGGTTACCAAGGAAGGGCCGTGGGGCGCCTACACCCGCGAAAGCGGGGTGTTCAAACTCAACGAGTACGGCAACACCAAGCAGTGAACGCCCAGCGCCAAGGTCACACCGAGCCCAAGGTTCACCCTTCCGTCAGCACGGTGTTGCCATGGTCAGCGGTACTTCCGCCCTAATGGATGCCTCGGGCCGCGAATGCGGCGCGCACGGTATCCGCCGCCGCACTGCCGTACAGCCGCTGCGCCGTCGCGATGGTCGCCTGCGCGGCCGCCGAGAAGCTCACGTCGACCGTGAAGGAGAACTGCGCGTCGATGATGAGCGTGGTGGCTTCGGTGTCGCCCAACGCGGTGCGGATGTCCCACAGCGCCCTGGACCAGATCTCGCCGTCCGCGTGCACCTCGCCGACGATGTCTTCCGGGTAGCGCTTGTCGCCGTCCAGCCGGCGCAGGCAGTGCGGCACCGTGCTGGTGTACGACGTGGAGTCCCAGTCGGCGACGCACGCCT
>JBPYFB010000383.1:0-10011 GCA_051986465.1 Rugosimonospora sp.
AGGCCGCGCGGGCGGCGGCGCGGCGCGAGGCGATCGACGGGCTTGGCGGAGGCCATGGCGGTGCCCTGCAATCCACGTTCCCTCGGGTCGTCGAGCGCGCGCGCCGATGCGAAGATCGCCGCTCCGCCCGAGGAGACGCCATGGTCCGTCCGCTGCTCGCCGCCCTGCTGTTCGCCGGCTCGGCGGTCCTGCAACAACACGCGGTCACCGAGGCCGTCGCGCAGCCCGCGCCGGCGCAGCGCCGCCGGGCACTGCCACTGCCGGTGGCCCGGTTGCTGGGCCGCCTGGCCCACGATCGGCTGTGGCTGGCCGGAACCCTCGCCAACGTCTGCGGCTCGCTGGTACAGGCGCTCGCGCTGCACGCTGGATCGGTCGGTGTGGTCCAGATGCTGCTGACCACCCAACTGATCTTCGCGCTGTCGCTCGGCTCGGTCTGGCGCCGGCGCTGGCCGGTCCGCCGCGACTGGGCGGCCGCCGCGGCGGTCTGCGCCGGACTCGCGGTATTCCTCGCCGTCCCGGGCGTCGCGCCGCCGGCCGGCGTACCGCACCGGATCCGTACCGCCGCGGCCACCGCGCTCGCCCTCGTCGCCGCTACCACGCTGGTGCTGCTTGCCCGGCGCAAGCGACGCCTCGTGCACACCTGGCTGGTCGCGGTCGCCGCCGGTATCTGCTTCGCGGTCAGCGCCGTACTCATGAAGCTGACAGTGGCCGATCTGGTGCAACGCGGGGTACCCGCGACCGCCCGCGACTGGCCGGGCTACTGCCTCGCGCTGACCAACGCCGCCGGGTTCCTCGCCGAACAGGAGGCCTTCGCCGGCGGCTCGCTCGCCACCACGCTCGCCATCATGATGATCACCAACCCGATCGCCAGCTACCTGCTCAGCGAGATCGCCTTCCAGGTCCACTTCCCGCACACCGGGCCGGCTCTCGCGGCGCTGGCCGCCGCCATCCTCATGATCAGCACCGGGGTGTTCGGCCTGGCCCACTCCGCCAGCGTGCACGGCAGTACACCGCCGAGCCCTGCGCCTCGCCGCCGCACAGGCGCCGGCTGACCCGCCGGGTCTACCCCGAGGCCGGACGGCAAACGGGATGCCCAGTCGTCGACGATCCTCAGCCTTCGGGACATGAACTTAAATGCCTCGATTTCGCGGCGCGGTCAACCCGGCAGCTCGGATGATTGTGTCCACCGACGACGGCACGCTTCCCTGCGCGGCAGTACTGCCAATGGCAGCGCTTCTTCGTGCACCGCCGCGTGACCTGTGATGGTCGGAGCTATCCGGTACCCGCGGAGGCGCCCTACCGGCTCCGCTGCCCGAGCGTGGCACACCGGCGCCTTGACGCGAGGTATCGACGGGGGTTAAATCATGCCCCAAAAGAAGAGTAGGAAGGTTTCCTAACCTTTCCGGCTCGCCCAGCCCCGCTGCCCCGCCCCAGCCCCACAGCCCCACCCCAAAGCCCCGCCCCGCACAGCCCTGCCCCGGTCCGCGGTCCCGCGGCCGGAGCCCCAAATTCCCCCATACCCGATCTGACGGGGAGGACCTCGTGTCTCGGTACCACACGAAGAAGGCGCTTGTCGCAGCGGCAGCGCTGGCGCTTGCCGCGGCCGGGCTGGTGCTCGGCTTCAACGGGCAGGCGTCGGCCGCCGCGAACCCCGGCCCGGGCTTTCCGGCCCACTACTCCGCGCCCTACGCGGAGATGTGGAACTCGCCGTCCACCCTGATGGCCGCCTACAACGCGACCGGCAACAAGTACTACACGCTGGCGTTCATCATCAGCCAGGGCACCTGCAACGCCAGCATCGACGGGGACACCGCGATCACCGACTCCGGCTGGAACAGCGCGATCAACAGCCTGCGCGCGGCCGGCGGAGACGTCATCGCCTCGTTCGGTGGCGCCTCCGGCACCGAGTTGACCTCGTGCAGCTCGGTCTCTGCCATGCAGGCGCAGTACCAGCGGGTCATCGACCAGTTCAACCTGACCCGCATCGACCTGGACATCGAAGGGTCCACTCTGGACAACACGGCCGCCAACGACCGGCGCAACCAGGCACTGGCCAACCTGCAGCAGCAGTACGCGTCGGCCGGCCGCACCCTGGCCGTCGACTACACCCTCCCGGTCGAACCCAGCGGCCTGCTGAGCAACTCGTTGAGCCTGCTCAACAACGCCAAGAGCCACAACCTGAACGTCAACCTCGTCAACATCATGACGATGGACTACGGCGCGGCAATGGACATGGGCCAGGCCGCGATCAGCGCGGCGAACGCACTGCACAGCCAGCTCGGCCAGATCTGGACGACGAAGAGCTCGGCGCAGCTGTGGGCGATGGAGGGCAACACCCCGATGATCGGTGTCAACGACACCAGCGCCGAGGTGTTCACCACCGGTAACGCGTCCACAGTGGAGAGTTTCGCGGCGAGCAACGGCATTCAGGAACTGGCGTTCTGGTCACTGGGCCGGGACAACCAGGGCGCAAGCGGTACCGCGCAGTCCACGTACCAGTTCACCAACATCTTCAAGGCGATCAACGGCGGCAGCAACTCGGGCGGCGGCGGTACCGGTACCGCCACGCCGATCCACGGCTACGGCGGCAAGTGCGTGGACGTGGCCGCCGCGAACTCCGCCAACGGCACCGCGATCCAGCTCTACACCTGCAACGGCACGAACGCGCAGCAGTGGACGCACAGCGGGAACACCTTCCAGGCGCTGGGCAAGTGCATGGACGTGACCGCGGCCGGTACCGCCAACGGTACGAAGGTCCAGCTGTACGACTGCAACGGCACCGGCGCGCAGCAATGGACCCAGGGCTCGAACGGCAGCCTGGTCAACACCAACTCCGGCAAGTGCCTGGACGCCACGGGCGTGAGCTCCGCGGACGGTACCCGGCTGCAGATCTGGTCCTGCACCGGCGGTGCCAACCAGAGTTGGACGATCGGCTGACGGATCTACCGAACAGAGCGGGCCCGCGTCCCAGTGAAGTCCACTGTGGACGCGGGCCCGCCGCGTTCGACGGCGGCGCACACCCGTCGGCACGCCGCACTACGCACGTTGACTACTAGACGCCGCGTCCACTGCGCAGCGAGTCGACCCAGGCCGAGCCGGAGGAGGAGGCGCCGACCGAGGCGCTCTGCGGATGGTGCGAGTACCGGCCCTGCGTCTCGGGTTCCGTGCCGAACCCGGAACCACCGCCGCCGTACCCGGAGCCACCGCCGCTGTACCCGGAGCCACCGCCGCCGAACCCGGAACCACCGCCGCTCGACCAACCGCGGTCAGTGGAGCGACTCGAATCCGTCGACGACCAGGACTCTTCCAGCGAGTCGGTCTGGCGCCGCCACCGGCTGACGCTGAAGATGGCCATCAGGAGCAGCCCACCCAGCAGCATGGTGGTTCCGTTGCGGATCGGAGTCGAGGTGTCGACGGTGTGCCCAGAGATGGAGAAGCTGTGGTGGGCCATCCGCAGCACGGTGTTGGGCACGAAAAGCAGCGCCAGGTAGCTGATTGCGTACGCCGCGCCGGTCACGACGGCACCGAGCGGGGAGAAGCGCAGGGTGGCGATGAGACCGAACAGAATTCCCGCGGCGGCGAGCACCAGCACCGGACGGAGGAAGGACGAACCGTGGTGCGTGCTGGCGGCGGTGAGCTGCACCGAGCGCTCCTGCCCGAGTGCGAGCAGTATCCAAGCGAGCGGTGCGATGACAATGGCGGCGATCAGTGTGGCGACATGACGCATAAGCAGCGACCCTAGTAGGCAGGCCCAGCAACGGGAAGCCTTTGAGCTGGCGTACGACGGCGATCCACGGCCTGATTGCACGAATCACGCGGAGCTTCACCTTGTGGTGTAACACAATTGCGGTACGCGCCGCTGTATCTCACGGCAGGTGTTGTGTCCCGACGTCATTTGCTGCGCGGACCGGCTGACGGGTCCCCGTGGAACCCGTCGCCGATGTCCTTACTTTGTTAGGTCTTGTTCTTCGAAGTGAGCCGGTCGATCGATCGCCGGATCGATTGCACCAGCTTGGGCAGCACAGTGTCGCGCCCCCGCCGCCAGGCCTGCCGGCTGCTCTCATACACCTTGTGCATTGCGCCGTTCACCGCACTGCGGTTGCGGTCGCTGAGGATTGCGTCGCGCGCGTGCCGGCCAGCCCGCCGGCTGGTGTCATATACCGAAGCTGCCGTGTTGCGGCTGCGTTCCCCGAGCGTGTCACGGGCGTGCCGGCCAAACCGCCGCCCACTGTCGAACATCTTGCTCGTCATGACCGCTAATGCTCGCACCACGATGACAGCGCTGTCACCGGTAAAAACACAACAATCGAGAGTTGTACATGCACACATGCGGAGGGTGATGCCCGTACCCGAAATCAATCCGAACCACTCAACTGCTGGAGCAGGCTGACCATCTGATCGGCGGTTTGGCGGTCGAGGGCACCTTGCGAAGCCATCTCGGTGACCTTGTCCTGGAACTGCTGTGCCTGCTCGCGCATTTTCTTGCGGCTGTGGCCATCCCGTAGCTGGTTGACCCTTTCACGCAGGTTGTCCGCGGTGTCGTTGTCGATGCGGCCAGCCGCGGCGGCATCCGAGATTACGGTGTCGAGCGCGTCGGCGATCGCGGGCACCGTCGTGGCCGTGGGCACAACAGATGACGGCGCCGCGGGCGACGGCGATGCCGGCGGCGCCGTGGCGGTGGAGGCGGGTCCCGCCTGCGGCTGCTGGGTTTGGCGGGACAGCAGCGAACCGGTGACTACGGCGAGCGCCAGACCGAGTACGGCGACGAGAGCGATGAGCGCGATCAGCAGCGGACGCGGCGTGCGGCGCATCTCGGCGGGAGGAGCCTCCAGCGGCAACGGATACCGGCTGTCAATCATCGTGGGTGACGGCGGTACGGCCGCCGAGCCGACCGTGTAGCCAGAGTGCGGCTCGTGGTTCGTGGCCGGCGGTGCGAGCGCCACCGCGGGCAGGACCGCGGTCGCCGTCGGATGCCCGGTCGCTGACGTGAGCCCCTGCGCCAGGTCGGCGGCGTCCGGGCGTTCGGCCGGATCCCGCGACAGGCATGCCATGCACACGCGGCGTACCTGCCGGGGCAGCCCCGGCACGTCCAACGGTGGGAGCGCGGTCGGGTTCTCGTGGGCGGCGACCGCCTCCCGCCAAGTGTCCAGGCGCAGTGGCGTATGCCCGGTGAGCGTCTCGTAGAGCACGACGCCGACGGCGTACACGTCGCTGTGCGGTACGGCCGGGCCGGGGCGCAGCAACTCCGGCGCGGCATAGGCGGGGGTACCGATCAGCCGCTCCTCCGCGGCCGGGCGCCCGCCCACCAGTGCGGCGATACCGAAGTCGAGGACCTTCGCGCCCGTCGCGGTCAGCATCACGTTGCCCGGCTTGATGTCGCGGTGTACCACTCCGATCCGGTGTGCCGCGGCGAGTCCGGTAGCGACCTGGGCACATACGGAGACGGCGGCCTGCCACGGCAGCGGACCCGAGCGCAGCCGCTCGGCGAGGGTGTGCCCCTCGACGAACTCCATCACCAGGTACGTCAACGCCGTGCCGTCGGGTAGCCGAGTGTGACCGTAGTCGTAGATCTGCGTGACGTTAGGGTGCGTCAACCGGGCCGCGGCTCGCGCCTCGGTCCAGGTCGCCGCGTGCAGGTCCGGGTCGGCGATCAACGCGGCGTTCAGTACCTTCAGCGCGACCGGCCGGTCGAGCACGAGATCCTCGGCACGCCACACCTGCGACATTCCGCCCACACCCACGCACTCCCGCAGGACGAACCGGTCATCCAGCCGGAGCCCGGTAGTCAACTGCGACACGCATACCCCCACATCGGCACTGCGGCGATCACACCAACCCGGTCGCCGAGGACCGGCCACCCGAGCGCCGCCGCAACGGCTTGGTCCGGTTCACCGGCCACCGCGTCGGCGCGCCGGCGGCCGCCGTACCCGGAACATCTGATTCTGCCAGCGCGGCGCGGGATGCGCGCGACGGCCACTGATCGGCGTCCAACCTGACCCACCGCTCCTGTCGACCAGCCGGTGCCGGTACGCCCATGTCTTTGCTCCTCGTCCAACGCCTGCCGGCGCGCAGATCACACCAATCAATAAGCGCCGCTGGGTTCCACAGTGTCACCTCGGCACCCGTCATCGCCGTCGTTACCAGTACATATTTGGTGGTTTAAATGTTTTGGTTGACCAGATGTGGGCCCGCATCGACGGTTGCGGCGATCCCCGGCGATCAGCGAAACAGCGTGGTAATCGCGAGGATCAACGGCCTTAACCGCAGCGACGGAGGATTCGTGATCATCGAACCCGCAACCCGGTCGCCTGTCTACATAGGCGACGGGGGACCGGTCGCCACCGCAGGGAGGACAGATGGCATACCAACGGCAGGCGGTCAGCAGACGCGACTTTCTCCGTTCTGTCGGCGTGAGTGGCGGTGCCGGAGCACTCTTCGCCACCATGGGAGCGCTCGGCCTCGCGCCCACCGCCGCGCAGGCCGCACCGCCGTTCCGCGCGCCCACCCGGTCCGACTTCGCACTGACCGGCCGGTCAGCCCGGCGGGTGGTCATTCTCGGCGGCGGGATCGCCGGTCTGGCCACCGCGTACGAGTTGGGCAAGGCCGGCTACGACTGCACGATTCTCGAGGCCCGCGACCGTACCGGCGGCCGGAACTTCACCGTTCGCGGCGGTACCGAGCAGACCGACCTGGACGGAAACACTCAGCGGGCGGCCTTCTCGGACGGCATCTACATGAACGCCGGACCGGCCCGCCTCGCACAGTGGATGGTGACTCTCGACTACTGCCGCGAGTTGGGTGTGCCAGTTGAGGTGTTCACCAACCAGAACGCCAGCGCCTTCATCTACAACGAGGCCGCCGGCATGACGCCTGGCAACGCGGTGCGGTACCGCACCGCCAAGGCGGACGTCTACGGCTACGTCTCGGAGTTGCTCGCCAAGGCGACTGACCAGGGTGCCCTGGACTCCATGCTGACCGCCGACGACAAGGCGCGGCTGCTGTCGTTCCTGCAGAGCTTCGGCGCGATCGGCGGAAAGGCCAGCGACTACGCCTACACCGGTACGGAGCACCGCGGGTACGTCACGGATCCGGGGGCGGGCAACGACGCCGGTACCATCCTCGCCCCGCCCCCGGCGCTGTCGGACGTATTCGCCAGCAACGTCGGCCGGTACTTCTCCTTCGAGTTCGGGTACGACCAGGCGATGCTGATGTTCCAGCCGATCGGTGGGATGGACCAGATCCCGCGCGCGCTGACCCGGGCGATCGGCGAGGACCGGGTGGCGCTGGGCGCGGTGGTGACTGGGCTGACCAACTCCGACTCGGGCGTCGAGGTGACATACACCCAGCGCGACAAGGAACACCGCATCCTCGCGGACTACTGTGTCGCGGCCATGCCGCCGCACCTGTTGGCCCGGTTGCCACACAACCTCGGCGCCGACGTGACCTCCGCGCTGGGCAGCTTCCGGGTCACCAACGTCGGGAAAATGGGCCTGGAGTACCGCAGCCGGTGGTGGGAGACCGACTACAAGATCTTCGGCGGCATCACCGAAACCGACATGGATCTGCAGCACATCTGGTATCCGTCCTACGGCCATCTCGGTGAGCGCGGGCTCATCATCGGGTACTACAACACCGGTACCGCCGCGACTGTCTACAGTGCACTGTCGCCCGCCGACCGGGTCACCCGCGCCGTCGACCAGGGCGTGAAGATCCACGGCGAGAAGTACCGGTCGGAGCTCGCCCACGCGTTCTCGATGGCCTGGCACCGTACGCCGTACCTGGAGGGCGGCTGGACCTCGCCGCCGTACACGAGCCCCGGATACCAGTTGCTCCTGCAGCCCGCGGGCCGGGTCTACTTCGCCGGCGACTGGCTCAGCCACTCGGTCGCCTGGCAGCACGGCGCGTTCGTCTCGGCCCGGGCCACGGTCAGCGCGCTGCACCAGCGGGTGATGACGAGCTAGCCGGCCGGCCGACCGGACCCGCACCGTACATTGTGGAGGGAGGCTGGCGCGAGCACAGGTAGCGCGGCTTTTGCGCAACTAGCGGGCGCCCGGAGCGTGTAACGTTCGGCAACTGATCGTGGCCGTGACGCGTCGTTACATCGGCCGAAGGTTATCGTGGACGCGGGAAAACGCTTGCCTTAGAGTATCCGGGCAGGAGTCGGGTTGTCTTGACCCACAGCCCCGGTACGCCGCGGTGGGCACGCGGCGCCAGCCGGGACGCCCGCGCGGCATCGGGCACCGTCAGGCGGTCCTCCCATGCCTGCGCGCGTTGCATCTTCCCCTTCCGTCCAATCCGGAGCAATGATGACCCAAGTAAAGAGACGCGCCGCGCTGCTCGGCGCCGCGGCGACGCTGGTTGCCGGCATCGGCGTAGCCGGCGTCGTGACCGCGCACGCCGCCTCGGCCGGGTGCAGCGTCAGCTACTCGGTGGCCTCCCAGTGGTCCAGCGGGTTCAGCGCGAACGTGAGCGTCACCAACCTGGGCGACGCGCTCAGCAGCTGGACAGTGAAGTTTTCGTTCAGCGCGGGGCAGCAGGTGACCCAGGCGTGGAACGCGACTGTCACCCAGAGCGGCAGCCAGGTGACCGCGGTCAACGAGAGCTACAACGGCTCGCTGGGTACCGGCGCGAATACGTCGTTCGGCTTCAACGGCAGCTGGAACAACTCGAGCAACCCGAACCCAACCAGCTTCACCCTCAACGGCGTCACCTGTACCGGCGCCGTGTCCGGAAGCCCCACGGCGTCGAAGACGGCCGGCGCCTCCGCGTCGCCGACGAAGAGCGCCGGCGCGTCCGCGTCACCGACCAGATCGGCCGGCCCCTCCCCCACCGGTACCACGCCGAGCGTCACCTGGCCGACGAAGACCGGTGACGTCACCGTGTCCGGCACCATCTCGGTCGCCGCCGGTCAGACAATGGACGGCGGGATGAAGCGGTACTGCTGCATCGGTACCGGCAGCCAGAGCGAGAGCCAGCCGGAGATGTTCGACCTCGCCGACGGCGCTACCCTCAAAAACGTCATCATCGGCTCCCCGGCCGGCGACGGCGTGCACTGCGAAGGCCGGTGCACCATCCAGAACGTGTGGTGGGAGGATGTCGGCGAGGACGCCGCCACGTTCAAGGGCACCAACGGCGACTCGTACGTCATCGGCGGCGGCGCGAAGGCGGCCAGCGACAAGGTATTCCAGCACAACGGCTCGGGTACCGTGCACATCTCGGGTTTCTACGCCCAGACCATCGGCAAGCTGTACCGGGCCTGCGGCAACTGCAGCAGCTCGTACCAGCGCCACGTGACCGTCGACAACGTCATCCTGGACAGCGCGAGTTACGTGGTCGGCATCAACATCAACTGGGGTGACACCGCGACCCTGACCCACATCACGCTGATCAATGGGTCGAAGACCCACATCTGCGCGGAGTACCAGGGCGTGGCGAAGGGCAGCGAACCGCCGTACCTCGGCGACGGCGTCAACGACGCGTACTGCCACTTCACCTCGGCCGACATCACCTACAAGTAAGTACGGCCTCCGGCGGCGCCCGCACCATAGCGGGCGCCGCCGGCGCGCATCTCCCAGCACGCCACGACGATCGCGTGGGGTTCCGGCGTCATTGATCTGCAATCGCCGGGACACGGCCGGGAAACGGCCGGCGGGCAGTCTCTCGTCACCGCCACATCCCGCACCCTGGTCCCGTGGAGGACAGATGCGCCGATCCCTCATCCGAGTTCTCGTCGCAGCCGCGCTGCCCGCTGTGCTGATCCTCGGGACGCCGGCGCTGCCGGCAACCGCGCAGCCGGAACACATGCCGGTGCTCGATCTGGAGACGCTCACCGGCGCCCAGGCCGAGCGGATGATGGCCACCGGCGAGCTGACCTCGGTCGAGCTGACCCGCGCCTACCTCGCCCGGATCGATGCGCTCAACAAGCGGGGACCGGGACTCAACGCGGTCACCCAACTCAACGCGGACGCGCTGCACGAGGCGGCAGTCGCCGACCAGGAGCGGGCGGCGGGG
>JBPYFB010000384.1:0-6175 GCA_051986465.1 Rugosimonospora sp.
CGGCACCGCCCGCGCGCCCGTGTTCGGGTCCGGGCGCTGCCCGGCGTGCAGTTGCCGGGTCTCGAACCCGAATTCGCGCGCCTGCTCGGCACGGGGCGGCTGCTCGGTCATAACGGCCTTTCCAGAAACTGGCGGACGATGGGGATCTGCCGCGCCTCCTCCAGCAGGAAA
This sequence comes from Rugosimonospora sp., assembly GCA_051986465.1. Lineage (GTDB taxonomy): Bacteria > Actinomycetota > Actinomycetes > Mycobacteriales > Micromonosporaceae > DATEJJ01. Next base: position 172 of record JBPYFB010000384.1, read on the forward strand.
CAGTCGTGCCCGTACGGCGCGTCGATCAGGTGGTACTCAACCGGTTTGCCAAGGGCGCGCAGCGCCTCCTCGACCTCCTGCGACGCGGCCGGCGGGTACAGCCAGTCGGAGCTGAACGCGATCAGCAGGGTCCGGGCGCGCACGCCGGCGAGCGCTTGCGCCAGCGATCCGCCGCCGTGCTCCCGCGCGAGGTCGAAATAGGTCAGCGCGCGGGACAGGTAGAGGTAGGTGTTGGCGTCGAACCGGCGGACGAACGAGTCGGCCTGGTGGCGCAGGTAGCTTTCCACCTCGAACTCCGGTTCGCCGATCGTGTAGCGGATGTCGGCGGCGAACTGCAACCGCCGGCCGAATCGGTCCGCGAGGGCCGGTGCGGACAGGTAGGTAATGTGGCCGACCATCCGCGCCACACCCATCCCGGCCTCCGGCGCCCGACCGGTTCCGTAGTAGTGGCCGCCCTGCCAGGCCGGGTCGCGCAGGATCGACTCCCGGGCGACCGCGTTCCACGCCAACCCCTGCGGATGCAGCGCGTGTGTGGACGCGATCGCCACGACCGCGTCCACCTGGTCGGGGTACCGGACCGCCCACTCCAGCGCCTGCATCCCACCCAGGGAACCGCCGGCCACCGCCGCCAGCCGCTCGATGCCCAGCGCGTCAAGGAACGCCCGCTCGCAACGCACCATGTCCGCCACGGTGATGACCGGGAAGTCCGAACCGTAGGGACGACCGGTCGCGGGGTCGGTCGAGCACGGCCCGGTCGTCCCCCGGCAGCCGCCCAGCAGGTTGGTGGAGATGACGAAGAACCGGTCGGTGTCGAACGCCTTACCCGGCCCGATCATCCCGTCCCACCAGCCGAGCGCCTTACCGGCTGCGCCGTCGCGCTGCTCGGCCGCGAACCCGTCCCGGGTACCCGCGTCCGCCGGCGCCATCGCGATCCCCGCCGCGTGCGCGTCGCCGGACAGCGCGTGGCACACCAGGATCGCGTTGTCCCGCGCGGGTGACAGCGTGCCGTAGGTCTCGTACGCCACCCGCACCGGGAACAGTTCGCGCCCGCAGTCCAGCGGCAACGGCGCTGGCAGGTCCAGATACCGCGTCTCGACAACACCCACCGCACCGGCGGGGGCGGTCGAGCTTGCGCGCATGCCGAGATGATAGCAGTATTGTCTAGCTACCCCATGGGCTTTGTGGGGAAGCTGGATGAGAGGAACACACGGGACATGTCGACCGTCGATAACGGAGTCAACGTCCAGGCGCTGCTGGACGCCCGCACCGCGCTCAAGGACGCGCCCGAGGCCGCCCGGTTCACCTGGCGCGCATCGTCCACTTGGGACAACGGCGTACACAGCACCACCCGGGTGCAGAAGTTCTTCGGGCTGGGCCAGGAGCAGACCCACAAGAGCGAAGCCGTGTTCGCCGCCGACCACCCCGAGGTCTTCGCCGCCGAGGACAACGGCATCACCCCGATCGAGTACCTGCTCGTCGGCCTCGCCAGCTGCCTGACCGCCGGCGTCGCGTCCGTCGCGCAGAACCGCGGCATCCAGCTGCGCTCCGTCACCTCCACCGTCGAAGGCAACCACGACATCCGCGGCATCCTCGGCGTCGACAGCGACGTCCGCAATGGGTACAACGACATCACGGTGACGTTCACCATCGACGCGGACGCGTCCAAAGAGGACATTGAAGCGCTGGTCGCCCAGTCCCAGAAGCGCTCCGCCGTGTACGACGCACTGACCAACCCCACCAACGTCACGGTCACCGTCGCCTGAGCGCAGCGCGCAGCGGTCTTTGCGGAGCGCGAGCACAGGCCGATCGGCAACGCTGAGGAAGGCGGGCCGAACCATCGAACGTACTACCGCGCTCGTCATCGGCGCGGGGCACGCCGGCCTTGCCGCGAGCCACTTCCTACGCGAGCGCTCCATCGACCACCTCGTACTCGAACGCGGCGAGGTGGCCAACTCCTGGCGCCGCGAACGCTGGGACTCGCTGCGGCTGCTCACCCCCAACTGGCTCACCCGGCTACCCGGATACCGCTACGACGGACCGGAGCCCGGCGGGTACATGACGGCAGGCGACGTGGTCAAGTTCATCGACCACTTCGCCACCACCATCCAGGCCCCCGTCCAGACCGGCACCACCGTCACTTCGGTCCGCCAGACCGACGGCGGCTACCACGTGCGCAGCAGCAACGGCGACATCCACTGCCGCGCGCTCATCCTCGCCAGCGGCGCCTGCAACCTGCCCACTGTCCCCGCCTTCAGCGGCGCGATACCCGCCGCCGTGCGCCAGCTCACGCCGCTGGACTACCGCGATCCCACCCAACTCCCCGCCGGCGGCGTACTCGTCGTGGGCGCCTCGGCCACCGGTGTGCAGCTCGCCGCCGAACTCGCCCGATCCGACCGCAAGGTGATCCTCTCCGTCGGCGAGCACGTCCGGCTGCCCCGCACCTACCGTGGACACGACGTGCTCTGGTGGATGCACGCCTCCGGCGTCTGGGACCAGCGATACGACCAGGTCGACGACCTCACCCGGGCCCGCCGGCTACCCTCCCCGCAACTCGTCGGTACCCCCGAACACGCCACCCTCGACCTCAACGCACTCACCGGTCTCGGCGTCGAACTGGTCGGCCGCTTCGCCGCGGTACGCGACGGACGCGCCCTGTTCTCCGGCGGCCTGCGCAACGTCTGCTCCCTCGCCGACCTCAAAATGAACCGCCTGCTCGCCAACTTCGACGACTGGGCCCGCACCTACGGCCGCGACGCCGAACTCGGCCCGCCCGAACACCTCCCGCCCATCCGGGTACCCGACCCCACCCGGCTGCACCTCGACCTGAATAGCGGCGAAGTCCGCACCATCATGTGGGCCACCGGCTACCGGCCCGACTACCACTGGCTGCACGTACCCGTCATCGACCCGAAAGGCCACCTGCGACACGAGGGCGGCGTCCTGGACAGCCCCGGCCTGTACGCGCTCGGCCTACCCGTCCTGCGGCGCCGCAAGTCCACCTTCATCCACGGCGCCGAAGACGACGCCCGCGAGGTGATCGACCACCTGTCAGGCCATCTGGCCGCACGCCGCTCGGACGGACCTGCAACACGGAAGGTTCACGTGCTACCGGCGACTCCTACCGCACCCACCAACGACGCGAACTCCTGACCAAGGAAACCGCGCCAACCCCGGCTGACCGCCCGCAGGGGTCATCGCAGGGAGCAGGTAACTATTTACATATTGAACATCTCCGACACCTTGTAGTGAGGCTGGCCGGGCAGGACGCTGATATGGCGTAGCGCTCACCCCCTGCGCCGCGCATTGGCCTCTGCCACAGGAGAGTCGATGAACAGATGGAAGCTGGGTGTCGCCGGAGTCATGGTCGCCGTGGTCTCGGTGGCGGGGACGCAGGCCGTCCCCGCCAACGGCGCGGCCGTACACCCGAACACGGGTGTCGGCTCGTGCACCCTCAAGAACTGGAACCCCAACACCGATGCGGATGACGCCACCGACCTTCCCGAAGGAGACCGTCCGCAGACCTACAAACCCGACGACTACAACTGCACCGGTGCCACCTTCGCCGCGCCGGGCGTTGAGTTCGAGCGCTTCCCGCAGCCGGGCAGCTTCCACATCCTCGACCGGCCGACCGTCTTGCCGGTGAATGTGTGCGCCGCGGGTACCTGTACCAAGCAGCTGAAACCCGTGGCCCAGCCGGCCGCCGCGGTCAACCCGCTGGCCCCCTACTTCCCGCCGTTTACCCACTTCGTGATCCTGTACCGGGAGAACCACACCTTCGACGACTACCTCGGCGACTGCGCCAGTACGGTACGGGCTGGCTGCAACGGCACCGTGGAGAGCACGAACCACATCAGCTCCGTGCCCAACCTGCACACGCTTGCCAAGACCTACGCGCTGCTGGACTCCTACAGCACGGGCACCCAGCCACCGAGCGGCCCCAACCACTGGTGGCTGTTCTCCGGCCAGTCCTCGTCCAGCAACCAGCAGCAGTCCTACCCCAGTGGCGGAACGTCGTTCGACCGCTTCCTCAAGGGAGGCACCGGGCCGGCCGGTGAGGGTACCAACCCCTGCACGGCACAGACCGGCACCGGGTCCGGTACGCCACAGCTGCCGTTCGTCATGAGCGGCGACTTCTACTGGATGCTCAGCAGCGGCAGCGGTTTCTGGCGTAACCCGGCCACCGGCAAGGTCGAAGTGTTGCCGGTCAACCGGCCCGGCACCAGCATCCCGGAGGAGCTGGACTACAACAACTACGCCTGTAAAGGCCAGAACGACGACGACCAGGTCATCGCGAACGACTACCTGAACTTCGTGGCCACCAATGGCCTGCCGGCGTACTCCTATGTCGAGCTGTTCAACGACCACCCCGGCACCTACCAGGACATCCCGAAAAACGACGCGGTCACCAAGCAGATCGTCGACTCGCTGATGAACAACGCGACCTACAAAGACAACACGGTCGTCGTGGTCACCGAGGACGACACTCAGAACGGCAACAACGGAGCGGACCACGTCAGCAACACCTACCGGGTACCGACCGTCATCGTGGCCTCGCCCAAGTACATGAAGCAGAACTACACCAGCCACATCGCGTACACCACGAACAACGTGCTGGCCGCGATGGAACGGGTGATGGAGAACGTGCACCCGGGCGCGATCGACCCCAACGACAACGTCGGGCTATCGACGTTCCCGATGACCACGGCGGACCAAGGCGGCCTGGCCGACCCGCTGGAAGACCTCTGGATCCAGGGCAGCACGCCGCTGACGGCGACCGCCTCGGCCGCCCCGACGACCGGCAACGCGCCGCTGACGGTGTCGTTCAGCGGATCGGCCTCCGGCGGGACCACGCCGTACACGTACAGCTGGAACTTCGGTGACGGCTCGACGGTGAGTACGGCGCAGAACCCCAGCCACACCTACAGTTCGGCCGGCACCTACACCGCGACTCTCACCGTCACCGATGCCTCGTCGCCGGTGAAGACCACCACCGCGACCGTCACGATAACGGTCAGCGCGGTCGGCAACCCGTTGGCGGCAAGCGCTTCGGCCGTGCCGACCTCCGGGCAGGCGCCGTTGAGCGTCGCGTTCACCGGCACCGCCACCGGCGGTACACCGCCGTACTCGTACAGCTGGAACTTCGGCGACGGCTCGACGAGCACGACGCAGAACCCCAGCCACATCTACAGTTCGGCGGCCACCTACACGGCCACCGTCACCGTCACCGACAGTTCGTCGCCGGCGAAGACCGCCCAATCCAGCGTCACCATCACCGCATCGCCGATCGCCGGCACGCCACCAGGCCCGCCCACCGGCCTAAGCGCCAGCCCCGGTAGCGGCCAGGCATCGCTGAGCTGGAGCGCGCCGGCCAGCAACGGCGGCGTGAACATCACGTCCTACCGGGTGTACCGCAGTACCGCCAGCGGCGGCGAAACACTGCTGACCTCGGGCGGCTGCGGCAACCTCGGCGCCGTGCTGTCCTGCACCGACAGCGGCCTGACCAACGGCCAACGCTACTTCTACAAGGTGAGCGCGGTGAACGCCCTGGGCGAGGGCGCGCAAAGCAACGAGACGAGCGCCACCCCGACCGGCAGTACCTGCCCCGCCGGTCAACTGCTGGGCAACCCAGGCTTCGAAACGGGTACCGCCACCCCGTGGTCCGCGTCGTCCGGGGTACTCGCCAGCAACAGCAGCGAACCGGCCCGCACCGGCAGCTGGGACGCCTGGCTCGACGGGTACGGCGCCACCCACACCGACACACTGTCGCAGCAAGTCGCGCTGCCCACCGGCTGCTCGACCTATCAGTTCAGCCTCTGGCTGCACATCGACACCGCCGAAACCACCACATCGACGGCGTACGACACCCTCAAAGTGCAGGTACTGAGCAGCACTGGAACGGTGCTGTCCACGCTCGCCACATACTCCAACCTCAACCACAACACCGGCTACGCCCAGCACACCTTCAGCCTCGCCGGATACGCCGGGCAGACCGTCACGCTGAAGT
>JBPYFB010000385.1:0-3872 GCA_051986465.1 Rugosimonospora sp.
CAGCCTGATCACGCCGCAGTGGCCCATGGAGCAGGCTCGCGGAGCGGTGGCGTCGATGAGGGAAATGCCCTGGATCTCGTCGCCGTCGATGGACGTGCACAGTACGGGGTGGAAGGAGCAGTCCTCGTAGATGTCGCCGGGTTTGATCTCTCCTGGCTGGTCCTCGGTCACGCTGCCATTGTGCGGCTCGGCCAGTGCGGCCACACTGACCAACCTCCCCAGACTTATACCAGGTGCAGGAGCAGCAGCCAGAGGGTACCGGTGATGAGGAACGCGACCGTGGACGCGACGATCGCGCTGGTCGCCTCCGCCTGGAGCACGTCGTAGCGCTGCGCGAAGAGGAGCACGTTCGCGCCCATTGGCAGGGCGGCGCACAGCACCGCGACGCGCAGCGGCAGGCCCCGCAGTCCGAGGCCCCAGTACGTCAAGGCGAAGACGGCGGTCGGCTGCACGACGAGCTTGCCGAACGACAGGGCAACCGCGCGCGCGACGTTACCGGCGATGCCGTAGTGGGCGAGGGTCAGGCCGATCGTTATGAGGCTCACGGGTATTACGGCCTGGCCCAGGGTGGCGAGCACGTCGTCGACGGGGCCCGGTACCGGCAGGCCGGTCAGGTTGTAGCCCAGGCCGAGCAGGACCGGCAGTACGACCGGGTGGATGAAGGCGCGGCGGCCGGTCAGGGCGGTGAGCCGCAGCGCCCTCCTGCCATCCGTGGACGCCCGCGCCAGGTCGATCTCGACGAGCACGGTGCTGGTGGTGAGCAGTAGGAGCGACTGCAGGCTCGCGATGGTGATGTGGATGGCGAGCCCGACCGCACCGAAGAGGGCCGCCGCGACGGGGATACCGAGCTGCACCGTGTTGCTGAAGCTCATCGCCAGGGCCCGCACCGCGGGTACAGCGGGCTGGACGGGACGAGCGGGCTGGACGGGACGAGCGGGCTGGGCAGAATGAGTAGAGCGCTGCCACGCGTACACGGCCAGCAGGATGGCGAGGGTGGGCGCGTAGTACCCGACGATGGTCGCCCAGGGCAGCCGGGTCAGCGCGACATGCGCCGTCGTGCGGAACAGCAGGGCCGGCGTGAAAATGCCGAACGCGGCGGCGCCGAACGTCGTAGCCGCCTGCGGTCCGAGCATCCTCGTCCTACCCGCGACCCAGCCGATCGCGATGACGGCGAAGATGGCCAGCAGCTTGACGAACAGGCTCGGGGACAAGGGATCGGGTCAGCCGGCGTGCGGTGGGGCGCTGACCTCGCCGTGCTGTTCGAGCCAGGACGCGTAGAGCCGCCCGTAGACGGAGTCGGGCTCGGCGATGAGTGTCGCATGTGGACCGCGCTGCACTATCCGGCCGCGGTCCACGACGATCACCTCGTCCGCGGTACGCGCGGTGGACAGCCGGTGTGCGATCGCGACGGTGGTACGGCCCCGGGTCACCGCCTCGAAGGTGGCCTGCAGCCGCACCTCGGTCGCCGGGTCCACCGCGCTGGTCGCCTCGTCCAGTACGAGCAGGTCCGGATCGGCCACGTACGCCCGCGCGAGCGCGACGAGTTGCCGCTCGCCGACGGAGAGCGCCTCGCCGCGCTCCCCCACCCGGGTGGTGAGCCCGTCGGGCAACCCGGCCAGCCACTCGGCCAGGCCCAGCTCGGTGAGGGCCGCACCGACCTGGGCGTCGGTCAGCTCGAGCCGGCCGTACCGGACGTTGTCGGCGATGGTGCCGTCGAACAGGAACCCGTCCTGCGGCCCCATCACCACCCGGCCGCGCAGGCTCGCGAAGCTGACCCGGGTCAGGTCGACGCCGCCGAGCAGCACCTGGCCGCCGGTCGGATCCATCAGCCTGGTCATCAGCTTGGCGAGCGTGGTCTTGCCGCTGCCCGTCTCGCCGACCACGGCCACCCGGGACTGCCCCGGAATCGTAAGGTCTACAGTGGACAGTACCGGCGGACCGGCCGGGTATGCGAACTCCACTTCCCGGAACGTGACGTCGATCGGGCCGGGCGGCAGCTCCACCCCACCGGCACCGGGATCGGGCACGTCGGGCGAGGTGTCCAGCACGTCCAGGACGCGCCGCCAGCCAGCGACCGCGTTCTGCGCGTCGTTGAGCGTCTCGGTGGCCACCTGTACCGGCTGGGTGAACAGCGTGACGAGGAACAGGAACGCGGTCACCTCGCCGACCCGCAATCCGCCGCCGATGCCGATGAGTACCCCCACGACCACCGCGCCTGCCGTCGCCAGCGCCGCGGCCACCTCGCCGACCTGGCTCGCCAGTACCGACAGCCGCTGTGCGCGTATCTGCCCCGCCCGGGTCGCCTCGATGGTGGCGTCCAGCCGCCGGAAGGTCCGTGCCTGCGCGCCGAACGCGCGGATCACCGCCGCGCCGACCACGCTCTCCGAGATGGCGCCGAGCATGGCTCCGATGCGCACCCGCACCTCGGCGTAGCGGGTGGTCAGCCGGCGCTGCATCAGCCGCACCAGCAGCACCATCGGCGCGAAGGCGGCGTACACGACGAGCGTGAGCTGCCACGAGTACACGAGCATGAGCACGGTGGTGAGCACCAGCTGGCCCGCGCTGAGCAGGAGAATCACGCCGCCGTACTGGAGGAACTGGCTGATCTGGTCGATGTCGGTGGTCACCCGGGACACCAGGGCGCCGCGCCGCTGCGCCTGCTGGTGCAGCATCGACAGGTCGTGGATGTGGCGGAAGGTCCGCACCCGCAGGCCGGCCAGGGCCGTCTCGCTCGCCGTGTAAAGGCGGACATTCATCTGGTATGCGCACAGCGCGGTCCCCAGCAGCAGGGCGGCGGTCAGCGCGGCGATCGCCATCACGCGACCCAGGTTCGGGCCGCCGGGCGCGCGCAGGGCGGTGTCGATGCCCTGCTGCACCGCGACCGGTACCGCCACCTTGCCGGCGGTCGAGACCAGCCCGAGCGCGAGGGTACCGGCGAGGCCGCGGCGCAGCTCGGGCGAGAGGGTGAGGCCCCGCCGTACCGTGTCGAGCGCGCTCATCCGACGTGCTCCCGCTCCGCGCGCTCGTACGCGGTGACCAGATCGGCGTACCCGGGTACCGACGCGAGCAGCTGGGCGTGGGTACCGGTCGCGGCGACCCGGCCGCCCGAAAGGTACACGACGCTGTCGGCGAGCGCGATCGTGGCTCTGCGGTACGCGACGACCAGAATGGAGCCGGTCCCCCGCAGCGCCGCCAGGATCGCGGCCTCCACGCGCGGGTCGACGGCACTGGTCGCGTCGTCCAGCACCAGCAGTCTGGGCCGGCCGGCCAGCGCGCGGGCCAGGGTGAGCCGCTGCCGCTGCCCGCCGGAGAGCGTGGCGCCCCGCTCACCAACCACTGTGGACAGTCCATTGGGGAGGGCCGCGACGAACCCGTCCGCCTGCGCGGCACGCAACGCGGCCCAGACCGCCTCGTCGTCGACCCCGTTCCGGTCGAGGCTCACGTTCGCGCGCACGGAGTCGTCGAAGACGAACGGTACCTGCGGCACCAGGCCCACCGCGCCGGTCAGCTCGGCGGCGGTCAGCTCGCGCAGGTCCACGCCGTCGAGCCGGACCGTGCCCGACGCCGGATCGAGCAGGCGCGCGGCGAGCGCGGCCACCGACGACTTGCCGGAACCGGTCGGGCCGACCAGCGCCACCGTCTGCCCCGCCGGTACCTCGAAGGTCACGTCCGACAGCACCGGCGCACCGTCCGGGTACCCGAAACTGATCTTGTCGAAGCGCAGCGTCGCCGGGCCGGCGGCGGCCAGGCCACGCTCGCCGTATGCCATGTCCCCGGTCGCCCGCAGCACCGCGCTGACCCGCTCGAAGCCCGCCGCGGAGCGCGGCAGCTCGGCCAGCACCCAGCCGATCGCCCGGATCGGGAAGGCCAGC
>JBPYFB010000386.1:0-5235 GCA_051986465.1 Rugosimonospora sp.
GGCGGGCCACGCCCAAGTCGAGGAAGGACGAGCGCACCCGGGCCCAGCCGGGGGCGTGCGTCACCCCGACCACGAGCACGAGGCCGAGCACCAGCGTGGACGCCGCCGCCAGCACGACCGACACGACCGTCTGCCGGCGGCGGTAGCTCAACCGCTCCAGTTGCAGCGCGCTGGGCCGGTACCCGGTGTCCGTCTCGCTCAAGACAGTTCCGGGGCGCCGCCGGCCACCTGGGCCAGCCACTGCTTCCCCAGTCCCGCGAGGGTACCGTCGGCGCGTAGCGCGGTGACCGCCTGGCTCACACAGGCTGTCAGCGCGGAGTCCCTGTCCAGCACGAGGCCGAACTGCTCGGTGCTGCTGCCCGTCGGCTGCGGTATCTGCCCCACGATGAGCGAGCCCGCGATCTCGGCGGAGGTGATGTAGAAGGCGGTCGGCAGGTCCACCACCAGACCGTCGATCTGGCCGTTCTGCAGCGCCTTCTTCGCGTCGTCGTTGTTGTTGTAGACCTGTGGTTGGTTCACCGGCTTGATGACGTCGGTGATGGCCTGGTAGCTGGTGGTACCGACCTGGGCGCCCAGTTTCGCGTTCCGCAGGTCGGCCAACGACCTGGCGCCGGCGATCTTCGACTTCTTCAGCGCAATGACGGCCTGCGTCACGTCGTAGTAGGGCGCGGAGAAGTCGACCGCCTTCTTGCGGTCCCCGGTGATGGAGAACTCGTTGATGTCGAAGTCGAAGGCCTTGGTGCCCGGTGCGATCGCGTTGTTGAACCCGACCCGCGTCCAGACCACCTGGTCCTTGGTGTACCCGAGCTTCGTGGCCACCGCGTAGGCCACGGCCGACTCGTAGCCCTGCCCGTTCTGAGGCTTGTTGTCCACGAACCACGGCGGGTACGCCGGATCGTCCGTGGCCACGGTGAGCTTGCCGGCGACCACCGTGTGCAGCTGGCTCGGCGTGCACGACAGGCTGGCGGCGGAACCGGCGGCGGAGGCCCCCGGGGAGGTGGAGCTGGTCGCGGGCGCGCACCCGGCGGCCAGCGCTATGGTGCCCAGCAGGGCTGCGGATAAACGAGCTGACGTGCGCATGGTCGCGAGCATAGTCCATCCTCCAAGTAGGAATTCGGGTTAGGCTGGCCACATACGACACCAGGATCGCGCCGGCGGGGTAACTGGAGCAACCGGGTACCCGAGCGCCTCGGCCGGCCGTCGCGGTGCGAGGTAGGGCCGGGTCGTGCGTAGCGAGTTCCTCTGGTACATCCCGAACGAGGTCCGGACTGGGCACCGGGGCGACGATGTCCATCAGGGTCACAACAGCCTGCGGACGCTGGTCGACCAGGCCAGGGCGATCGAGGAGCACGGGTGGGGCGGCGCACTCATCGGTACCGGCTACTGGCGCCCCGGCCAACTTCGCCTCCGCCGCCGCGACGCTGGACCATCTCACCGGCGGGCGGGTGCTCGTCAAAATCGCGTCGGGCCGGGACGACCCGGCGGCGTACGGCGACAGCGAAGCCGCCAAGCCGACCGGTACGCGCGCACCGGGGAGTTCATCCAGATCGTACGCAAGCTGTGGACGGAAGAGGACGCCACCTACCACGGCGAGCACTTCAGCGTCACCCGCGCCACCATGCTGCCGCGCCCCACCGTCCATGATGGACGCGGGCATCCCCGGATCTACTTCGGCGGCGCCTCCGCAGCGGCCGAGCAGGTGGCCGCGACCGAGGCTGATGTTCAGCTCTTCTGGGGTGAGCCACTCGACGGTGTCCGCGAGCGGATCGAGCGGCTCAACCAACTGGGTGGGAAGCTGGGACGCGAGTACGCACCCCTCGAGTACGGGCTGCGGGTCACCACCGTGGTGCGGGAGACCACAGAGGAGGTGTGGGCCGCCGCGGAAGCGAAGGTCGCGGCGATGGCGAAGGGCAGCGGCTCCCGACCGGCGGGACCCGAACTGGCAGCGCGCCGTCGGCCAGCGGCGGTTGGGCGACCTGGCCGCGCGGGGAGAGGTGCTCGACGACAACCTCTACACGGCGCCGGGCAGGTTCGGCGGCATCGGTGCGGGCGCCACCTGGCTGGTCGGATCGCGAAGGACGTGGCGCAGTCGCTGCGGAAGTACCAGGATCTCGGGGTCTCCCACCTCGTGCTTTGGGATACCCCGTACCTGGCCGAGGTCAAGCGCCAGGGTGATCAGCTACTGCCGCTCCTGCGCGGCTGAATTTGTCCTTAGTGGACGTCCACTCCGGACTCGGGCACGACGGGTAGGCCGGCGCGATGCCAGGCGACGATGCGGCGCGCCAACTCGGCGACCGGCTGCTCGCGATCCCCGCGGGCCGCCCTGCTTCCGGGCCGGAGTCAACCGGTCCGGGCCGGGCGGTCGGCCGAGAGGTCGAGCTCGGTGAAGGACGAGACCTCCAGGTGGTCCCCGACCCCGGCCTCGTAGTGCGGCTCGCCGGGGCGCCGCACGCCGACGGTGTGCCAGCCGGTCTCGCACGCCGCGTCGAGCTCGGCGGTCACGTCGGAGAGGAAGACTGTGCCCGAGGGTTCCGTACCGGTCGCGGCGGCGATGGCGCGGTACGACGTGGGTGCGCGCTTGGGTCCCGCGTTCGCGGTGTCGAAGTGCCCGGTCAGCAAGGGCAGCAGGTCCCCGGCGGGGGAGTGGCCGAACCACAACCGCTGCGCGGTGACCGAGCCGGAGGAGAAGACGTACAGCCGCATTCCCGCGGCGTGCCACCGGCGCAGCGCCGGTACCACATCGGGGTAGAAATGGGCGGTCAGCTCGCCCTCGGCGAATCCCCGGGCCCAGATGAGGCCCTGAATGGTCTTCAGCGCCGTGTCCTTGCGGTCCTGCGCCAGCCACGCCCGCAGCACCTCGGCGATGCGGCTGGTGCCGGCCGCCGGTTCGCCGATGGCTGCTCGGACCTGGGCGATGGCGGCCGCGGTCTCGGCGTCGCCCGGGTGCGCGTCGAGCCAACCGGCGAAGCGCCGCGCCGAGTACGGGTGCAGGTGGTCGGTGAGGAAACTCGTGGCGCTCGTGGTGCCCTCGATGTCCAACACGACGGTACGCAGCGGCACGGCTCGCCCTCCTAGCGGGTACGCGGGCGATGACCTCAACTGTAAGTCCTTGCTGGTCATCTGGAACGACCGCGACCTTGTACCTGCCGATAATGCCATCCGGGCAGCTCAGGCGGCGTGCTCGTATTCGTGAAGGACACCACCGAGGCGGTCACGCCGTTGGATGTTCAGTCGGGCGAGTTCGTGCGGGTTGGTGATCGGTTCGGGCAACGGCTTCAGCGGCCGGACGTTCGCGGTCCCCTGTTGCGGTCGATGTAGGTTGGAGAACCGCTCCTACGCCCGCAGCGCATGCAGCAGATGCTGCTGGTTGCAGATCAGCGTGCGGTCCAGCAGCTCGCGACGGCAGGTACGCACCCAGCGTTCCATGATCGCGTTTATACGGGGAACCCGAATACCGCTGAGCACGACCTTGATGCCGTGTACGTGTATCACTTGCCAAGCCCGCGTACCTATACGCGGGGAATGCGTACCCATTGACCGCCGTGTCCGGCATCGGCCGCCCGCGAGGCGCGATTTCTGCCTGCGGGTGATTACCGGACGGAATAGTACTATCCGATTTAGCTATTGATTCGCGCGTTCACTGCTGAGCGGAATAGTACTACCGGCCATAGGAAATGGCGCTTAGCAAAAGACAACTTACGCTTCCAAATATTTAAAAACATCTTGTCCGGCGCGTCAGAATCGTCGTAGGGTGCTCGACAAGGAATGCACGACTACCACGGGGGTTTGGTCATGCGCCGGTTTGTCTGCCACGCCGCGGTCACGATCGTCACCGCCTCATTGCTCGTCGCCACGCCGCTGGCGGCCCACGCCAAGCACGGCACGCCCCTCGCGCCGGCCGGAGCCGCACCGGTCACCCGGCCGCTGCCCGACTCGGCCGCACCCAACCACGGATTACCGAAGGGCCAGCGGGCGCCGGTGGTCCCGCCGCCGGTCAAGGCCGGGGGCAAGGCACACAAGCCGACCGCCGCCGAGAAGGCCACCCGCGCCGCCGCCGTCAAGGCGCAGGTGACAGCCACCAGCACGGTCGCCGACCTGCTCCTGCGCTCGGGCTTCAACCTCGGCGACACCTCGCTGGTCGTGTACTTCAACGCCGACATCCCCGAGGGCGACCCGACCGCGTTCGCGCAGTGGTGGGCGACGGTCACCGACGTCGAGTCCGGTGTGGAGCAGCGGTCGAGCACGCTGGACCGCACCGGGCTGTCCTCCTGCCGCGAGCCGCGCACCTGGTGCCGCAGCTTCGGCTCGGCCGAGGGCTGGACCCTCGATCCGGCCCGCCAGTACACCGTGACGATCACGGTGGTGCAGCCGGACGGTACCGAGGCGACCTCGCCGGCGTCCAACGCGGCCAAGCCGCGCACCATCGTCGACCCGCCGGCGATTCCGGCGACCCAGGCCGCGGGCTGCGGCTGCCCCACCGTGCTCGGCCCGACGGTCAGCGCGCAGGCGCTGCGCGGCGCGCAGGTCAACACGGGTACCGGCGCCTTCATCCGCACCGAGCGCGACTTCGTCATGTCCTCGTACGGCATCCCGTTCCAGGCGACCCGGTTCTACTCTTCCGCGAACACCGCGACGGGCATGTTCGGTGCCGGCTGGACGTGGACCTACGACGCGAAGGTCGTGGCCGCCGCCAACGGATCGGTACGGGTACGGGCCGAGGACGGCTCCGAGGCGGTCTACACCAAGGCGGCCGACGGCTCGTACACCCGCCCGGCGGGCATCCGCTCCAAGTTGTCCACTGTGGCCGGTGGCGGCTGGCAACTGGTCACCCCGGACCAGCGGACACTGCGCTTCGACGCCGCCGGAAAGCTGGTGACGGTACGCAACGCGCGTGGGTTCGGGGTGACGCTCGGCTATGACGCGTCCGGCCTGCTCACCAGCGTGACCGACGCGGCCGGCCGGGTGGCGCGCATCGAGAACCGTACCGACCTGCGGCTGATCACGAAGATCACGCTGCCGGACGGCCGGTCCACGCAGTTCGACTACATCGGCGGCCGGCTGCTCAAGGTGCAGGACGCGCTCGGCTTCACGCACAGCTACTCCTACGACGCGTCCGGCCGGCTCAGCCAGGTGACCGACGCGCGCGGCAACGCGCAGGTCCGCAACGAGTACGGCCCGGACGGGCGGGTCACCCGCCAACTCGACCCGCTGGGCGCCATCACGATTTTCACGTGG
>JBPYFB010000387.1:0-15772 GCA_051986465.1 Rugosimonospora sp.
CTTCCGCGACCAGGAGATCGCGGTCGTCGGCGGTGGCGACTCGGCGATGGAGGAGGCCAACTTCCTCACCAAGTTCGCCGCCTCGGTCACGATCATCCACCGGCGCGACGAGTTCCGCGCCAGCAAGATCATGGCGGATCGCGCGCTGGCTAATCCGAAGATCAAGGTGGAGTGGAACTCGGTCGTCAGCGAGGTACTCGGCGACGGTGGCGCGGTGTGCGGGGTACGCCTCCGCGACACGAAAACCGGCGAGGAGCGGGTACTCGACGTCGAGGGCGTATTCGTGGCGATCGGTCACGAGCCGCGCAGCGAGCTGTTCCGCGGGCAGGTCGAGCTGGACACGAACGGGTACGTCCTGGTCGACGCGCCCGGCACGCGTACCTCCATCACAGGTGTATTCGCCGCCGGCGACCTCGTCGACCACACGTACCGGCAGGCGATCACGGCGGCTGGTACCGGCTGTGCCGCCGCGCTGGACGCCGAGCGGTACATCGCGGCGCTCGAACACGGGTCCACGGCTGCACACTGACTGTTGTCGATACGTTACAGAGGGAGAGAGCGATGCAGGCGGTCACCGACGCCACCTTCACAAACGAGGTGCTGCAATCCGACAAGCCGGTACTGGTCGACTTCTGGGCCGAGTGGTGCGGCCCATGCCTGCGGGTCGCGCCGGTACTGGAGGAGATCGCCCGTGAGATGGGGGAGAAGGTGAAGATCGTCAAGCTGGACATCGACGCCAACCCCGGTACCGCCCGCGACTACCAGGTCATGTCGGTACCGACCCTCACCGTCTTCAAGGGTGGCCAGCCGGTGCAGTCGGTCGCCGGCGCGCGTCCCAAGAGCGACCTGATCCGCCTCATCGAATCTGCTCTCTAATCAGCGTTTGCCGCGCCCCGTTTCTGGACATATGGCCGGACACGGGGCGCGGCTTCGTCCCCAGCGCCGGTTCGTGCCGTCGCTGTGCCGCGGCCGGCCTGCCGTACGCGCGAGAGCGGGTGTGGTCAGGGCGCGATACGCTCCGGTGCGTTTGAGGTAGTAGTGGCGCGGCTGGGTTCGGCCGCTTGTCCCAGCCATGCACGACCGCCGGTACGGCGGGCGGGCCGGCGGCGGGTGCCCAGCTGGTTCAGGGAGGACGCGCATGCGGGCGATCAGGCGAGGCGACCGGGGAGCCGCGGTCGCTGAGATCCGTTCGATCCTGCACGGTCTGGGTCTTCTGACGCCCGCCGCTCCTACACCCAGCCCCGCGCCGCGTACTTCCGCAGAGCCTTCGCCTTCATATGACCGCTCGCCTGGCCCTTCGCCTTCGTACGACCGCTCGCCCGGTCCTTCGCCTGACCGGTTGCCTGGTCCTGAGTTCGATGAGCGCGTCGAGCGGGCAGTGCGGGCGTTCCAGCAGAGCCGAGGGCTGACCGCCGACGGCGAGGTCGACGAGGAGACCTGGCTCGCGCTCGACGCCTCACGGTGGCGGCTGGGCGCGCGCACGCTCTACCAGTCCGTACCGGAACCACTCATCGGCGACGACGTCCACCAGTTGCAGGAGCGCCTGCTGGAGATGGGGTACGACGTCGGACGCGCCGACGGCATCTACGGAGCGCGCACCGCCCGCGCGGTCGCCGTGTTCCAACGCGAAGTGGGGATCGTGCCGGACGGCTCGGCCGGACCCCAGACACTCGGCGCGCTGCGGCGCCTGGGGCGCAAGGTGATCGGCGGCGCGCCGGTCGAGCTGCGCGAATCGTTCAAGCTGCGGCAGTCGGGGCGCGCGCTCGTCAACAAGATGATCGTGATCGATCCCGGCCACGGTGGACCCGATCTGGGCGTCGTCGTACCGGACGGCGTGCTGCGCTGGACCGAAGCGGATCTCGCGTTCGATCTCGCCACCCGGTTGGAGGGGCGCCTCGCCGCCGCGGGGATGCGCGTACACCTGACTCGCGGGCCGGCACGCGAGACCGAGCTGTCCGATCGCGACCGTGCCGGGCTCGCCAACGACCTCGGCGCCGACCTGTTCATCTCGGTACATCTGGACGGCCATCCGAACCCGGCGGCAAATGGCGTCGCCACTTACCACTACGGCTCGGCCAACGGCGTCACGTCAACGGTGGGCGAGCGCCTCGCGGGACTCGTACAGCGTGAGATCGTGATGCGTACCGGGCTCGCCAACTGCCAGACGCACGCGAAGACCTGGGACCTACTGCGCCTGACGCGCATGCCGGCGGTACGTGTCGAGGTCGGGTACCTCACCTCGCCGATCGACCGGCAACACCTCGTCGAACCGATGTTCCGAGAGCGGGTCGTCGAGGCGATCGTCGCCGCCGTGCAGCGGATGTACTACCCGGTCGAGGAGGACGTGCCGACCGGTTCGATCGACGTCTCCTCGATCCGCGCGACGCTCGCCGTCCACTGACATCCCGTCTTTGTCGCAGGCGCTGTGTCGCCGCAGGCGCTGTGGTCGCGGGCGCTTTGGCGCAGGCGCTGGGTCGCCGCAGGCGCTTTGGCGCAGGCGCTTTAGAGAAGTCCGCCAGGGGAGAGCGTCGAGCGGGTGGCCGGTCGTACCGGACGCAGCAGCGATTCGGGGCTCATCGAACCGAGCAGCTTCTCCAGCGCGTACTCGACGTCGGACTTCCACGACAGGGCCGTACGCAGTTCCAGGCGAAGACGCGGATAGCGCGGATGCGGCCGTACCGTCTTGAACCCGACCGAAAGGAAAAAGTCCGCCGGAGCCAGGCAGCCGTTCTCGCCGTCGACGGTCTGGTCGAACTTGGCGTCGCCGAACGCCTCGATCGCCTTGATGCCGCGCTTCGTGAGATCGCGCGCGACACCCTGCACCAGCATCCGGCCCAGTCCGCCACCGGCGAAGGCCGGAACCACATTGGCGGTCATGAGCAGAGCCGCGTCGGCCGAGACCGGGGAGGTCGGGAACGCCATGGACCGGGGCACGTACGCGGGCGGTGCGAACATCACGAACCCGGCGGGCATCCCATCGACGTACGCGAGCTTTCCGCAGGAGCCCCACTCGAGCAACGTCTGCGAGACCCACGCCTCCTTTTCGAGGCCGGGGTCACCCGCGGCACAGGCGCGTTCGGCAGCGACCGGGTCCAACTCCCAGTACACGCATTGCCGGCACGGTCTCGGCAGGTCTTCTAGAGTGTCGAGGGTCAGATTGACCAAGCGTCGCGACATTGGCGCATCCCTCGGGAGCTGTCGTGAACCAAGCGGCGCCTCCTTGTTCCCAGCGTCTGATCGTACGCGTGCACGGAGCGCTGCGGGAGACATCCCGGAGAGTACGATCGACAATCCTGGCCTAGCTAACCCCCGTGGAGTGATCGTGAGCGGCACGACGCTGGATGACTACACCGACCGGTACGCGCAACGGATGCGCGGCATGACGGCTTCGGAGATCCGGGCACTCTTTGCGGTAACCAGCCGACCGGAGGTGGTCTCCCTCGCCGGCGGCGCTCCGTTCGTATCGGCCCTGCCGCTCGACGCGGTCGGGGAGATGCTCGGCCGGCTCGGCTCCCAGCACGGCGCGACGACACTCCAGTACGGACTCGGCCAGGGCGACCCGGCGCTACGGGAGCAGATCTGCGAGCTGATGACGCTCTCCGGGATACACGGGTCACCAGACGACGTGGTGATCACGGTCGGCGGCCAACAGGCGCTGGACCTCATCTCGCGCGTCTTCCTCGACCCGGGCGACGTGGTACTCGCCGAGGGCCCGACCTACGTCGGCGCCCTGGGCGTGTTCCAGGCCGCCCAGGCCGACGTCGTACACGTCCCCATGGACTCGGACGGCCTGATCCCGGCAGCGCTGCAGGAGGCGCTGGCGACCGTGGCACAGGCCGGAAAGCGGGCCAAGTTTCTCTATACCGTTCCCGCTTACCACAACCCGGCCGGAGTCACGCTGTCGGAGAGCCGGCGTGGCGAGATCCTCGCGATCGCCGAGCGCGCCGGCCTCCTCGTGGTGGAGGACGATCCGTACGGGCTGCTCGGCTTCGACGGCGACCCGCCGCTATCGCTGCGCTCCCGCGCCCGCGACGGCGTGCTGTACCTGAGCACCTTCTCCAAGACGTTCGCGCCCGGTATGCGGGTGGGCTGGATCCTCGCCCCGCACGCCGTACGGGAGAAGCTCGTGATCGCGTCCGAGGCCCAGATCCTGTGTCCGAGCATGTTCGCCCAGTCCGCCGTGATCGAGTACTTCCGGACGATGCCCTGGCAGGAACAGCTCAAGGCGTTCCGGGAGATCTACCGCCAGCGCCGGGACGCGATGCTCTCCGCGCTCGCCGAGCTCATGCCGACCGGTACCCGGTGGACCCGGCCGGACGGTGGCTTCTACGTCTGGCTGACGCTGCCCGAGGGACTGCACTCCAAGGAGATGTTGCCCCGCGCCATCGCGGAGCGGGTCGCGTACGTCCCCGGCACCGGCTTCTACGCCGACGGCTCCGGCGGCTCCCACATCCGCCTGTCGTACTGCTTCCCGCCGCCGGAACGGATCCGGGAGGGCGTGCGCCGGTTGGCTCAGGTCATCGACGCCGAGACCTCGATGCGCCAGATCTTCGGGGCCCAATCCGCCGCGGGCGATCGCGGCGTCTCCTGGACGCACGGGTCGGTGGGCGCGGCGACGGCGGACACGCCCGGTCCGGGAGTGGAGTGAAAGCGGGCATGGGTACGCCGCACCACGTTCTCGTTCTCGCCGGTGGTCTCTCGTACGAGCGGGAGGTGTCGCTGCGCTCCGGGCGCCGGGTACTCGACGCGCTGCGATCGGCCGGTATCGACGCGGAACAGCGGGACGCCGACGCGACTCTGCTGCCGGTACTCGGAGCTGACCGCCCCGACGCAGTGATCGTCGCGCTGCACGGATCGGCGGGCGAGGACGGGTCGCTGCGGGGCGTACTCGACTTGTGCGGTGTGCCGTACGTCGGCTGTGACGCGCGTGCCGCCCGGGTCGCCTGGGACAAGCCGTCCGCGAAGGCGGTACTCCGTGAGGCAGGTATCCCGACTCCGGACTGGGTCGCCCTGCCGCACGACCGGTTCTCAGAGCTCGGGGCGGGGGCGGTACTCGAGCGCATCGTGGCCCGGCTCGGACTGCCGCTCATGGTGAAGCCGGCGCAGGGCGGCTCGGGCCTGGGCGCGACGGTGGTACGGGACGAGGCCGAGTTGCCGACCGCCATGGTCGGGTGCTTCGCATACCACCAGACGGCTCTCGTCGAACGGTACGTGTCCGGGGTCGACATCGCGGTCTCGGTGGTGGATCTCGGCGAGGGCCCGTACGCGCTTCCCGCCGTCGAGATCGTTCCGCGCGACGGCGTGTATGACTACGCCGCCCGGTACACCGCGGGACTTACCACCTGGCATGTACCCGCCCGCCTGAACGATTCCGTCGCCGACTCGGTGGCGCGTATCGCGGTCGACGCGCATGTTGCGCTCGGCCTGCGGGACCTGTCTCGGGTAGACCTGATCGTCGACGAGGACGGCAACGCACACGTGCTCGAGGTCAACGTGTCGCCAGGGATGACCGAGACCTCGCTACTTCCGATGGCGGTATCGGCCGCCGGCCTCGACTTCGGGAAATTGCTCGCCACACTCGTGGACCGGGCGGCGGCTCGCGGCGCCTCCTGAAGTGAGGCGACCACCCGGCAACTCAAGGGTCACCGATAACAAGGCTCAGGTCATTGACTGCGCGGCGGTCGTTGAGCGGGCGTGGTACCCCGCTCAACGCTTGTGTTTCACGTGAAACAACGACCTCAGACGTCCGCGGTCGCTTGGGCGGTCGCCTGCACGCGGACCTCTGGCTCCGCCTCGCCCTCAGCGACCGCCCGCGCCCGGACTCGGTTCGCTGTGGCGGCCGCTCGCTCCGCCGTCTGCTCGGCGAGCTGCTCGACCGGCGTCGTTTGGCCTGCGACCGTCTCGCCCTCGCGCGTGGTGGTCGATTCGCCCTGTGCGTTGGTCGCTCCGCCCGGGGCGCTCTCGCCCTTCGCCGCGGCCTCGTCGCCTTGCTCCGTGGCGGCCTGAAGAGCGATCGACGCCGCAAGTGTGGATGGCGCCTGCCAGTCGATGCGCGGCGGCTCGACGAACGAGCGACCGCCGAACTCCGCCAGCCAGGCCGCAACGAGCGCCAGGTTCTCCTGCCATGCCGCCTCGTCGACCGACGGCAAGATGTCGTCCCACATCGACAGGAACGGGCCGCGCAGCTGCAGCAGCCCGGCCGGGCGCGCCATGAACCACACGTGCAGGTGTGCCGCGCCGTCGCCCCACCGGTTGACGTAAACCCGTGCTACCCCGTCCAGCGATCGGATCGCCCGCTCCAGCCGTACCGTCATAACGCCCAGTTCGGCGGCGAGCAGGTTCGGTAGATCCCCGAGATCGAGATGGGATCGCGTCTCCAGGATCAGCACCATGGGGAGGCCACTCGGCCGCGGCGTCGCCCGCACCCGCCAGCGCTCGTTCACCCAGATGTACCTGTCGTCGGCGGTGCTGCACGCCTCACAGCTGCCCTCCTCCTCGCCTTCGCGGGGAGGCTCAACATCGGTGGGCTTCTCGATTCGCTTGACGCGCAGCTCGCCCTCGAACGGGAAGCTTGGCCAGTTCACGAAGTCCGGTAGCCGGTCGCCGGCGCCGTCCCGGGCGGGGGTTTCCCGATCAAGCGGTCCGGATGGTGCAGGGGATTTGGGGGGCGTCTCAGGCACGAACCGAACCCTATCGGAGGCCTGGTCCGATGTCGTCCCCCGTGGGGTCAGGCCTCCCGTTTGGGCCGCCGCCTCCCCTGGGGGAGCAACTGATCACTGCTCAGTACGTGAGGCCTTCAGCGCGGTGGTCGGTTCTGCTGGTAAGTCCACATCTCGGCCATGAGACCGTCGGCAAGGCGGATCAGCCAGACGAGCTGGCCCGGCGAGTCGGCCGCCTGCTGTGCCTGACCGACCGAACCCACGACGGCGACGAGGTCGTCGCCGTCGAGGACGGTGTGTACGGTGAAGCGCAGACCCGGCGTTGCGGCCCGGACGGCTTGTACGGCCTGCCGCACGGCAGCGGGTCCGGTGACCTCGGGGTGGGCATGGTCGATCCAGTCGGGGTGCAGGATCTGGTCCGCGATCGTAGTGTCGCCGGTATTCCACATGTCGAAGTAACGCACAACCACGGCATCGGCCGATCTGTCCATCGACGTGTCCTCGTTCCTGTGACGATGGCGTTGACTGAGTTGATCATGGTGCGCCTGCGTCGACCTCGCGTAGGACCGACCGAGTGCTCGACGACCTGGCGAGCGCCGGGCGCTCGACGACCTGGCGTACACGCGTGCTCGCCGGCCGGGCGCGCGCCCGGGCGCGAGAACCGTTCGAGCCTGCCACGTTCGCCGCGGACGCACGTCATATGCCCGCAGTCTTTGAGCGGCGGCCTTGATTGGTCATTGGTCTGGTGTCGCGCGGTGGCGTAGTGGCCCCGCTTATCTCGTCGCCAGCCGTGCCGAACCTGAGGAGCCGCGGTACCGAAATCCCGTCGTTCCGTGCTGGGTAGCCAGGACCGGACCTGCGTGACCCGCCAACCCTCCGACAGCCCTCGGGGGCGACGACCTCCTCGTGCGGTCGACCCACACACCCGCGACACGGCGACGTTTGGGATCACGAGGCGAACCCAACGCCGCTCACCCGTGGCCTCGGCGACGCGCTTGTCGTTGAACCGTGGCGTGACCACCTCCACCGCCTCGGCTGAGGCACCACCCGCACAGTGGCTTGGGCGAGGCCGCTGCGGACCGCGAGGCGGTCACCGTACTCGTCGCGCCGATCGACGCACGCGGCGATGTACAGGCGACCCGGCCCCCAGAAGCGGCGGCGAGCAACCGCCGCGCCTCTGACCTACGAAGCTTCATCCACAGGCCCCCACCCCTCGCCACGAGTGGTTTCACGTGAAACACGGCTCCCTGTGGATAACTTCTGTGGATAGCCAGCTGGGCTGCAAGACGTTGGTCTGTCGTCGGCATCCGGGATTTGCCCTGCACTGCGGCTGGCACGCGGGGCTCGGTAGGCATTGCCGACCGGCTCGCACCACCAAGCAGTCCGTCTGTGGCTTTCCGGCGACGATGGCGCCCGGCGGCGGGAGCGGCCGCATCCACAGCGTGCCGGGGGAGCGGGTCACACCCCCACGCGGCTCCGGACCGTCGACCGCTGGCGACTCGCATCCGGGTCCCCCGCAGAGACCATCCCGTCCCAGCGCCCGTATGCCGCACCGCGTCGCCGCCCCGTGGTCGACCACCGCGCCGCCGGACTACCGCGTGACCGAGCACAGCGCCGACCGAGCGCACCCGCGAGGAAGTGCTCTCAGTGCGTCAACCACATCCGGGCCGACTCCGCGTGCATCGGCATCGCCAGCCCTGGCACCCTTCGGCGTTACCGCATCGACCGGCACGGCGCGCAAGATCCTGGCCTCGCTCGCCGTCGGAGCCGGCTCCCGGGTGCCACCCGAAGCAGGGTCGCCCGACGCGCCTCCCTCTGAGCCAGTCGGCGCCGGCGTGCCGTCTGCGACCGTAGACGCTTTCCCGCGCACCCCGCGTGCACGGGCGAACGAGTCGGTGATCGTCCCGCTTTGGCCGGGCGTCCTCAGCGCGCAGCATCACCGGCCCCGACCCACTCGCAGACAGCGCGCGGCCCCGTCACCGGGATCGGCGACGGGGCGGGGCACTGGATCCGCGACAACAGTAGCGGTCGGACCGCGCGACGGAGTTCGGCGATCAGGCCCTCGATGGGAGTACCCGGGGCAACGCGTCGGGCCTACTCGCCCGCCGGCCTCTCCTCGGTACCGATGATCCCGACGATTCGCTCCAGGTCGTCGACCGTGGCGAACTCGATCGTGATCTTCCCCTTGCTCCGCCCGATCTCCACCTTGACGCGAGTGTCGAACCGGTCGGAAAGGCGCTCGGCGAGATCGGCCAACGCCGGCGCATGCGGCTTGGCGCGGCGGGTCGGTGCGCTCGGCTTCGCCTTGTCGCCGCCCGTGACAGCGAGGGTCACGAGTTCCTCGGTCGCGCGTACCGAAAGGCCCTCGGCGACGATGCGGCTCGCGAGCGACTCCTGCTCCGCCACGTCGTCGAGCCCCAGCAGTGCTCGGGCGTGCCCAGCCGAGAGCACGCCGGCCGCCACCCGGTGCTGGACCCGGGCCGGGAGATTCAACAGCCGGATCGTGTTGGTGATCTGCGGGCGGCTGCGACCGATACGCCGGGCGAGCTCCTCGTGGGTGGCGCCGAACTCCTCCAGCAACTGCTGGTACGCGGCCGCCTCTTCCAGCGGGTTCAGGTCGGCCCGGTGGATGTTCTCGAGGAGAGCGTCGCGCAGCATCGCGTCGTCGCGGGTGTCCCGGATGATCGCGGGAATCGTGTCGCGCCCGAGCGCCTGGGCTGCCCGCCACCGGCGCTCGCCCATGACGAGTTCGTGCTTGTTGCCGCCGACATCCCGTACCACGATCGGCTGGAGGAACCCGACCTCCTGGATCGAGGTCTTGAGTTCGTCCAGGGCCTCCTCGTCGAAGACCTGCCGGGGCTGCTTCGGGTTCGGCACGATCGTGTCGACCCCGATCTCGGCGAAGCGCGCGCCGGGTACCGGCGCCAGCCGGAGGTCGCGCTCCGCAGCGTCACCCGCCGTCGCGTCCCCGGGCGCGGGAGCCGAGCCGGGGGCGGCCTGCGGGGGTGGGGGCGGTACGGCGGGTGCGGTCGGAATGAGGGCACCCAGCCCTCGGCCCAGCCCGCCACGCGGTTTGCTCATCGCTGGCCCTCTCCGACCCGGGCGCCTCGCTCCGCGATCTCCTGCGCCGCCTCGAAGTAACTGATCGCGCCCCGGGACCCGGGGTCGTAGGTCATAACTGACTGGCTGTAGCTCGGTGCCTCGGAGACGCGGACGTTGCGCGGGATGACCGCCTGAAGCACCTTGTCACCGAAGTGCGCGCGCACGTCCTGCTCAACGAGATCGGCCAGCCTGGTGCGGCGGTCGTACATCGTCAGCAGCACGGTTGAGATGTCCAGGGCCGGGTTCAGGTGCGACTTGACCAACGCGATGTTGCTCGTCAGCGCCTGTACGCCCTCCAGCGCGTAGTACTCGCACTGAATCGGGATCAGCACCTCCTGCGCGGCGACCAGAGCGTTGACCGTCAGCAGACCGAGGGAGGGTGGGCAGTCGATGAAGATGTAGTCGTAATCGGCGGAGGAGGCCTGGATGGCCCGGGCGAGCCGGGACTCGCGGGCGACCACGGAGACGAGTTCGATCTCCGCACCGGCGAGGTCGATGGTCGCCGGTACGCAGAAGAGGTTGGGGATCCCGTCGACAGGCTGGGTCACGTCCGCCAAGGGCGTGCCGTCGATAAGGCAGTCGTACACGTCGGGTACGCCGGCGTGGTGGGGCACGTTGAGCCCGGTCGACGCGTTGCCCTGCGGGTCGAGGTCGATCACGAGCACCCGGTTCCCGTGCAACGCGAGGGCCACCGCGATGTTGACGGCGGTCGTGGTCTTCCCGACGCCACCCTTCTGGTTCGCCACGCAGATCACCCGGCGTTGCGCCGGGCGAGGCATGGTCACCTCGCCGCTCGGGTTAAGGATCTTCACCGCGCGCTCCGCCTCCTGGGCCAGTGGCGGATCCTCCGTTTCACGTGAAACAGCGATCTCCACCACGCGCGGTTCCTCGCCGGGCCCCGGCTGGGCCGGGGTCGGGGGCGCCGGGGTCGGTACCGACGGAACCGGTGCCGCCGCGGCGCCGGAGACCGGCGCGCCGGACGCCTCCGCGGTACCGGCGACGATGCCGGTACCGGGGCGCGGATGTGGTACCTGCTTCGGATCGGTCGAGGACCCGACCGACCATCCGTCGTACTCCGGCTGCTGCACGTTGTTCAGTCCGGTCGACCCAGAGTTCACGGGCACCGCCGCGCTGGCGACCCATCTCCGGCCGTCCGTACCGAAGTCGTCGTACCCACCCATGTTCTGCACCGTGTCATCCCTGCCCACTCCGGATGGATGTACCTCGCGCTTCCGGTTCCTGTTCCCATGAACCGTACTAGCGGAGCGCGGCAAGCCTAAGGCCGCCCGGCGGGCAAGACCACGAAGTTCATAGGACCGTGAAATGTGGCGCGCTCATGAGCTGGGGCGTACCGACAAAAATGGGGGCATCAACGGCGCCGGCGCGCGGCGGTCTTTTCCTGAGCGATTTCCACGATCGTCGCCAGTGGATCAACGACTCCAGCGCCACACTGCCGGATCACCGGCTCTCCACCGCCGAGCCGCGCGACGGTGCCGCGATGCGCCTCGATCTCCTCGGCCGCCGACTCACCCTTGAAGGCGAGCAGGCGCCCTCCCGTCGCGACGAGTGGAAGGCACCATGCCGCGAGCCGGTCCAGGGCCGCCACCGCGCGCGCCGTCACTACGCCTGCCGGCGGACCCGAGTATTCCTCGGCTCGCGCCCGAACGACATGTACGGTCGCCGCCAGGTCGAGCGCCTCGACGACCTCTGACAGGAAGGCGGTACGGCGTGCCATCGGTTCGATCAGGGTCACGGTGAGGTCGGGGCGCGCCACCGCCAGCACTACGCCCGGCAGGCCGGCACCGGAACCCACGTCGGTCACCGCGGAACCGTGCGGGATGAGCTCCTCGACCACCGCGCAGTTGAGTAGGTGCCGCTCCCACAGCCGTGGCGCTTCCCGCGGGCCGATCAGGCCGCGTACGACACCCTCGGTCGCGAGCAGTTCGGCGTAGCGGCGCGCCAGCGGCAGCCGCTCGCCGAAGACGAGCCGAGCCGCCGGTTCGGGCGGCTCGGTCGGAAGATCGCTGGGCACGCTGTGGTTAATCGGTCGGGCTTACCACGATCCGCCGGCTGGGCTCGACGCCCTCCGACTCGCTCTCCACACCGGGGAGAGCGTTGATCACGTCGTGCACGCACTTGCGTTCGAACGCGGACATCGGCTCCAGGCGTACCGGCTCGCCGTACTCCTTGACCTTCTCCGCGGCGTTCTTCGCGATTGCGCCCAGCTCCTTGCGACGGGCGGCGCGGTACCCCCCGACGTCAAGGAGAAGCCGGCTGGGCGAGCCGGTCTGCCGGAAGATCGCCAGCCGGGTGAGTTCCTGGAGCGCCTCGAGCGTGGCGCCACGCTGGCCGACAAGGCTCGACAGGCGCGCGCCGACGACCTCGACCACGGGCCGGCCGTTCTGGACCAGCTCGTCGATGTCGCCGTCGTAGTCGAGGATGTCGAGCAGCCCTTCGACATAGTCCGCGGCGATCTCACTCTGCCGGAACAGCTCGCCCTCGTTCGCGGCCGGGGACGCCGCCTCCTGGGCCTCGTCCGACTCGGACTGGGTCGCGGCTGTGGTGCTCGTTTCGGTCACGATGTCATCTCCGCAAATGATGAGCTACGAAAACCCCGGTTGCCGGTGGGATGAGCACCGGTACGAGGACGTCTGCCTCTGGGAGCGCCGCCCGCCCGAGCCATGCGGCCATGGACGGGCGTCGCGTCAACCTGATGTCCGCTTCGCGGCGTTACTACTTCCTTGCTCCTGATTGGTGCCGGTCGTCCGCTTGCCCGCGCCAGCCTGCTTGGCCGCGGTCGGCTTGGCGGTGCTCCCGTTCGCCGTGGTCCCCCCGGTGCGCTTCAGCGGTGCACCGCGCTTGGCGTTCTTCACCGGCTTCGCACCGGGCCTCGGCGCGAGCGCCTTTCCGTCGACCACCGGCTCCGGCTCCACGGCCTCGGCCTTCTTGCCGCGCGCCGGCCGGGTGCGTACCGAAGCAGCCTTGGTCGGCCCGGTCTTGCCGGCGACCGCCTTAGCGGTCGACGAGGCGCGGGACGGGGTGCTCTTGGCCGCCGTACCCGTGCCAGCCTTCTTCGCCATCGGCGGGGGCGGGTACTTGCGGAGGATCCAGAACTGCTGGCCGAGCGAGAAGAGGTTGGTTGTGGTCCAGTAGAGAACCACACCGATCGGGAACGCGAAGCCCGAGATGAGCAGCGAGACCGGGATGCCGTACAGCATCAGCCGCTGCACCATCTTCTGCGTCGGGTCCTCGGCCCATCCGGTCTTGAGGATCATCTGCCGGCTGGTCAGGTAGGTGGTCACGATCATGATGACCACGAGCAGCCCGGCCACGATCTTCACGTTGGTGCCGTGGGCCCCCAACTCGTTCAGCTGCGCAGTGCTCGACCGGAAGGACGCGGAGATCGGCGCCCCGAGCAGCTTTGCGTGCGCTGCCTTGTCGTACTGGTCGACCGCCCAGCCGTACAGCGTCTTGGTGGCGTCGGACCGGTTGGGCCGCAGGAACCGCAGCACGTGGAAGAGCGACCACATGACGGGGATCTGGATCACCATCGGCAGGCAGCCCATCAGCGGGTTGGTGCCCTCCCGCTTGTAGAGCTCCATTGTTTCCCGCTGGAGGGTCTCCCGGTCGCCCTTGTGCTTCGCCTGCAGCTCTTTGATCTGCGGTGCCAGCTGCTGCATCGCCCGCTGGGACTTGATCTGCTTCACATATACCGGGAACAGGATCGCCCGTATCGTGATCACCAGGAAGACGATCGCGAGAACCCAGTCCCAGTTGGTCCGCAGGAACATGCCGCTCAGGCCGATGGCGGACCACAGATCGTGCCAGCGCAGCAAGATCCATGAGATGCACCAATAAATAGGTCCAAGGACGGACACGATGCGACTCCGTTACGTCGACTTCTTGGGCGGCGGAACCGGGTCGTACCCGCCGGGATGGAAGGGCTGGCAGCGCAGCAGCCGCCAGATCGCCATGCGGACTCCGCGCAGTGCACCGTGAGTCGCGATCGCTTCCAGAGCGTACGCGCTGCACGACGGGTAGAACCGACAGCGGTCCGGCAACGCCGGGCTTATCCAACGACGGTACGCGACGATGGGCGCCGACAGCACACGGGCGGCGAGGGTCGTGGGCTTGCGCACGTCATGGGTGGTGGCGGCGGTCACCGTCGACCACCGCTCCCGGCGGCGCGAGCCAGCGCCGCGTCCAGATCAGCAGCCATTTGAGGGTACGGGCGGGCAGCCGCGCCCGGCAGTGCGCGTACCACGACATCCGACCCGGCCGGCAGGAGCGCGAGCCGCTCCCGGACAAGATGACGAAGCCGACGCTTGACTTGATTGCGGACGACAGCGGGGCCGACCGTCTTCGGTACCACAAAACCGGCACGCACCTCACTTGGCGCCAAGCCGTCCGTGTGGTCAGGGCCGTCCGTGCGGTCCGGGGATTTCAGGTGGACGACGACGCAGCCGCGGCTGGCGCGGCGACCGCCGCGGATCGTCGCGGCGAACTCGCCGCGACGCCGAAGGCGCTGCGCGGCGGCCAACATCGAACGTCCCGCAGTCCTCAGGCGGAGATGCGGGCGCGGCCCTTGGACCGGCGTGCCGAGATGATGGCGCGGCCGGCGCGGGTGCGCATGCGCAGCCGGAAGCCGTGGGTCTTCGCGCGCCGGCGGTTGTTCGGCTGGAAGGTGCGCTTGCTCACGTCAGACTCCGTCTTCCTCTGCTCCGCGGGTGGGGTGCGCGTCATTAGCAGGACACGCCTCATCAACCACCCTACCAGCGAGTGGTGGCACCGCTCGGTTAGGGCGGTGCGGCCCATTACTTTACCGGATGCCTCGACCCGGGCCCACATCGCCTCCACCCGACCCCCTGTGGACGCAGGTGAACCAGACGACCGCGCGCAGTGACGGCAGCACAAACACTGTCACAACTTGGCGTGGCCACATACAGGGCGGGTCGGGACAAGCGGTGCACAAGGATGTGGACAACGGTTGAGCAGTTGTGGACAACGCTGTTAGCCTCGCGGCCTGCCGATGGTTTCGGCCAGCCGCCACCGTCCCACAAACCAAGGCAAAACCGGGCGAGGCGATGAGTCGTTCGCATGGTGTGACGCGGTCAGGGGGCAAAGATCGCGCCGTGGGGGATCAGTTGAGCAGCTTCATCAACGCTGTGACCAGTGAATACACAGGTTGTGGAAAACCTGTGGACGAATAGCTCGGCCGTGGACGCGCCGTAGGTACGGCTGCGAACGCAAGGGATCGAAGGGGTGGGCGGCTAGTGGCGAGGACTCTGCATGGCTGAAGGGGACGACCTCGCCGCTGTATGGATCGCGGCGACCGACGAGATTGCCGACGGCACGGTATCGGCACAGCAGCGCGCGTACCTGCGGCTGACCAGCCTGCGCGCGATCGTCGAGGACACCGCACTGGTCGCGGTACCGGACGCGTTCACGCGCGACATCATCGAATCGCGGCTGCGTCCCGCGATCACCGACGCGCTCTCCCGGCGCCTGGGCCGCTCGATCCAGGTGGCCGTCACGGTGCGCCCGCCCGAAGAGGCCCCCGGTACTCCGCCGGCAGGCATGGGTGCTCCCGGCTTCGCTTCCGCGCCCGGGCTGGGTACCGAGCCGATGCCGCACATGCCCGTACAGCCGATCCCGGTCTCTCCGGCGCCGGCCGGCACCACCGCACCCGGCCCGATCGCGGCCGGTACCGGTGCCACCGTGCCCGCCGCCCGTACCGGCGAGCCGACGCTCTTCGACGGCGTGCCGCTCGGTGATCGGGAGCGCTCCGCCCCGCACGGCGAGTACCGCCCCGAGTACCGACCCAACGAGTACCGCTCCGGCGAGTACCGGCCCAACGAGTACCGGATGCCCGGCGCCCCGGCCCCCGCTGTCGGCACCGGCCGGGATGACCGGCGCGGCCCGGCCGCCGGCGAAGGTAACCGGCTCACCCCGAAGTACACGTTCGAAACGTTCGTCATCGGCTCGTCCAACCGCTTCGCGCATGCCGCGGC
>JBPYFB010000388.1:0-15937 GCA_051986465.1 Rugosimonospora sp.
GCATCGTCCGGGCTGGATCCCATGAACTCCATTATCCGCTATTCCGGCCGGGAAGCTAGAGTATACGGGTTGCCGGGTCGGGGCAGCCCGTAGTTGTCGCGCAATGTACTGCCGTCATACTCGGTACGGAACAGGCCCCGCTCCTGCAGGATGGGTACGACGGTGTCCACAAAGGACTCCAGGCCACGGGGGAGCACCGGTGGCATGATGTTGAAGCCGTCCGCCGCGCCCCGCTGGTACCACTCGGTGATGACGTCGGCCACCTGCACCGGGGTACCGGCGAACGTGAAGTGTCCCCGGCCGCCGCCGAGCCTGCCGATGAGCTGGCGTACGGTCAACCGCTCGCGCCGGGCCAGGGTGACCACGAGGGTACGCCGGCTCTTCGCTCCTTCGATCGCGTCCTCGTCGGGCAGCTCCGCGGGCAGTTCGCGGTCCAGGTGCAGCGCCCCGGGGTCGACCTGGATCAGTTCCGCGAGTTGCCCGATGGCGTACTCGGGCCGGATCAGGTCTTCCAGTTCGGTTTCCAGGGCCCGCGCTTCGTCCGGGGTGGCGCCGAGGATGGGTACGATGCCCGGGAGGATCTTGACGGTCTCCGGGTCCCGGCCCAGTGCCAGGGCACGGCGCTTGAGGTCGGCGTAGAAGGCCTGCGCGTCGGCGAGCGTCTGGTGCGCGGTGAACACCGCGTCGGCGTAGCGGGCGGCGAAGTCCTTGCCGTCTTCCGAGGAGCCGGCCTGGACCAGCAGCGGGTGGCCCTGCGGCGGCCGCGGTACGTTCAGCGCGCCGGCCACCTGATAGAACCGGCCCACGTGCGCCGGCGGGTGCACCTTGGTGTCGTCGCCCCAGACCCCGGCCGCCTTGTCCGCCAGGATGGCCTCGCCGTCCCAGCTGTCCCACAGCTTGCGCGACACGTCCACGAATTCGGCCGCGCGTTCGTAGCGTTCCCGGTGTGCGGGTAGTTCGTCGAGGTTGAAGTTGCGGGCGACGTCGAGCCCGGCGGTGGTCACGATGTTCCAACCGGCACGACCGCCGCTGATGTGGTCCAGCGAGGCGAAGCGCCGGGCCAGGTTGTACGGCTCGTTGTACGTCGTGGAGGCGGTAGCGATCAGTCCAATGTGCTCGGTCACGCCGGCCAGGGCGGTCAGCAGCACGGTCGGCTCCAGGGCCCCGCCCGGCCGGCGGCCCAGATTGGACCACAGTACCGGGCCGTCGGCGAGGAACACCGAGTCCAGCTTGCCGCGTTCCGCGATGCGCGCCAGGTTCTGGAAGTGCGCGACGTCGACGTGTGCGTACGGGTCCGACTCGGGCAGCCGCCAGGCCGCCTCGTGGTGCCCGACGCCCATGAGGAAGGCGTTGAGGTGGATGCGGCCGGTGCGGTCGCTCATGGGGTTCCTCCGGTCAGATGGGTGTAGCGGCCCTGGTGGTAGATGAGCGGGTTGGTGTCGGTGAGATGGTGGGCCAGCAGCGGCGTGGCCAGCACGAGGGTGTGGTCGCCGGCGGCCACCCGCCGGGTCACCTGGCAGATCAGGACAGCCAAAGCGTCGTCGAGGATGGGCAGCCGGTGCGGCCCGGGGTGGCAGCGGGTGGGCGCGGCGAAGCGGTCGATGCCGCTGGTCGCGAAGGTGCGCGCCAGTTCCTGCTGGTGTTCGGCGAGCAGGTGGACGGCCACGTACCCGGCGGCGGAGACGGCCGGCCAACTGGACGAGGTGTGGTTGAGGCAGAACGAGACGAGTGGCGGGCGCAGGGACACCGAGGTGAACGAGGTGGCGGTGAAGCCGACCGGCCGGGGGCCGGGTGCGGTCACCACGGTGACGGTGCTGGCCTGGTGGCGCAGCAGCGTACGCAATGCGTCCGGGTCTACTGTGGAGGGTGGAGTGTCCAGAATGGTCATTGCGTACTCCTCCAGGTGGAGAACCGCCGTTCCAGGTACACGAGGGTCTGGTTCACGACCAGGCCGATCGCGGAGATGGTGAGAATGCCGGCGTACATGTCGCCGATGTCGAAGTTCTGCTGGGCGTAGGTGATGAGGTAGCCCAGCCCGGCCTTGGCTCCGGCGAGTTCCGCCGCGATCAGGATCAGGATCGAGTACGCGCCGGCCAGCCGGATGCCCGTGAAGATGGTGGGTACCGAGGCGGGCAGGATCACCTTCTGGAACAGCCGCGCGTGCGACAGGCCCATGGAGCGGGCGGACTTGACCAGCAGAGGGTCCACCGTCTTCACGCCGCTGATCGTGTTGAGCAGGATCGGCCAGAAGCAGCCGAAGGTGATGATGGAGATCTTCGACAGCTCGCCGAGGCCGAGGATGAGGATGAACACCGGCAGCAGGGCCAGGGCGGCGGTGTTGCGGAACACCTCCAGCGGCGGGGTGAGCAGGGTGGCGACCGGCTTGTACCAGGCGATGAGCAGGCCCAGCGGTACCGCGAGGAGGATGGCCAGGCCCAGGCCGGTCAGCGAGCGGACCAGGCTGGCCTGCACGTCCTGGGTCAGTTCTCCGCTGGCGGCCAGCGTCCACCAGGATCGCAGCACCTCGGACAGCGGCGGCAGGAAGGTGGCGTCGACCAGGTTGAGCCGGGGGAACACCTCCCAGATGGCGGCGAGCGCGACGATCGCGACGCTGCGCTGGGCGAGCGCGCTCAGGGCGAAGAGCCCTCGCCGCGGCCGGCGCGGTGCCGGCTCGGTCCGGGCCGGCGCCTGGGTGGCGGCCGGGCGCGAGATGACGCTAGTCAACGAGCACCTCCCTGGTGATTTCGTCGCGCAGCAGGCGCCAGATCTCGTGCCGGTGCCGCGCGAAGACGGGGTCGGAGCGCAGGTCCTCGGTGGCCGCCCGCGACGGCAGGGGTACTTCGAGGATCTGCTTGATGCGTCCCGGGCGGGAGGTCATCACGGCCACCCGCTGGCCGAGGTAGACGGCCTCCTCGATGCCGTGCGTGATGAACACGATGGTCTTGCCGGTCTTCTGCCAGATGCGCAGCAGTTCGTCCTGCAACCCGTCGCGGGTCTGCGCGTCCAGCGCGGCGAACGGCTCGTCCATCAGCAGCACGTCCGGGTCGAACGCGAGGCTGCGGGCGATCGCGACGCGTTGCTTCATGCCGCCGGACAGCTCGTGCGGGTACCGGTCCCGGAATCCGGTCAGGCCGACCAGATCCAGGAAGTGCCGGGCG
The DNA here is from genome assembly GCA_051986465.1 of Rugosimonospora sp. GTDB lineage: Bacteria > Actinomycetota > Actinomycetes > Mycobacteriales > Micromonosporaceae > DATEJJ01. Next base: position 3,159 of record JBPYFB010000388.1, read on the forward strand.
CGCTCGACCCGGTCCCGCCGTGGCACTCCCTTGGCCTCCAGCCCGAACTCCACATTGGACTGTGCGGTACGCCACGGGAACAGCGCGTACTGCTGGAACACGATGCCCCGGTCGAGGCCGGGCCCGAGCACCGGGGAACCATCCACGAGGATCTCACCCGAGGTCGGCCGGGTCAGCCCGGCGAGCAGGTCCAGCAGGGTGGACTTGCCGCAGCCGCTGGGTCCGACGACGACCAGGAACTCTCCACTGTGGACATCGAAGCTCACTCCGTCCAGGGCGGCGACATCCGCTCCCCGGGTGCCGAAAACCTTGCCGGCATTCCGTACGCTGATCTTCACGGTCATTGGTTGCCGCCTGCCGGCCGGTACGGGTTGAACTGGTTGGTGAACAGGTCCGCGAGCTTCGGCGGCCGCGGCAGTTCGCCGTCGGCGTGCAGCCAGTCGATCCAGGTCTGGAACTCGCTGTCGGCGATCAGTCCACCCTTGCCGGCCACGCCGTAGCTCTTCCAGTACTGCAGTAGGCTGTCGTCCTCGTTGCGCCCGCGCGCCTTGAGGATCTTCTCGAACTCCGCGATGACCGTCGCCCGGGGTTGGCTGCGGGCCCACTCGACCGCCTTGCCGACCCCGGTGACGAAGGTCCGTACCGTGTCGGGATTCTTGCGGATGAAGTCGGTGCGGAACACGTACGTGCCGGCGCTGAACGTACCCAGTAGCTGGTAGTCGCTGAGCAGGGCGTGGATGCCGCCGCGCGCGAGGGCCTTGTCGCGCAGGGTGCCGCCGAGGACGGCGACGTCGATCTGGTGCTGGCGCAGCGACTGTTCGGTGTTGACCGGCGGGACGACGACCTCGGTCACCTGTTTCACCTCGGCGTCGGTCAGCCCGCCCCGGCGCAGGTACGTGCGCAGTACCGCCTCGCTGTGCGCGCCCAGCGTGTTCATCCCGACCTTCTTGCCGATCAGGTCCCGTGCGGTCTTGATGGGGCTGCCGTCCAGCACATAGAAGCCGTTGAAGCTCTGGGCATCGACGCCGTAGTAGCTGACCACGGCCTTGACCGGGGCGTGGTGCGCGATGAGTTTGATGACCGCTCCGTTGAACGCCCCGCCGAAGTCGGTGTCGCCCGTCGTGGCCGCCTGGATGTCCTGGGGCCCGCTGATGGTGTTGCCGATCCATTTGAGGTGGACATTGCCCAGGTAACCGAGGTCCGCGGCGAGTTCGGGCAGGGTCACCGCGCCGACCGAGCCCTGGTAGCGCAGTTCGGTGACCTGGCGGTCCGGGGCGGCTGCTCCGCTGGCCGCTCCGCCGCAGGCGGACAGGGCGGCCGCGAGGGCCAAGGCGGCCAATCCGCCACCAAGGCGTGCTGCAGTGCTATGCATGTGTGTCTCCGTGGAAGGTGGGTCGAGGTGAGGTGAGGAGGGTTGGACAGCGCGGCATCGCGCTGTGTCAACAACCGCTGCTACAGACCCGGAGAAAGTCGATGAAGCGGCGGCGTACCAGAAGAGGGGTGCACCGGCTCATGGCTCCACCGTAGACGGTCGAACCCATAAAACCTATGGGTCTAGTATGAATTTCTCGTGATCTGGAATGCGTTGCTCCCGCGGCACTCAGGCGGGACGGGTCAGCGGGGTTGCCAGGCTTCGGGGGAGGCCGCCAGCTTGCGCACCCGGCTGGGCAGGTGCCCGCTGGCGACCTGGGCGAGGCTGACCGAGTCGAGCACGTCGCGCAGCGCGGAGCGGACCGCGATCCACAACTCCGCCAGGTGTGCGGCGGAGCCGGCGTAGTTGACCTGTTCCGGGCGCTGGCCGCGTACCTCGGCGAGCGGGCCGTCGACCGCGCGGAGCACCGCGGCGACGGAGATCTGGGCGGGATCGCGGGCCAGCCGGTACCCGCCGTCGCAGCCGCGCGCCGCGTGCACCAGGTTGGCCCGCCGCAGGTCGGCGAGTACGGCCTCCAGGAACTTGCGGGGCAGATCCTGCTCCTCGGCGAGGGCCTGGGTGGAGACCGTGGCGGGGTGCCGCGCGGCCAGCGCGACCGCGGCCCGTACCGCGTAGTCGCCTCGGGCGGAAACGTGCATGGGTACCTCCGGACAACGCTGTCGGGAAGCCGGTCCCGCCCGGCGAGACGACCCGTGGTGAAGGAACCCGCAAAGTCTATGCGTCACATGGGGGTTCGCGTCGCCGGGCCGCACTGGCCGCCACTGGTGCGCCTCAGCTGAAGGTGACGGCGTCGGGTTCGTTGCCCGGCCGCCACTTGATACCGCATCCGGAGCTGGGCTGGTGGGGTTCGGCGACCCGCCCGCCGGCCAGCACCCGCGCTACGGCGTCGCGCAGCAGCTCACCCGTGACCGGGATGGTGTTGCCCGGGCGGCTGGTGTCGAAGGCGCCGCGGTAGGCCAGCCGCCGCGCGGCGTCGTACAGGAAGAAGTCAGGAGTGCAGGCCGCGTGGTACGCGCGGGCCACCTCCTGCGTGGTGTCCAGCAGGTACGGGAAGGTGAACCCGGTCCGCTCGACCTGTGCCGCCAGCCCCGCGGCGTCGTCGTCCGGGGAGATGGTGGTGTCATTGCTGGAAATGGCCACAGTGGACAGACCCTGGGCCGCATACTCCGCCGTGAACCCGGCGAGGGCGGCCTCCATGTGCCGCACGTACGGGCAATGGTTGCTCAGGAACACCACGAGCAGCGCGGGGCCGGTCAGGTCGGCGAGCTTGACGTTGGGACCGGCGAGGGAGGGCAGGTCGAAGTCGGGTGGCGGCGTGTCGAGCGGGACGAGGAACGACGAGACGGCCATGGTGGGCTCCTTCCGCTTGCTACAGGCCTAGGCGGTCGAGGTTGCGCAGGCCGTACTCGGCCACCCGCCGGCCGAGTCGGACCCCGGTGAGGTCGGAGAAGCGGAAATGGATGCCCTCCCAGACCCGACCGTCCACATTCTCTCCCGTGATGGCCGCCCAGTTGTAGTAGGTACGGATGGCGCCCGGTGCGGTACCGCTGGTGACCTCGACGCCCGCCCTCGGTACCGGTCCGGCCAGCGTTTCGAGCAGGCGCTGGGCGGCACCGGCGTATCCGCCGTGGCCGCTGGGGTACTCGGGGTGGCGTGGGGTGGTGAACAGTGGCGTCCACGCGGGATCGGGTTGCGTTGTCCCGGTCCGGATGGCGGTGACCGGGCGCCAGAATGTGTAGGCGTACTTGGCGTCGTAGACCGCGATCTGCGCGTCGATGGTGATGGTGTGGAACGCGGCCACCAACCGGGCCGCCTCGGCGACCGGCCACGGCCGGGCGGCCAGCACGGCGCGCAGCACCTGGACATACGCGTCGATGGAGTTCTGCTCCCAGAACAGCGCGACCGCGGTCTGCTCGGCGGTCCTGGTGGCAGCGGCGGCGGAGCCGACGGCGCGTACCTCGCGCAGCGCATCGAGGTAGGTGGCGGAGGCCAGGGCCGGCGGCGGGCCCGGACGCAGCGCATCGCCCGCGGGCAGCAGGAAGGGGCGCGCCTTGCCCTGGCCCGCCCGGACCGCCGGCCCGGAACTGGGCGGGGTGGGCTGCCAGACGCCAGGCCCGGCCTGCGGTGGAGTCCAGGCGGCGTCGACCGATCCGGTGTCCAACCCGTCGCCGGCCCGCTCGGCGAGGGCGGCGGCCGCCTCGTGCTGCCCTGCCGCGACCGCCCGCGCGGCCAGCGCGTTGTCGGGAAGTCCGGCCAGCGTTGCGGCCAGGGCGCTGTCCACAGTGGCGGTGAAGCCGGGCGAGAGCGTGGCCAGGCTGTCGTGCAGCGCCGCGGCGAAGGCGGCGATCGCGTACCGGGGCGCCTGCCGGGCGGCGGCGCGGGCCGCGGCGAGCCAGCCGATGGCCCAGACCCGGCTCTGGGTAACCGGTTCCGGGTAGCTCGCCACGGCGACCGCCTGGGCGGTCAGGTCGTACCAGTCGAGCACGGAGGTGCCGGACGAGGTGGTGGCGCCGGCGGGCGAGGCGACGAGTGCGGCCGCCGGTGCGAGTCCGGCGGCGAGCATGAGACGGCGGCGCGACAGGCGATTGCTCATCGGTCTACTTCCGGGGTGTAGTGGCTGGCGGCGTCGCCTTCGAGGATTTGGCTGGGCGTCCCGTCGATGCCGACCGGTACGTCACCGGCGACGGTGACCCGGAACAGCTTGCGGGGCTGGTCGCCGTAGTCGTCGGGGGCGTAGTGCTGGGTGATGCGGTTGTCGAAGACCACGAGGTCGCCCTCGTTCCACTGCACCCGCAGCACGTTCTCCGGCCGGGTCACGTACGCCTGCAGCAGGCGCAGGATGTCCCGCGACTCCGTTGTGGACAGTCCGGCGACGCGTTGCGCGAAGCCGCCGATGAACAGGCCCCGCTCGCCGGTCTCCGGGTGTACGCGTACCACCGGGTGGGCAGTCTGGTACTTCACCGATACGAACGCCTTGTGGCGCTCCTCGGCTTTGGCGTTGGTGAACTGTGGCCGCGCGTAGTCGTAGTCGTTGGTATGCACCGCCCGCAGCGTGTCGGCGAACGCGCGCAGCGGCTCGGGCAGGTCCTGGTACGCCGCCGCTGTGTTGGCGATCAGCGTGTTGCCGCCGTACGCGGGAATGGTGACCGCGCGCAGGGTGGAGATCGCGGGTGGACGGTGTACGAACGTGACGTCGGTGTGCCACCGGTTGGCGCGTACCCCCTCCTCCCCGTCGACCGGCAGGATGTTGGGCTGCCCGCTGACCGAGGACACGGTCGGGTGCGCGGTGGTCAGCTCGCCGAACCGGGCGGCGAAGCGCAGTTGCCGCTCGTCGTCGAGGTTCGCGCCGCGGAACACGAGCGCCTTGTGCCGCAGCAGCGCGGCGCGGATCTGGCCGGCGAGCGCGTCGTCGAGTTCCTCGGCCAGGTTCACGCCGTGGACTTCGGCACCGATGCGCCCGCCGACGCGACGCACATCGAGCTTGTGGGTGGGTTGGGTGACGGTGGACATACTTCCTCCCAGGCAGACGGGAATGCTAGACACGCAGGTGCGCGGAAAGGCGGGTCCAGGCGCGATCGGGACCGAGCGGCCGAGGGGCGGCCGCGGTCGGTTATGCCTGGACCGGGTGAGGCTGGGGAATCAGCGGGCGGATTCCGGGCGACACGCGGCGCTGCTTACCCGCGCCAGGTCGATGTGGCGCCGCGCCGTCAACCGCTGGCCGGCGGTTGTGGCGTGGAACTCGTGTCCACGGCTGGCCTCCGGCGTCATGCGTCCATGGAACCGCACCAATTCCCTACGCGTCAAGTAGGAATTCCCGGGGCTGTGTGGTAGCGTCTTCGGCATGACAAGCCTTGGCGGCGCGCCCGCCGCGCGAGTACCGCTTGTCGTTCGACGCTACGTCGACTTCCAGCGCACCAACAGCGCCGCCTGTCCCTGACGCCGGTGGGTGTGGCCAAAGACCACATCCGCCACGAACGCGTGTTGGCTGTCGTCCGTCCGTTCCGACGCTGGAGTCCGTCATGACCGCTGCTGTGTTCGACCACCGTACGCAGGAATCGCCGTCGGGCGTCGTGGCGACCGTGACACTGCAGGTGCTGCTGGGGGAGGAGGTCCGCGATCCGGGTGCGGCTGTCCGGGAATGGCTGGACCATCTGATCACGACAGCACCCACCACCCGCGTCGTCCCGCGTCCCGGCAGTGGTCTCGGACCCGACGGTGTTCTGGTGGACGTCGCGGCCCACTCGGTCAGCAGCGACGGCAGGCAGGTCGACCTGTGCCGGCGCGAATTCGAGCTGCTGCTGTTCCTGGCCCGGCATCCCCGGCAGGTTTTCACCCGTGGCCAGTTGCTCGCCGCGGTCTGGGCGGCGGACTCGTACACGGGGAAGCGGACCGTCGACGTACACGTGAACCGGCTGCGCAACAAGCTCGGCCGCCATCAGGAGCTGATCACCACGGTCCATGGCGTCGGGTACCGGCTGGCCGACGGCGCCCGCGTGATCGTCCTGACTCTGACACCGGCAGGGAGTTGATGAGAGTGGGTATCCCACCGACTGGCAATGGGCGTGGCGGCGACCTGGTGGTCCTCGTCGGCAACCCGCGGGCTGGCTCCCGCACCAGGGCGCTGGCTGAGGCGGTGGCCGACGCGGTGGACAGTGCCGTCGGCGAGGCGGGTCGGCATCACCGGACGGTGCTGGAACTGGCCGAGGTGGTGGGTGTGACGTTCGGTCCGCAGCCGGCCTACGGCGGTGCGGGCGGGGTGGCGGATCCGTTCGCGGCGGTACGCCAGGCGCGGCTGCTCGTCGTGGGCACGCCGACGTACAAGGGGACTTACACCGGCCTGCTGAAGATCTTCCTCGACCAGTACGGGCCCGGCGCGCTCGACGGCGTCGTGGCGGTACCCGTCGCGATCGCCGCGTCGCCGGCGCACCGCGACGCGGTGGCGGTCGCGCTGCGGGACGTGCTCGGCGAACTCGGCGCCCGGGTACCGGCGCCCGCGTTCGCCGTACTGGAGCCGCAGCTGGCGGAGGCGGACCAGCTGATCGCCTCCTGGCTCGCGCGGCACCGCGCCGCTCTTGCCGAAGCCCTGACCGTCGCGGCGCTTCCCGCGGGGTTGCCCGACGGCCTCGGGACGCCGCCGACCCGGTAGCCGCGACCGGCCGTACGAGGCATGGCAAGATCGGCTAGGTGATCAGAACGTGACCGCCTGGCAGGTGGTGCTGACCGTGCTCGCCGGAGTCTGGGCCGGGACCATCAACACGGTGGTCGGGTCGGGGACGCTGGTCAGCTTTCCGGTGTTGCTCGCCGTCGGCCTCTCGCCGGTCACCGCGAACGTCAGCAACACGCTGGGACTCTTCCCGGGTTCCTTCGTCGGCGCGTACGGATACCGCCGCGAACTGGCCGGGCAGGGGCGGCGCGCGATCCTGCTGGGCGTGGCGGTGCTACTCGGGGCGGTAGCCGGGGCCTTCCTGCTGCTCGTCCTGCCCTCGGCGGCGTTCGACACCATCGTCCCGGTACTCATCGGCCTGGCCCTGATTCTGGTTGTCTTCGGTCGACGGATCAACGCGTGGCTGGCTGGACGGGGCCGCCACGCCAGCGAACACGTCACCGTCGGCCTGTGGATCGCCATGCTGCTGACGGGGGTCTACGGCGGGTACTTCGGCGCCGCACAGGGCATACTGCAAATGGGATTCTTCGGTGTCTTCCTCAAGGACGACATCCAGCGCCACAACGCGTTGAAGAATCTGCTCGCCGGACTGGTCAATTTCGTCGCCGCGGTGGTGTTCGTCGCGGTCGGCGCGCACATCAACTGGACCGCCGCCGGGCTCGTCGCGGCCGGGTCCATCGCGGGCGGCATACTCGGCGCGCGCATCGGACGCCGGCTGCCGCCCAACGTCCTGCGCGGGATCATCGTCGTCGTCGGCCTCGCGGCGATCGTCAAACTGCTGGTGTAGCGAGCCGTCCAGTCCCATGTGGCGTCTCGTACCGATAAAGCTCGTAGCGATAAAGTACGTGGACGTGAACGGCGTCAAGCAGACGGTGCGCGCCTGGCGCGCGGCCGACCGGGAAGCGATGGCGGAGCTGGGCTTCACGCCCGTGGGCGAGGACGGGTACGCCACGGACCTGGATCCGTCGGGGGACTGGGTCGCCCTGGTCGGCCTGCCCAAACAGTACGGCGGCTGGCGGGGCCAGACCGTCGCTCAGGAGCTACCGCAGGCCGGATTGCGGCACCGGCCGACCGAGGAGCTGATCGCCGCGCTCAAGGGCGTGCCCGACGATCCGGCGGCCACCACCATCGGCATCCGGCTCGACGCCGACCTGCCCGAGGAGCAGTTCCCGGCGCTGGGCAAGGTGGAAGCGGCCGACGAGTCCGAGGTGCCGGCCGCGGTCGCCGAGACGGTACGCACGGTGCGCGAGTTCTTCCTGCCGTACCTGCGCGAGCGGGCCAATCGGGACTGGCTGCGCGAGTACTTCGAGCGCACGCCCGGCCAGTCGTTCCGGACGACCTGGCTGGAGCGGCGCGCGGTACTGCGGATGCTGGCGGGCGACCTCTCCGGCGCCGCCGAGGCACTGGCCGAGTTCGCCGCGGAGACCGGCAACACTGGCATCGATGAGATCGACATCCCGGACCGGGCCTTCGTCGCCGGCCTGCGGGACCGCCTGCGCCAGTCGAGCTGAGCCTCCGCTCAGATCGGAATCACCTCGACCCGGAACTCGGCGCCGTGCCGGGCGAACAGATCGGCGGCGGCGCGCAGCAGCCGCACGAACCGGCCGCTGTCCGGCTCCTCGCGGCACACCAGCCGGACCTCCAGCGGGAGGCCGACAGCGTCGGGGTAGTTCTCGTAGAATTGACCGAGCTGAATGTACTCGACGTACGCGTTGACCTTCGCGAGTAGCTGCTGGAACTGCTCGTCCGAGTCCTCGAAGTCCCGTTCCTCGGTCATGAGCAGTGCGTACCCGCTGCCGTCCTCGGCGCGCGTGACGCTGTCCACCCGGTCTGCCTGCTCGACGGTCACCGCGTCACAGTACCGTGTCCACCCGGTTCGCCGGGTTGTTCATCCACGCGGTCATCTCCTGCTGGGCCTGGGGACCGCCGCGTCCGGCCAGGATGTCCCTGATCGTGTAGTTGTTGTGGTAGATCTGGTCTTGGGCGCTGGCCGGGATGGTGTCGACGTCCCACCGTTGCACGCGGACGGTCGCCTGCCCCGGGCGCAGCGGCGTCCTGGGCAACGGCGCACCGGCCGCCGGTTTCATCTGCGGCCCGCCCTGGCCGATCCTCGGCAGGATGTCCTGCTGCCGTGGCGTGGGCCCGCTCGCACCCGCCTTCACCTCGTACACGTTGATGTTGCCGAGCGGGTCGACCGTGATCCGGTCGGCCTTCATGTAGTCGGGTGCACCGGTCCGGCTGTGGATCGGCACCTCGGTGCCGACCTCCCGCTCGTGGTTTGCCGCCGCGGATATCGCGTTGAGCTCGTTGGCGAGCCGGCCACGGGCCTGGTTGTTGACCCGCAGGTTGCCCTTCGCGAACCACATCGGCGCGCGCAGCGACGAGCGGAACGGGATCTCCGAGTCCAGCTGCAGCATCGCGGTCTGGATGGCGCGGGCGGTCAGCTGGTCCTGCACCGTCACGATCCGTACGCAGCCCTCGAAGTAGGCCTGGTACATTCGCGCGAACCCCTGGTACATCTCCATCACAGCACCGAAAGCCGGGCCGGCGGCGGCCGCCTGCGCGTACTGCGTCGGGCCGACCAGGACCTGGCCGGTCGGGAATACCAAGAACCCCAGAGCCTGGGCCATCTGTACGCCCTCGCGCAGGACCGTGACCGTCTCCATCATCGCGGTACCGCCCTCGGTGGCCGCGGTACCGGCCTGCTTGACCCAGTTGCCCATGCCGCTCACGCCGGCGGTGAACCGGTCATTCACCTTCTTGGCGCGCTTGGCGGACTTGCCCGTCCAGGTGGCGAAGGCGCCGGTGGTAGCGGCACGGATGCTGCGGCTGGTGGTGCGGAACCCCTGCGCGCCGGTCTGCATCGACGCGCCCGCCTCGTCAAACGCGGCCGGGTTGGACAGGATGAGCTGGATGAACTGCGGCACAGGCCCTCCCATTCACCACAAGCCGACTCGCCCGGTCACACGGTCAGGAACGTCTTGAAGCGGCTCTCGGTTTGCGCGTCGCCGTCCTCGTAGTTCTTCGCGGTCGTCTGGAACGCGTCCACGTGCTCGTCCAGCCGCTCCTGTACCCGCTTGGCCGCCTGCCGTACGGCCGAGCCGAACGAGGACAGGGCACGGGCGGTCTCGTACCCCATGTTCATCCCGACCGCCGCGCCGATCGCTCCCGTGGTCTCGCCCGCGGCGGCGTACAACGGCCCACCCGCCGTGCGCAGCTGACCCGCGGCGGTACGCAGCGCCGCGGGATCAACGTGGAACCCGGCCATCTCCCGCCTCCCCGTTCAGTTTGCCGCCGATGGTACGTGTCGGCGGTGTCATTGCGCGGCCCGCCGGATCATCCCGTCCAGCGTGGTCGAGTCCGGCAACTGGCGCAGCGGCAACGACGGATCGGCCTGCGCGGTACCGGTGATGAGCTCCTCCCACGACGGGTTGCTCGGTACCGTGTCGAGAGCCTCCTGTACCTGCCGGCCCGCATCGGTGATCGCCGCCTCGATGGCCGCCATGATCTGCTCCGTCAGTAACTCGGAGCCGAGCCGCATCGCGTGCGGATCGAGCCGCAGATCGGTGACCCGGCCAGCGGCGGTCACCTCGATCCGGACCCGCCCGTCAGCCCCCTCGCCGTGGCCGCGTACCTCATCCAGCCGCTGGGTGAACTCGCGCATCGCGCCCGCCTGCTCGGCCAGCGCCCGCTCGAAGGGGCCACGGTCGGTCATAGACAACCATGCTACGTGACACCTCGCGACGGGTGGGTCACGGTATTCGGCTACGGCCAGCGCAGCTCGGGTGGGCGTTGGACGAACCGCGCGTACCCCTGGAACGCGCGCTCGATCCTGGCCCGGTCGGTCTTGCGTAGCGGTACCAGTGGCTGCACCGCGATCTGCACTCGGGTCTTGCCGAGCGTGCGTTTCCAGGTGCCGATGACCCGGCCGTCGCGCACGATGGTCGACTGGAACACGCCGTTGCCACCCGGGATGATCGCCTGCTTGTGCTCCTCGGCCAGCATCAGCGATCGGTCCTTGTAGCCGAGCAGGTACTCGTCGAACCCGGGCAGCACCAGTAGCTGGCCGGTCTGCGGGGTGGTGGGCACGGTGTCCAGCAGTTCGGGGTCCAGATACATCTCCGTGCCCTCGACCCGTACGGTCGCCAGCCGGTCGCCGGCACCGGCGATACCGCGGCGGGCGTCGGCGACGGTCAGCCCGGTCCAGCCGGCGAAGTCCTGTCGCGTGGTCGGCCCGTGGCCGCGGAAGTACCGCAGCGCGATGGTGGCGAGGGCCTCCTCCCGGTCCGGCCGGTACGGATCGGGCACCCACTCGTCCAGCAGTACGAAGCTCTGCTCGGTACCGATGTTCGGGGCGATACACAGCACCCCGCATTGGCTGGCGTACCACAGCAGGTGGTAGCCGATCTGGCCGGCGGTGTCGATACCCTTGTCGGCCAGGACCGCGACGCACTGGGCGCGGGTCAGCCGACCCTCGCTGGACAGCGCAACGCCCAACACCTCCACGGCGCGCTCGACGACCTCCTCGGTCAACCCGAGCGACGCGCGCCGCTTCGCCGCGCTGGCCTGCACCCGGCTGCCCATCAGTTCGAGCATCCAGTGCGCGTCGCGCGGCGGGACGAAGTGCACGGTACCGCGCATCGGCCAGGTGCGTACCGCCTCGCGCCGTTCCAGCGCGGCGCTCACGTCATCGACCGTGAACTGGGGCAGCCGGACCCCGAACGACCACACCCCACTGGCCAGGTCCTGCGCCTGCATCGCGCCCAGCCAGGTAACCACTCCGGCCACATCCGCCGGCCGGCCGCCGGGCCGCTCGTACAGCAGCAGACTCGCCATCCGCAGGGCGAGCGCCTGTCCGCGGGTCAGTTCCACCACCACTCGCCTTCGTCTGTCCACTGTGGTCTCGTTCGGGATTGATCGGAGTTTGGCGGCGAAATGTGGAGTGCACTCCACAAATCTCCACCAAACTCCGATCATATTCGGAACTTACAACTCACGGCACTTATAGATACAGGGAACTCCATCGAATCGACTTCATTCATTTGTCAGCCGGCGGTCACCGCGCCAATATGCAGGAAACCAGCCGTCCCTTGACGCCATTAACGGCGTGGAAACTGGAGTCACAGATGCGCAGACTCGTTGGGGTACTCCTGACGGCGGCCGCGATCACGTCTGTCGTGATCGGCGGCACCGTCGCGAGGGCCAGCACCACGTCGGCCGCGGCTCCCGCCGCCTGTACCGGAACCGTCCAAGTCACCAGCTTCACCTTCAGTCCGTCAACGGTCAGCCCGGGCGGCCGCTCGACGGCCACGCTGACGGTGCAGAATTGCACCGGTACCGCCGTTACGGTGACGGGCACCTGGTTCGGCCGGTTCACCGCGCCCGGTGTCACCGGGGTCCCGACCGGCTGCGTGGTGATCGACCCGATCCAGCAGCAGTCGACCATCGCGGCGAACGGGACGGCCACCCAGACCCTGGGCTTCTCCACCTTCACGCAGTGCACGGCCACGGAGCTGGACGCGGTGGTGAACCTGAGCGCCGGCGGTACCTCGGTCGGTTCCTTCACCGCCCCCCTCACGATCGGCCAGTCGACCTGTACCGGAACCGTTCAGGTCACCAGCTTCACCTTCCAGCCTCCGACGGTCCTCGCCGGCGTGAACGCGACCGCCACCCTGGTGCTGCAGAACTGCACCAGTAGCGCGGTAACGGTACAGGGCCTCTGGGCCTTCCATCTCAGCGAACCCGGCGTCAACGGGGTCCCGCCCGGCTGCACCGCCTTCGACCCGCTGGGCCAGCAGTCGACCATCGCGGCGAACGGGTCGGCCACCCAGACCCTCACCTTCTCCACCTTCGCCGCGACCCTCCCCCAATGCGCGGCGACCGGGTTGGACGTGTCGGTCAACCTGAGTAGCGGCGGCACCGCACTGGGCACGGCCACCGCCCACCTCACGATCCAGCGGAACACCACGCCGAACTGCCGGGTGCAGTACGGGATGACCGAATGGACCGGCGGCTTCGTGGCGAACCTGACGATCGGCAACACCGGTACCACCGCCATCAACGGCTGGACGCTGGTCTTCACCCTCCCCGCCGGCCAGATGGTCGTCGGCAGCGGGTGGGGCGTCTCCGGCATCCGCCAGGATGGCCAGGTCGTGACGATCACCAGCGCGTCATGGGACGCCC
>JBPYFB010000389.1:0-15176 GCA_051986465.1 Rugosimonospora sp.
TTGGTGAACGTGTGTATCGCCCCGTTGGTCTCCGAGTACCCGATCAGCGACGGGTTGCCCAGCAACCCCGCGATCGAGCCGGTGTTGACGATGCTGGCACCCGAGTGCAGGTGCTTGAGCGCGGCCCGCGCCATGTAGAAGTAGGCGAGCACGTTGGTGTGGAACAACTCCTCGAGCGTCTCGTCGGTGAGCTCCTCCAGCGACGCGTGCTGGTACATCACTGCCGCGTTGTTCACGAGCACGTCGAGCCGGCCGAACTCGGCGACCGTGCGCTCGACCGCGTCCTGGCAGAACGACGAGGAGCGGACGTCGCCGGTGAGCGTCAGGCAGCGCCGCCCCTCCTTCTCGACCAGTACCTTGACGTTGCCCGCGTCCTCCTCCTCACCTGGCAGGTGGACGATGGCCACGTCCGCGCCCTCCCGGGCGAAAAGCACCGCCACCGACGCCCCGATCCCGCTGTCGCCTCCGGTGATCAGCGCGACCTGGTCGAGAAGCTTGTCCGATCCGCGCAACGCCGACGCCTCGACCCGCGGGCGCGGCCGCATCTTGGCATCCAGCCCCGGCCGGGCCTGAGCCTGCTCGGGAAAGGGTGGCGCCGGCTGCTCCGTCATCGTCCCCATCGCGTGTCCCCCCTGGGTTCCGGCTGACGTTCAAGCGGGGCCTACCCGCGCGCCGGACCGGCAAACACCTGCCCGCGTCAGCCGGCGGTGGCGGCAACCGTGAACCCGGCCGTGGTCATCGCGACACCGGCGAGCGCGGTACCGCGCAGGTACGCCTCGCCGAGCTGCGGTCCGGTGAGGATCCGATCGGCCGTCCAGCCGGCAGCGGCGAGGAATCCCGGTGCGTGCGCGGGTGCCAGGCGGAAGCGGTACTCCTCACCGCCGGCCGCCATCACCCGGCCGGCCACGCGCCCGCCACCGCCGCCGGCCCGCTCGACCCCCACGCCCAGGTTGGTGGCCAGCCGGCTGCCCGGGCCGCCGAGCTCGGCCAGCACCCGCAGCAGGGTCGCGGCCTGGTCGGCGGTGAGGTACATCAGCAGGCCCTCGACGAGGAAGGCGCTGCGCTCCCCGGGCCGGAACCCGGCGCTCGTCAGCCTTTCCGCCAGGTCGGGCGCGGTGACGTCGGCCGGCACGTACACCGGTCCGCCCGCCGGTGCCCGGGATCGCTTGTCCGCCTGGGTCCCGGGCAGGTCGACCTCGAAGAAGGTCACTCCTTGCCGAGCCAGCCGCCAGGCCCGGCTGTCGTACCCGGCGGCCACCACAACCACCTGCGCCAGGCCGCCATCCAGCGCGGTGGTCACGAACTCGTCGTAGAAGCGGGTACGGGCGCCCAGGTACGCGAAGGTCGGATGGCGCCGCGCCCCGCGCAGGCCCGGCGCGTTCAGCAGCGACAGCCCGGCGAGCCACGCGCGCGGCAGCATCCCGCGCGCGTACGGGTCGTCCACCACTCCAAGTCCGGTCAGGTGTGCCCGGGCCAGGACGACCATCCGCGCTGAGCGGGAGGCGCCCGCGATCGGCATGGCGACCATGGTAGCCAGGCCGGGACGTCAGCCGAGGTAGGTGCCGACGATCGAGGCCATCTCGGGGGTGAGCCTGATCTCGGCGGTACGCAGCCGCGGATGCTCGAGCCAGTACTGGCGCGCGACATCGAGCTGTCCACAGTGGACCGGTGGCCAGCTGGTCATCGGCGTGAAGTCGTCCACCACCACGAGGCCGCCGGGGCGCAACCACACGCTCGGCTCCAGCGGCGGCTCCTCGCCCTTGCCCTGCCCGCCGCCGTCGAGCACCAGCAGGTCGTACGGGGCGCTGTCGAGCAGGTCCCGCCAGTCGCCGGTACGTACCGAGACCCGTGGCTCGCCCGCGAACACCCCCGCGGCGACCGACGCGCGCGCCGGGTCGCGCTCGATGCTGACCAGCCGGCTGCCCGCCCGCGCGCCCGAGGCGAGCCAGGCCAGACCCACGCCGCAGCCGGTACCCGTCTCCGCGATCGCGCCGTCCCCCACGCCGCCAGCCAGTACCCGGAGCAACTGACCCTGCTCCGGCAGGCACGAGTTGGCGAACCCGGCCGCGCGCGCGGCGGCCACCGCCGCCTCGACCAGCGGTGGCAGATCGCGGCGACCGTCGTACGCCGCGGTCCCGGTGGTCGTCATCGCTCGCCGCCGGCCAGCAGTACCGCGACCGCCTCGGGCACCTCGTCGACGATCGCGTCGGGCGGTACCGCGGCCGCCTCCCAGGCGCGGCCCCGGCGCATCCAGATCGTCCGCAGGCCCACTCCCCTGCCCCCGGCGACATCCCGGGTCGCGCAGTCACCCACCATCCAGCCGCCGTCCGCCAACCGCGCGCCGCAGCGGCCCGCCACCACCTCGAAGATGTGCCGGTCCGGCTTGGCCGCGCCGACCTCCTCGGAGACCGCGATCGCGTGGACGTGCCGGTCCAGGCCGGTCCGCCGGATCTTCGCCGACTGCTGCGCGGTGCTGCCGTTGGTGGCGATGGCGACCCGCCAACCGGCCTCCGCCAAGGAGTCCAGCGCCGGCGGTACCCGCGGGTCGGGCACCACGAGCGCGACGATCCGCTCGCGGAAGTCGTGCAGCAGCCGGTCGAGCGGCTCGTCGAGGCCGTACCGGTCGCGCACGGCCGCGAAGAACACCTCGCGCGGGGTGAACCCGTCGCCGTCGGCCCGCGAAAGCCACGCCGCCTCGTCCGGCGCGAGCCCGTGCCCCGCCACGAACTCGGTTGTCCAGGCGCGGAACGGTACGGTCCGGTCGATGAGGGTGTTGTCGAGATCGAAGATCGCCAAGCGCACGGGAGGCAGGGGCACGCGGCAATCCTAGGTTTCCGCATAGCATCGGCGCGATGCGAATAGCGACCAAGCGGGACCTCACCGCGGACCAGATCCTCGGGTTCGTGCGGCACGGGCTCGGCCCGGACGCGAGGCTGGACGGGTACGAGGAGATCACCGAGGGCAGCTTCGCCGCCGTGTACGCGCTGCACCTGGCCGACGGCCGGGAGATGGTACTGAAGGTGGGGCCGGAGCCGGGGCTCAAGCTGATGCGGTACGAGGTGGACCTCCCGCACATCGAGGCGGAGTTCTACCGGCGCGCGGGCGCGGTGGGCGTACCGCTGCCCCCGCTGTACGCGGCCGACCCGGACCTCGGGTACCTGCTGATCGGCCGGCTGCGCGGGCAGTCCCTGCACGCGGTACGGGACGCGCTGGCGCCGGCGCAACTGGAGCACGTACGGCGGGAACTGGGCCGGATCTGCGCGCGCCTGGGCGGGGTGACCGACCCGCTGTTCGGGTACCCGCGCCGCGACGGCCACACCCGCTCGTCGAGCTGGCGTACCTCCTTTCTGTCCATTGTGGACGATGTGCTCGCCGACGCCGTCGAGTACCGGCGGGAGTTGCCCGCGCCCGCACCAGCCATCCGTACCCTCATCCACCGCCACGCCCCGCTCCTCGACGACGTGACCACGCCGGTGCTCGTCCACTTCGACCTGTGGGACGGCAACGTCTTCGTCCTGCCCGGCGCGCAACCGGCGATCGAGGGCATCATCGACGGCGAGCGCGCCTTCTACGGGGATCCCGTCGCCGAACTCTCGTCGCTGGCGCTCTTCGCGGACCCGGCCGACCTGCCCGGCCTGCTCGACGGATTCCTCGGCCGGCCGCTGCGCGAGCGGGAGCGCATCCGGCTGCGCCTCTACACCGCGTACCTCTATCTGATCATGGTCACCGAGGACGCCACCCGCGGCTTCGACCCGGAAAGCCACGAGCCGGTACGCCTGGCCGTACTCGAACTCCTTGACCAGGAACTGTCCGCGCTGAGCGCGGTAGCATCATGAGCCGTGCCGCTGCTCAACTACGCGAAGATCTACGGCCCCGACCTGGCCCCGCTGCTGCGACCATACGAGCAGGTGCTGGACATGGCCCGGTTTTCGACGCCGCTGGCCGGGGATGAGGGCGACTTCGAGCGGCCCGAGGAACTGATGGGCCGCTCGGAGAGGTGGATCCGCAAGCGGTACGGCGACACCCCGTCCGCGTCCTCCGACAACTGGGTCGGCTTCGACCCGATCGGTGGGGTGGAGGTCAACCAGCGCCGGCTCGACCGGCTGGCCGGCGGCGAGTCCGCCGCGGGAAGCGCGTCGTCACTCGCGGCGCAACTGCTGGTGGCGCGCAAGACGGCTCGCGGCCGGTTCTATCTGGTCACCGACCAACGCTTCGCGCTGGTCGGCGGTGCGGACCTGAAGAAACTGGATGTGGTGTTCCAGGTACCGCGTTCGGCGGTCGCCTCGGCGCGGCGCGAGCCGAAGCCGCTGACCCTCCAGATGAGCCGGGTTGTACTAAACTTCGCCGATGGCTCGCGGTTGGCGTGTCTGGCCGGGTTCTTCCTCACGACCAGCCGGGCCAAGTCGCTGGTAGCGGCGCTCGCCGGCTGACCCGACCGGCGCCGCTCGACAACGGGGAGGAGTTCGACCGCGTGTCTTTCGAGGTGGATCCGCCAGCGCTGGAGGCGTTCGCTGGCACGTCCGACCGGCGTTCCGAGGAGTTCGGACGCATCGCGAGCAGCTTCGGCAGTGTCCAGGTACCCGCGGGTGCCTTCGGCAGGATCCCGGTGATCAGCAGCCGGGTGCACAACGCGTACCTGGAGCACACTCAGCGCTGTCAGGACGGCGCGAAGTCCGCGGAGGAGGCGATGCACGCGATCGCCGAAGGCATGCGGGCCATGGCGACGAACTACCGGGAGACCGACGGCCACGCGGCCGACGACCTCAAGCTGTTCCACCAGGAATTCGACGGCATCGCAGTACGGTTCGGCCGATGAGCGCCGCGGCACCCACCAACGAGTTGGAGCACGCCTTCGCCTCGTTCCCGGGCTGGTTGCAGGCGCCGTTGCGGCCCATCTTCGACAAGATGAACGAGGGCCTGGAATGGGTCGCCGGTGAACCGCAGCTACTGGTGTCGGCGGGCGATCTTTATGTCCAGCTCGGTCAGCGGATCCACGACCAGGCACAGCAGCAGCTGACCGACCGCAACGCGCTGAACGGGCACTGGAAGGGCCCCGCGTACGACGCCTTCCAAGCCAGGATGGCCGATGTCGAGGCGAAGATCGCGAAGCTCGCCGACGCGACGACGCGGACCAAAGAGGTGCTCCAGGCCGCGGCCCAGACCGCGGTCGACTCGGCCAACATGATCATCGACCTGATCGTGTCCGTACTCGCGTTGCTGCTCGCCGAGACCGCGATCAACCTGGCACTCTCGGTGATCACCTTCGGCGCGTCACTCGCCGCCGAGGTCGCCGAGGCGATCGCCGAGATGATGGCGACGCTCGCCCGGATCATGCGGGTGGTCGAGAAGGTCGCGCAGGTACTGGAGAAGCTGGTCACGCTGTTCGAGAAGCTCGCGACGATCTTCCGGACCATCGAGACCGAACTGAAGTCGCTACGCCTGCTGCTCGACATGCTCAAGTCGGCGAAGACGTTCTACAAGTCCGGCGGCCAATGGGCCAAGTACGCCCAGTGGGCGGGGAAGCACGCGGCCGCCAAGGCCATCGTGAGCCAGGGCATCCACCTCGGGACCGGGGGAGTTGTGAAGATCCCCGGCATGGGCGGCTCGCTGTACGGCGCGGGCAAAGAGGGGTACGACGCCTGGGAGGATTCCGACAAGGCGGTGCAGGCCGCCTCCGACGGTTAGTCGTCGTCGGCGGCCCGGTGCCGGCCGGGCCGCTGTGTTGGTATCTGCGCCGGCTTCGGTGCTGCCTTCGGCTTCGGTGCTTTCGCTGGTGCCGGCGGCACGGCGGTCGGGGCGTCGATGAGCGCTTCCAGCTGGGCGGTGACTCCGTCCAGCTGGGCCAGCACGTCATTCATGCGCTGGTCGAATGCCCGCATGGCCTCGTCGGCGCCGTACCCGCCGGTGTCCTCGGCGATGGTGCGCGCCATCGCCTCGGCGCTGTCCAGGGCCGCGTTCGTCGCCTCGATGACGTGCTCGGCCAGCTCCTCGCGTTGCCACGCCCGATCGGGCCAGATGCGTACCTCGGTGACGCCGCCCGCACCGTTGGCCACGACGGTGACCGCGCCGTCGCCCGCCTCGCCCACCGCCGGCTGCTCGGCGAGTACCTGGGCTTGCTCGGTCGCCTCGGCCAACCGCTGCGGGAAGGCAGCCACCGCCTTGCGCAGCTGCGCCAGGGGATCGGTCACGGCTCCACCTCCTGCATCGCCAGGGCCTGACCCAGTTCCGGACCGATCGCGTCGATCAGGCCGTCGTGGGTACCCGAGCGGGCGGTGCGCAGCGCCTCATCGAGAGTACGGGCCAGGATGGCGCCCAGCGCTACCAAATCCAGGCGCATCGCGCGGGGCTCGAACCGTACCGCGGTGATCCGGGGACGGCCGTCCACCGCCACGGTCACCTCCCCGCCCGGCGAGGTCACCTCGTACTGCCGATCGCGGGCGGCGGCCAGCGCGCCGCGTACCCGGTCGGCATCGTGTTGCGCCTGTGCGGCGATGCCTTCGACGTCCATAGGGCAGCGATGCTAGTCGAGCACGGCCGAGCGCGCCGACCCCGTCCGCGGCGGACCGCTGCGCATCTCGGGCTCACCCGGCGGGGGGAGGACCTTCGCGCGATGTTGGCGCGCAGTACCGCCACTACCTTTGATCACGAGAAGGAGTGAGGAGTTCTGATGCCGACAGCAACCGAGGTACGCCCGTTCCGCATCGACGTTCCGCAAGAGGACCTCGACCATCTCCGCCAGCGCGCGGCGGCCACCCGATGGCCCGACCCGGAGACCGTCCCCGATCAGTCCCAGGGTGTACAACTGGACCGGCTCCAGGAACTGGTCCGGTACTGGGCGACGGAGTACGACTGGCGCAAGGCGGAGGCGAAGTTGAACGCCCTGCCGCAGTTCATGACGAACATCGACGGCCTTGACATCCACTTCATCCACGTCCGATCGCCGCATCCGGACGCGCTCCCCCTGATCATCACGCACGGCTGGCCCGGCTCGGTACTGGAACTGTTGAAGGTGATCGGTCCGCTCACCGACCCGACCGCCCACGGCGGGCGCGCGGAGGACGCCTTCGACGTCGTCATACCGTCGATGCCCGGATACGGCTTCTCCGAGCGGCCGCAGCACACCGGCTGGGATCCCGACCGGATCGCCCATGCCTGGGCCGAGCTGATGGCCCGCCTGGGGTACACGCGCTATGTGCACCAGGGCGGCGACTGGGGGGCGCTTGTGGCGCAGGCGATCGCGCACCAGGCACCCCCGGGACTTCTGGGCATCCATGTCAACATGCCGGCGACGGTGCCCGAGGACATCGACAAGGCCGTCAAGAGTGGCGATCCGGCGCCGGCCGGGCTCTCCGCTGACGAGCAGGCGGCCTTCGACACGCTGACCTCGTTCTACCTCAACAACGCGGCGTACGGGCTCGTGATGCATACCCGGCCGCAGACCGTCGGCTACGGCCTCGCGGACTCACCCGCCGGCCTGGCCGCGTGGCTGCTCGATCACGGTGACGGCTACGGCCAGCCGGCCAGCGTGTTCGAGCGGACGCTCGAGGACAAGCCCGCGGGCGACCTCACCCGCGACGACATCCTCGACGACATCTCGCTCTACTGGCTCACCAACACCGCTGTGTCTTCCGCCCGGCTCTACTGGGAGAACAAGTACGACTACTACAGCGCCGCGTCCCACAAGACCACGGAGATCGACCTTCCGGTCGGTGTGACGGTGTTTCCGGGCGAGATGTACCGGGCGCCGCGCAGCTGGGCCGAGCGCGCGTACCGGCAACTCATCTACTTCAACGAGGTCGACCGGGGCGGTCACTTCGCGGCCTGGGAGCAGCCGGAGCTGTTCACGACCGAGGTGCGAGCGGCGTTCCGGCCGCTGCGCTGACGACGCTATCCCTGCGTCTCCCGGAGGACCTTGCGCAGGATCTTTCCGGTCGCGGTGCGGGGCAGCCCGTCGACGAAGCGGTACTGCTTCGGAATCTTGTACTTGGCGATCCGGCCGAGCAGGAACTCCGCCAGCGCCTCGCCGGCCACCTCGGTACCGGGCCGCAGCACCACGACCGCCCGGCCGACCTCACCCCACTTGTCGTCGGGTACCCCGATCACGGCCACGTCCGCGACCGCCGGATGCGCGACGAGCTCCCGCTCCACCTCGGCCGGGTAGATGTTCTCGCCGCCGGAGATGATGACGTCCTTGAGCCGGTCGACGATGTACACGTAGCCGTCCTCGTCGGTGACGGCCACGTCCCCGGTGTGGAACCAGCCGTCCGCGCCGAAGGCGTCCGCATCCGGCAGGCCCCAGTACCCGGCCATCACGTTGGGCCCGCGTACCACCACCTCGCCACGCTCGTCGGGTGCGGTGTCGGTACCGTCCGGGCGGGTCACCCGTACGTCGGTGAAGAAGTGCGGCACACCCGCCGAGCCGGCCTTGGTCAGGGCCTGCGCGCGGTCGAGCAGCAGCGTGCCGGCGGCCGCCTCGGTCATCCCGTACCCCTGAACGAAGGCCAGCCCGCGGTCCAGGTACCGGCGGATGGTCGCCTCGGGTACCGGCGCCCCGCCGCACATGAGGGTACGGACGCTGGACAGGTCGGCGGTGGCGAAGTCGGGCTGGTCGGCGATCGCGTTGAACATGGCCGGCACCCCGAACATCAGCGTGACCCGGTACCGCCGCACGAGCTCCAGCGTGCGACCCGGATCGAACGCGCTCGTGAGCACCACCCGGCCACCCTTGAGCAGGGTCGGCAGGCAGTTCATGTTGAGCCCGGCGGTGTGGAACAGCGGCGCCGAGATCAGCGTGACCTCGTCGCTGGCGATGTCGGCGTCGACGAGCACGTTCAGCGCGTTCCAGGTGAGGTTGGCGTGGCGCAGCACGGCACCCTTGGCACGACCGGTGGTACCGGAGGTGTACATGATGAGGCCGATGTCGTCGAGGCTCACCGGCTCGTCGATCGGCTCGGTGCCGCCGCTCGCCAGCAGCTCCTCGTATCCGGTGTCCAGCCCGATCGCTTGCGGCGCCTCGATACCGGCGTGTTCCGGTGCGTGGATGAGCACGCCGGTGCCGGAGTCGGCGAGCTGGTAGGCGAGTTCGGGGCGGGCCAGGCGGGTGTTCAGCGGTACGAACACCGCGCCGAGGGTACCGGCGGCGAACAGGGTCTCCAGGAACGCCGGATGGTTGGGGCCGAGGTACCCGACCCGGTCACCGCGCTCGACACCGATGCCGCGCAACGCGTGCGCCAGTCGCAGTACCCGCTCGTACAGTTCGCGGTAGGTCCATTCGCGCTCCGCGTGTACCACGGCCACCCGGTCCGGTGTCTTGCGCGCCCGCCGCGCCGGCCAGGCCCCGATCCCCTGATTGCGCACGCCGGCTCCCCTACTACTGCACGGAAAGGTGGACGTGGTTGTAGTGGTCGCCGGCGGGCGTACCGTCGCCGGTGTACGTGCGCCAGCCCGAGCCGGGTAACCAGATGCGCTTGTACCAGATGACGTACAGCACCGCGAGCCGGTCCGCATTCGCGATGAACCACGCCGCCAGCCGGTCGCCGTACGCCTGGTCGGCGCCGGTCGCCCGGGCGTCCACGAACGTGCTCGCGTTTGCGGAAAAGTCGCAGGCGCGGCCGAGCGGGTGCTCGCCGGAGCTGCCGGACCGGTAGCACTTCGTGTAGTGCGTGAAGCCGGCCTTGCGCGCTTCCTGGTATGCGTGCAGGGTGCGCGGGGTCAGGCAGCCCGAGGTCGTGGGATCCGGTACCGAACAGGATTCTTTGGGCCAGCTGCCATCCGCGTTGCGCGGCGCCGGCGTGGCACTGGCCGTACCCCCTGATGGTCCGCTCGCCGCGGCGCCGGCCTTCGCGTCGGCCAACGCCTTCTCGGCCTGTTTGCGCTTGGTGTCCATCAGCGCGAGCTGGTTGTTCTCGTTCGCCACCTCGGCGTCGATCGCGGCCCGCTGCTTCGCGTAGCGCGCCTGCGCGTCGCGCAGCGCGCCCAGTGCCCGGTCGTCGCGGCGCAGCTGTGCCTGCAGCCGGGTGGCCCGGTCCAGGAAGTCGCTCACGGTTGAGCTGCCCAGCAGGACCGCCCAGGCTTCCACCCGGCCACCGTTCTTGTACGCGGTGACGACCGCCGCCTGCACCTCGCTGCGCAGCGAGGCGAGCTGTGCCTCGGTCGCCTGGATCTGGACGACGAGGGTGGCCTGCCGCTGCTTGGCCGCGTCCAGCCGGCCCTTCGCGTCGTTGTACGCGCGCACCGCGGCGTCGAGTTGGCTCTGCAGCGCGGCGTCGGTGTTGCCGTCGGGACCGCCCGGCGCGGCCACCGCGGGGTCGGCCGCGAGCAACGTGACTACGCTCAGTAGGACCGCCAACACGACGGTCAACCCGTGTGTAGTTCGGCGCATGTCCGGCAGGCTACTCCGCTGAGCAGGCCAGAGCGATTAGCAACGCTGAGTAACCGCCACCGAACAACCAGCTCGCTCGATCAATGCCTGACTGACCGTGCTGGACAGCAGGTGGGCGATGCCGCCGTGGTCGTGGCTGCCGCCGACGACCAGTTGCGCGTCGTGCGACGCGGCGAGCAGGGCATCGACCGGATCCGCGTCCTCGACCGTCGCCCGTACCGGCACCTCCGGGTACCGCGCCGACCAGGCCCCGATCGCGCCCGCCAACCGGTCCCGCGCGGCCAGCCGGGCGTCCCCACCGTCCGCCTCCGGCGCGCAGCAGGCGCTGGCCACACCCGGCGGCTCCCACCACACGTGGTGCGCCTCGAGCGCGGCGCCGCGCTGCGCCGCCTCCTCGAACGCGAAGCCGACCGCCTCCTCCGAGCACGGCAGCCCGTCGACCCCGAGCAGGATCGGGCGCGGCGCGCGCTGCGCGTGCTCGCGGTCGAACGGCCGAGCCACGATCACCGGTACCGGCGCCCGGTTGGCGACCCGGGTCGCGACCGGCCCGGCCGGTGCGCCACCGCCCCGGCCGCGGTGGCCCAGCACCACGAGACAGGCGCCGGCCGCGTGCTGGATCAGCGTCCGCGCGGGTTCGCCGAGGACGAGCACGCCCCGCACCGCGAGACCGGGATGGTCCGCCCATACCCGGCCGATCGCCACGGCGAGCGCCTCGCCGCCCGCGGCGAGACCGTCCACAGTGGATACTGCGCGGACCCGCAAGCTCTCCGCGGAAGATACATGCACGATCTCCAGCGGCGTTACCCGGCTGGCCGCCTCCTCCGCGCCGAGGTCAAGGGCGGCGAAGCTCGCCGCCGAGCCGTCCAGCCCCACCATCACGGGTGGCATCGGCGCGACCGGCATGCGGCACCTCCTGCCCAAGCTTCTGTCGGTGTCCACCTACCCGCCTGACGGCTCGGCTACCATCCATCGCGTGTCTTCAGGTGTGCTGGCCGCCATCAGTGACCTCCACGTGGGGTACCCGGAGAACCGGGAGATCGTGGAGAACCTGCGGCCACAATCCCCCGACGACTGGCTGCTCGTCGCCGGCGACGTCGCGGAGACCGTGGCCGACATCGAGTGGGCGCTGGGTACTCTGCGCGACCGGTACGCGAAGGTTGTGTGGACGCCGGGTAACCACGAACTCTGGACACCCCGGCACGATCCGGTTCCACTGCGCGGCACCGCGCGCTACACCCACCTGGTGCGGCTGTGCCAGGAGATGGGGGTACTGACGCCGGAGGACCCATATCCGGTATGGCACGGGGCGGGCGGCCCGGTCACCGTCGTGCCACTGTTCCTCCTGTACGACTACAGCTTCCGCCCGCCCGGCGCGGCCACCCCCGAGGAGGGGCTCGCGCTCGCCCACGCCTCCGGTGTCGTCTGCAACGACGAGTACCTCCTGCACCCCGACCCGTACCCGAGCCGGCAGGCGTGGTGCTGGGCGCGGCTGGAGCAGACCCGGGCGCGCCTTGCCGAGCTCGACCCGGCGGTACCGACGGTGCTCGTCAACCACTTCCCGCTGGTCCGCGAGCCCACCAAGGTGCTGCGCTACCCCGAGTTCGCGCAGTGGTGCGGCACCGAGCTGACCGCCGACTGGCACGTGCGCTACCGGGCCGCCGCCGTCGTCTACGGACACCTGCACATTCCCCGCACCATCGTGTGCGACGGCGTACCGTTCGAGGAGGTTTCGCTGGGCTACCCGCGGGAGTGGCGCCAGCCCTGGCGGGCGGACCGGGTACCGGGCGAGCCGCGCCAGATCCTCCCGGCCACCAGGTGATCGGCTCAAGTGTGATCGGCTCGAGTGTGATCGGCTCGATCCTGCCGCCCGAAGTGGTGGCCGTGGAGGCGTTCGCGGATTCGCCCGTCGCGCTCTTCCCCGAGGAGGAGGCCGTGGTGGCGCGCGCCGTCGCGAAGCGGCGCAACGAATTCGCGACGGTACGGGCGTGCGCGCGTGCCGCACTGGCCCAGTTGGGCCAGCCGCCCGCGCCGATCCTGCCCGGCACCCGCGGTGCGCCGATCTGGCCGGCCGGCGTCGTGGGCAGCATGACCCACTGCGACGGGTACCGGGCCTGCGCGCTGGCGCTCGGCTCGGCGGTACGGGCGATCGGGCTGGACGCCGAGCCCGACCAGCCGCTGCCCGCCGGGGTACTCGGCCTGGTGTCGCTGGAGCCCGAGCGGGACATGCTGGCCGCGCTGCCACCGGGCCCGCACTGGGACCGGCTGCTGTTCTGCGCGAAGGAATCCGTGTACAAGGCATGGTTCCCGCTCGCGCTGCGCTGGCTCGACTTCGCCGAGGCGGAGGTGGCGCTGCTGCCCGACGGTACGTTCACCGCGCGGCTGCTGGTACCGGGGCCCACTGTGGACGGTCGCGAGCTGACCGGGTTCACTGGGCGCTGGCTCGCGTCGCGCGGGCTGCTCGTCGCGGCGATCGTGGTTCCGGTGGGTTCGGTTTAGCGCTCGCCGCTTTATGCCGGGCAATTCAGGCTGGCGGTCCGAGCAGCATGTCGAGCAGAGCCGATACCGCCGCGTTCGGTGGGGCACCGTCGAACCCGAAGGTGATCACCGGGCAGGTGTCGCGCACCACGCGTACTTCAAAGGTTTCGCCGACGATGTCGCGCAGTACCAACACATCCACGGTCCTGATCACGGCGGTGGAGGCACAGCCCAGGAACGGGATCTCGCCGGCGATCTTCGTGTGCGCCGCCTCTACCGCGTCGGTCGTCTGGTTTAGCGCACCTCTGCGGAGGACCTTCTTGGTACGGGCCAGGCTGCCATGGCCGGCCTGTTGGTACCGGCACGCGGTGATAATGGCCAGCGGTGCCGGCAGGTACCGGCCATCCGCGCTCTCACCATGCAGCCAGGCGTCGAAGACGGGATCGGGGCGCAACCGGGCCGGTGCCACACCGGGCGCCAACCGGGGCGCGCAGTCCGCCGGAGCTATCGCGGCGGGTACGGCGGTGGCCAGCGCCTGCTGCCGGTACCGCTTGTCGAAGGCCCGCACGGCGTCGTAGCCCTGGTACCGGGTGATCTTCCCGCGGCGGACAAATCCGCAGCCGTTGCTCAGCTCGATCGTCGCGCTCGTGCCGTTGGGATACATCAGGGTGAGGTAGCCGCCGTCACCGCCGGAGAAACACGGATCCAAGGGCTCTCTCGACGGGAGCTGGTTGAGGACCGCGATCAGTCCGGGCACGTCGGTGCTCAGAATGAGTTGCCGCGCCGGACCCGGGCGGGAAATGCGGTACTCGGGCAACGGGTCGTAGCGGCACAGCACGGCGCGTACCGCGCCGGAGGGTGCCAGTACCCCGGGCGCGCTGGCGGGCAGCGATCCGTCTCCGAACGGGAAGGTTGGCAGACGGGCGGGGCACGCTGCGGTGCTGGGGCGTGGTGGGCCGACCGGCGGCTCGACGCTACGGCGATGGCTGGCGGCGACCAAGGTGGGCACGCTGACCAGAATCAGCGTCACGCAAGCCGCGACCAACAGGATCTGCCGTATCCGACGGCGCCGTACCCGGCGGCCGACCGCGCCGATCCGGTCCGCGGGCGCCGGCAGATCAGGTACCAGATGGTCGAGGAGCCGGCCAAGCTCATGGCTGTCGTCAGGATGCGTCATCGTGGTCAACCCCCTTACCAGGTCCCAGATTCACGACACGAGGTGGCCGTGGCGGTTGCTCGTCGCCGGTGAGCAGCGACCGCACGGTGACGTCAGCGCGCAACGCGTTCAGAGCGCGGAACGCCACCGTCTTGACCGTGCCCGCAGAGCAGCCGAGCAACTCGGCTGTCTCGGCGACCGACCGATCCTCGACATAGCGCAGCACGATGACCGCGCGCTGCCTGCGGGTCAGGCCGGCCAACGCCCGACGCAGCCCGTCGCGGCCGGCGGAATCGGCGGCCACATCCTCGGCTCCCGCCCGCTCCGGCAGTGCCGCACTCGGTACTTCCGCACGCCAACGCCGTCGCCACCACGTCAGGTAGGTGGTGAACAGCACCCGCCGCACGTACGCCTCGGGATTGCCTTGCGCGATTCGGCCCCAGTGTTGCCAACTGCGCGCCAGCGCGATCTGCAGTAGGTCCTCGGCCCGGCCGGTGTCACAGGTAAGCAGCCACGCACAGCGCAGCAACGCGTGCGACCGTGCCGCTACGAACTCTGCGAAGCCGTCCGGTGGTGCCGGTGGATGACTCATCCCTGCCTCCTGCCCATACAAACAGGGTGAGGGCCAGACCAGGTTGACACGCCGCCGACAACCGCGGGCAAGAACTTGACCCGAGGGCGTCCACACACTTCTAGAGCCTGTCTCCTGGATCATGGTCTAGGTCCACGAGTTGCTGGCCGCACCATGGGCAGAAGCGGATCGCGATGTAGGACGTGGCCGACGCCGCCTCACCGTCTCGTATCGCTAGGCCGCACTGATCGTTGCTGTCGCTGTAGATCGCAACGGGGAGCGCCGAGCGGACTGTGATGTGGTGTAGCTCGCCAATCAAAAATGTCTGGGGGTACGTCTAGCCTGGTACACGTGATCGAAGAGTTGGCGGAGATGCCACCCGGGCCGGGACTGGCCACGGCGCTGGCCGCCATCGATCGCGATGTCCTCAATGGACACCACCTGGTCCTGGTGATGTGCGCCCAGGCCCGGCAGGTGGCGCATGAGCAGGCCCAGTTGCTGGCAGACATATGGGCCGTGGCACACTGCCCGATCGGCGGCCCGGACGCCCCACCACAACGGGTCACTGAAATCTCCGAGTTCGCCGCCGACGA
>JBPYFB010000390.1:0-8164 GCA_051986465.1 Rugosimonospora sp.
GCTGGCCGGCGCGTCCGCCCCGGTGCAGGCGGCGTACAGCGGGTACGGGCTGCCGCTGGGCGAGGCGTTCCAGCTGCGCGACGACATCCTCGGCGTGTACGGCGACCCGGCCCGCACCGGTAAGCCGGCCGGCGACGACCTGCGCGAGGGGAAGCGCACCTATCTCGTGGCCTCCGCCCTGGAGCTCGCCGACCCGGCCGACGGCAAGGCGCTGCTGGAAGGGCTCGGCGACGCCAAGCTGGACGAGTCTGGGGTGCACCGGCTCCGCGAGATCATCCGCGCCAGCGGCGCACTGGCCCGCACCGAACGGCGCATCGATGAGCTGACCGGGCGCGCGCTGGCCGCATTGTCCACTGTGGAGCTTGCCGGCTCCGCGCCGACCGCGCTGACCGACCTGGCCCGAGCCGCGACGCAACGCACCCTGTAGCACCTACAGGTAGGGCGGTTCCTGCGATCCGGTACCGCGCAGGAGGACGTAGAGCGGGCGCGCGGCGACCTGGCGGCGCATCTCGATCGCGGCGGTGCACGTCGTGTACATCTGGTCCCACGCCTCGGCGTCGCCCCGCACGAGCGAACCGTACCGGTCCCACAGCACGACGTGTCCCCGCCCGGGCAGCCACGACAGGTCGGTGAGGCAGTTGCTGAAGGCGTCCCAGGTGCGACCGAACCACGCCGGGAAACCCAACTGGTAGGCGAACGCGTCGAAGAGCCGGACCTGGTTGGTGAGGACCTGCCCCTCCAGCCGGTGCAGCGTCCAGCCGGCCGCGGACAGATCCCGGCGCAGTGCGGCCGGGTGCGCGCGGGATCGCCACCGGTACACCCCCGGCTCCCGGACCCCGTCCACCACGTGGGTAAGCCGCCGCCCCACGACACCCCCCGGCCTTGGACATCTTCGGGCAGTCTGCGCGGCGGGCCGGCCGAAGGCAAGCCGGGGCGCGAATCCGACTAGCGTTTCACGCCGCGCCGTGCCAGCCATACCCACAGCGACAGGGTGGCGAGGACCAGCGCGAAGCCGAAGGCGAGATCCTCGACGGGTGCGTACGCGACGCGCCAGCCGAGGATGGCGGCGGGTGCGTAGCGCACCACGCCGCGGCCGGTGAGGACACCGTTGGCGATCAACTGAAACACCAGGATGATCGGGTACGTGGCCCAGAAGGCGCGCCGGACCAGCAGGCGGGTACGCAGCACCACGAGGTCCAGCAGTACCGCGCCGGCGAGCCCGAGCGCGACCGCCACGGTGTAGGTCACTCGTCGCTATCCCGGAGCACTGTGCGTACCGCCTCGAAGCCGAGGATCGCGCACACCGGTACCACGAGGAAGAACAGCACCTCCTCGACCGGCAGGTGCCCGGGCAGCCGGACGGGCAGGGTCTGCCCCGGGTCGTAGCTCCACTGCCCCGCTGCGACCGCCGCCACGTCCCACGCGACGAAGACCGCCGCGACCGGCAGTACGGCGAGCAGTAACCGCCGCCACCGGCGCAGTACGCGTACCCGCAGCACCGGCTCCAGCCACCCCGCCGCCGCCAGGCAGCCGACCAGTACGGCCAGGTAGACGAGGTGGTGCACGCCGCGAGTCAGAAGCCCAGCGCCTGCGCGCGGCGCTTGACTTCGGTCGCCTTGTCCCCGGAGAGGGCGAGCGCGGGGTAGCCGGGCAGCGAGTCGTCGGCGGTGTACAGCCAGCGCAGCGCCTCTTCCTCGGTGTACCCCGCGTCGTGCAGCAGCGTCAGTACGCCAGGCAGGTGCTTGCGTACGGTGGGCGTGGCGATCAGCTCCCCGGGTACCACCGGAGCGCCGCCGTCGCGGCGTACGGCGAGCAACGCGCCGTCCCGGATCATCTGGCGTACCTGGTTGAGCGGCAGGCCCAGGCGTTGCGCGACCTCGGCGAAGCTGAGCCACTCGGCCGGTTCGACGAGCTGGCCGGTGCGTGAAGCAGGTTCGGTCACCCCATCACACTGCCATGCCCTGGCTGTAGCGCACCATGTATTCCCAGAGGTCCCAGGGCGGCGCGCAGTCACCCCGCGCCCCACTTTCGTCACCCTCGGTGTTCACGGCGCCGCGGCAGGCCCCGGTAGGCCCCGATTTGGGTACCGAATCGGTAGCCGGCATGCGTTCCCGGGCGGTCAACGGCCGCGGTGCGAATAGACTGCCTCCCGATGGACACCATGGTCGCCGACTCACTCATCGGGGCGCTGATCGATCGGCGCTACCGGATCCGTGGCCGCGTAGCCAAGGGCGGCATGGCGACGGTCTACACGGCGACGGATGAGCGGCTTGAGCGCACGGTCGCCCTGAAAATCATTCATCCCGCGCCGTCGCGCGACCCGCGGTTCGTCGACCGGTTCACCGACGAGGCGAAGACGATCGCGCGGCTGACCCACCCCAACGTCGTCGCCGTCTACGACCAGGGCAGCTACCAGGGCCTGCCATACCTGGTGATGGAGTACGTGCGCGGGCGTACCCTCCGCGAACTGCTCACCGACAAGCGCCGGTTGGACACGGCCGAGGCGCTGGCCGTCATGGAGCAGGTGCTGGCCGCCGTGGCCGCCGCGCACCGGGCCGGGCTGGTGCACCGCGACATCAAGCCGGAGAACGTCCTCGTCGCCGAGGCGCCCGGCGGTGGCAGCCTGATGGACGCCGTGGTCAAGGTGGCCGACTTCGGCCTCGCCCAGGCCGTCGAGGACGCGACCGCCGCCGACGGGGCGAGCGGGCAGCTCATGGCCACCGCCGCGTACGTCGCGCCGGAACTGGTATCGGACGGCCGGGCCGACCCGCGCACCGACGTGTACTCCGCCGGGATCGTGCTCTTCGAGATGCTCACCGGTCGGGTGCCGTTCGACGGTGGCCGCCCCATCGACATCGCCTGGCAGCACGTCGACCAGGACGTACCGCCTCCCTCGAAGTACGTGCCCGGCCTGCCTCGGCCGGTGGACGATCTGGTCCAGCGGGCCACCCGGCGCGACCCCGCCGAGCGCCCGACCGACGCCGGCGCGATGCTCGGCGAGGTGCAGTCGACCCGCGAGGATGTCGCGGTGGCGGCGGCGGGCGCCCGGGCCGCCGCGCAGCCGACCGTATCGGTGGCCAGCATCGCGCCGCCCACCCAGCAGATACCGACGGAGCGCCCGGCCTGGTCGCGGCTGCCCGCGTCCGGCGCGGCCCGGACGATGCCGCAGGGCCGCCGGCGCAGCCCCGTGCGCGAGGGCGGCCTGGCCGGCCGGTACCGCGACATGGTGGGCACCAGCGGCGGCCGGAATGCGGTGGCTGCCGCGATCGTGGTGCTCGGTCTGGTGATCGCTGTCGGCGGCTGGTGGTTCGGGGTCGGCCGGTACACCGCCGCGCCCAACCTGGTGGGCCAGACCCAGGCACAAGCCGTCAAGCTGGCGCGTCAGGACGGGTTCACGGTCCGGACGGACGCCGGTCGCCACGACGAGAAGGTGCCCCGCGACACCGTGCTCAACCAGGCGCCCAACCCCAACGGGCGGATCGTCAAGGGCGGCACGATCACGCTGACCCTGTCGCTGGGCCCGGAGCGCTACAAGGTACCCGACGAGAGCGGCAAGGCGTTCGACGCGGCCGCGAGCGACCTGGCCACGATCAAGCTGGTACCCAAGCGGACCGACGTGTACGACGACAACCTGCCGGCGAACTACGTGGTCGCCACGGACCCGGCCGCCGGTACCGTCGTCGCACCGCATACCGAGATCGTCCTCAAGGTCAGCAAGGGCAAGGCGCCGATCACCGTGCCCGACCTCACGAACCAGGACGTCAACGCGGCCGAGGCCCAGTTGCAGCAGCTCGGCCTGCAGTGGGCGGTGCGACCGAAGCAGAGCGACAAGCCGGCCAACACGGTCATCGCGCAGGATCCGCCGGGCGGATCGGGCGTTGTGAAGAACACCACCGTCATCCTGACCGTCAGCAGTGGACCGCCGATGGTCGCCGTGCCCAACGTGTCCAACCAGGGGCTCACCTTCGCCCAGGCCAACCAGATCCTGCAACAGGCGGGCCTGGTCGGCGTGGACGTGTTCGACGTCGGGGGTCAGGTGCGCAACCAGAATCCGGGCCCTGGCACCCAGGTGCCGCCCGGTACCCAGGTTCAGCTGTGGGTCACGCCCTGACCCGGTTCGGTGCGCACGCGCCCGTGGCGGGCGGGCTCGGTAAGGGGTTGTCCTATGTGGACGCTACCGGCGCCGAGGCGGTACAGGTGTTCGTCTCCAATCCGCGCGGCTGGGCGCTGTCCGGTGGTGACCCGCGACAGGACGACATCTTCCGTACCGGGTGCGCCGAGCGTGACCTGCCCGCGTACGTCCACGCCACGCTGCTGGTGAACCTCGGCTCCCCGACTGAGGCCACGGTCACCCGCTCGGCGGCGACGCTCGCCCACGCCCTCGACCGGTGCGCCGCGATCGGCGCGCTCGGCGTGGTCTTCCACGCCGGAAGCGCGGTGGACGCGACGCACGCTCCGGCGGCGATGCGGCAGGTACGCGAGGCGCTGCTGCCGTTACTGGACAAGGCGGCGGCCGGCGGTACCCGGTTGCTGGTGGAGCCGAGCGCGGGTGGCGGCCGCTCGCTCGCCGCCCGCGTCGAGCAGCTCGGCGAGTACCTGGACGCGGTCGACCGGCACCCGGCGCTCGGCGTGTGCTTCGACACGTGCCACGTCTGGGCCGCCGGGCATGACCTCGCCCGCCCGGGTGGCATGACCGCGACCCTCGACGAGTTGGTCACCGCGGTCGGTAGGGACCGGCTGTGCCTGGTGCACGCCAACGACTCCAAGGACCCGTGCGGCTCCGCCCGCGACCGCCACGAAACGGTCGGCGCCGGTACCATCGGCGAGGCGGCCTTCGCCGAACTGGTCGCGCACCCGGCGGCGGCCGGCGTACCGATGATC
This sequence comes from Rugosimonospora sp., assembly GCA_051986465.1. Classification (GTDB taxonomy): domain Bacteria; phylum Actinomycetota; class Actinomycetes; order Mycobacteriales; family Micromonosporaceae; genus DATEJJ01. The sequence goes on from JBPYFB010000390.1 coordinate 4,882, forward strand.
GTGGAAACGCCATCGGAGAACGACGGCGGCGGGCACGCCCGGGACATCACCACCCTGCGGAGGCTGCGCAGTGGCGTTTGAGGACCTCACCGACCGCACCGTGCTGACCACCCGCGAGTACGCCACACCCGACCGGCTCGACGCGCGCACCGCCCTGTACGAGTACCGCCAGCCGCGCCACGACATCAGCCGTACCGCCGTGCTCCTGCTGCACGACGTGCCCGGCCCGGTACTCGACGTCGGCTGCGGACCCGGGCGGTACCTGCGGGCCTTGCGCGCCGACCGGCCCGACCGCCCGGCGTTCGGCGCCGACCTGTCCCGCGGGATGCTGGCGGCGACGGGAGGCCCCGGCATCGTCGCGGACGCCGCCGCCGTACCGGTACGCGACGGTGCCTGCGGTGCTGTGCTCGCGATGCACATGCTCTACCACGTACCCGAGCCGGAGGCGGCCGTCGCCGAACTGGCCCGGGTACGCGCGCCCGGCGGTACCGTGCTCATCGCCACCAACGCCCGGGATGACAAGGAGGGCATCCGCGCCCTGCACGCCGAGGTGGTACGGGACCTGACCGGCGGTACGGTCTCCCGCGACATCTCCCGGCGGTTCAGCCTCGAGGACGGCGAGCGGATCGTCCGCCGGCACTTCGCCAGCGTCGAACGCATCGACCAGCGCGGCGCGATCGTGGTACCTGACCCGGAGCCGGTGATGCGGTGGCTCGGTTCGATGGATGGGCCCGACCTCACGCCCGCGATCCTCGACGCGGTACGCGGCCGGATCGCCGCCCTTATCGCACGGCAGGGAGCCTTCAGCTTCGATACCCACGTGGGGTTTCTGGTGTGTCGATGAACGATGCGGGGCCCGACCTCCCGGAGCCGCGGCGGCCCGGCGCCGGCTGCCTGGTCGCGGCGATCGTCACCGCGATCGGCCTGGTGATCGTCCTGGTACTCGCGGTGAAGATGCTCGGTACCGCGCTGGACGGGGTGCGGATCCGCTGAGCGGCCGCTCAGGCGGAGTGGGCCGACATGATCCCGGTGAGCACCTCGATGGCGCGGTCGATCGCGGCGTCGTCCACGTCGAGGTGGGTCACCAGCCGGACGTGTTGCGGGCTGACCGGCGGGAAGAACACGCCCTGCTCGCGCGCCTCCGCGGCGAAGGCCGGTGCGTCCACAGTGGACTTGCCGAAGTCCAGCAGCACCATGTTGGTGCGTACCCGCGCCGGGTCGACCAGGCCCCACGGCGCGAGCGCCTCGGCCAGCCGGCGCGCCTTCGCGTGGTCGTCGGCGAGGCGCTCGAACTGGTGGGTCAGCGCGTAGTCGCCGGCCGCCGCCAGCACGCCCGCCTGGCGCATCCCGCCGCCCATCCGCTTGCGGACGAGGCGGGCCTTGGCGATGCGCTCGGCGCTGCCCACGACGAGCGAGCCGACCGGCGCACCGAGGCCCTTGGACAGGCAGACCGACATCGTGTCGAAGAGCCGGCCGTAGCGCGAAAGCGGTACCCCGTCGGCGATCGAGGCATGCCAGATCCGCGCGCCGTCGGCGTGCAGGGCGAGCCCGTTGTCGTCGGCGACCCGGCGCAGAGCCTCCAATGTGGACAGTGGGATGACCTCGCCGCCCGACTTGTTGTGCGTCTGCTCCACCGCGATCGCGTACGTATCCACCGCGTAGTACCCGGCCGGGCGCACCATCGCGGCCACCACGTCCGCGTCGAGGTCGCCGCCGGCCGCCGTCCAGGTGCGGGTGGAGATGCCGCCGACCGCGGCGGTGGCACCGGACTCGTACGTGACGATGTGCGCGTCGGCGTCGCAGAGCAGTTCACTGCCGGGTGGTACCAGCGTCTGCAGGGCGACCTGGTTGGCCATGGACCCGGTCGGCGCCAGTAGCGCGGCCTCGTGGCCGAAGAGCGCCGCGACGCGCTCCTGCAGTGCGTTGATGCTCGGGTCTTCGGCGTACACGTCGTCGCCGACCTCGGCCGCCGCCATCGCGGCACGCATGCCCGGCGTCGGCTTGGTCACGGTGTCGCTGCGAAGATCTACTACCGAAGGGGTCATATTATTGATAGTAATCCCTTGAGTACTCTCAGTTGATGTCGTTCGACTCAGCCCTTGTCGTTCGGCTCAGCCGCGCAGCATCTCGGCGATCAGGAACGCGAGCTCCAGCGACTGCTGGGTGTTCAGCCGTGGATCGCACGCCGTCTCGTACCGGCCGGGCAGGTCCGCGTCCTCGATCGCCTGCGCGCCGCCCAGGCACTCCGTCACGTCCTCGCCGGTCAGCTCCACGTGCAGGCCGCCCGGGTGGGTACCCAACTCCCGGTGCACCTCGAAGTAGCCGAGTACCTCGTCGACGATGCGGTCGAAATGGCGCGTCTTGTATCCGTTGGACGACTCGTGGGTGTTGCCGTGCATCGGGTCGCACTGCCAGACCACCTTGTGCCCGGCGGCGTTCACCTTCTCCACGAGCGTCGGCAGCACGTCCCGTACCTTCTGGTTGCCCATCCGGCTGATCAGCGTCAGGCGACCGGGGACGTTGTCCGGGTTGAGCCGCTCGCACAGCTCCATCGCCAGCTCCGGGGTGGTACCGGGGCCGAGCTTGACGCCGATCGGGTTGGAGATGCGCGAGATGAAATCGATGTGCGCACCGTCGAGTTGCTTGGTGCGCTCGCCGATCCAGAGGAAGTGGCCGGACAGGCCGTACGCGCGACCGGCGGCCACCCGGGTCAGCGCCCGGTCGTACTCGAGCGCGAGCGCCTCGTGCGAGCAGTACAGCGTGACCGTACGCAGCGCCTCGTCGTCGGTCATGCCGCAGGCCCGGATGAACGCGAGGGCGCGGTCGATCTCGCGCGCGATCGCGTCGTACCGCTCCCCGAACGCGGAGGTGCGCACGAAGTCCTGGGTCCAGTCGTGTACCGCGTGCAGGTCGGCCAGGCCCCCACCCAGGTACGCGCGGAGCATGTTCATCGCGCTGGACGCGTTGGCGTACGCGCGGATCATCCGCTGCGGGTCGGCCACCCGCGCCTCGGGCGTCGGCTCCAGCGAGTTGATCATGTCGCCGCGGTAGGCGGGCAGCCCCAGCGCGTCGGTCGGCGTCGAACGGGGCTTCGTGTACTGCCCCGCCACCCGGGCGACCTTCACCACGGGCAGCGAGGCGCCGTAGGTGAGCACGACCGACATCTGCAGCAGGGTGCGCGCGTTGGCGAGCAGGTGCGTCTCGGTGTTGTCGGCGAAGGTCTCCGCGCAGTCGCCGCCCTGAAGCAGGAACGCCTTGCCCTCGCAGACCAGCGCCAGCCGCT
>JBPYFB010000391.1:0-6963 GCA_051986465.1 Rugosimonospora sp.
GCCGAGGCCCAGCGGTTGGACCGGTCCGGCGGCCGCTGCCGGTTCGTCCTCAACACCGCCGCCGATCTGGCGTTCGTCGAGGATCACAGCATCGACATCGTGTACAGCAGCCTGGTGCTGCAACACCTGCCGCCCAGCCTGGCGCGCGGGTACGTGCGGGAGTTCTCCCGAATACTCGCTGATGACGGCGTGGCGGTCTTCCAGGTGGCGACGCGCCCGACGACGTCGGTCAAGGGGCTGGTGTTCCGGTTTGCCCCGTGGCCGCTGCTGCGCTTCGCACAGCAGCGGCTCCTGGGCTACCCGGCGCCGATGCGGATGACCGGACTGGAGCGGGCCGAAGTGGAGAAGGCCCTCGCCGGTACCGGTACCCACATCGCCGGGCAGGTCGACGACGACTCATACGGTGGCCATTGGCGCTACACGCGGTACTACGTGGCTCAGCAGAAGCGGTACACGTAGTCGGCCATGTTGCGGTACGGGGTGACGTTGGCGATCGTGCGCTTGCTGGTGCTCACCGAGAACAGCGAGGTATCGGTCGCGCCCGTCTCGTTGATGAACGTCACCGACCCGCTGGACATGTTGTAGTCCACGGATTCGGTGCGGTTGCGCCAGCCCCAGGTACCGAGGTCCTGGAAGCCGCAGTCGCTGAGCTTGCCCCGCGGGTACCCAAAATTGATGTTGTCATAGAAGCAGAACCAGCCAGACGGGCAGTCGGCGGTGGCCGCGGCCACCGCGGGCGCGGCCCGCACGACCGACACGATGAAGGCTCCGTTGCCGTACTCGATGTCGGTTGTGTTGATCTGGCGCCCGCCGGGATGGCTCGCCAGGTACGCCACGACCTGGCGCTGGATCTGCGCGGCGCGGCTCAGGCCGGGCACGGCGGCGGCCACCGCCATGGCGATGGCCAGGACGGCCAGCACGGTGAGCGAGCGGTGCCGGGAGAGTCGGTACATCAGGCCTCCTCTGACGGGTGCGGGGCCGCGAATGGCGGCCCCACACCAAAGACACGAACAGTAATCGATCGCGCACAGTACGCGATGCGGCCAGGGTAAGGCCCATGCCGGCGAGATCGCCACGTCGCTCTTCGCAAATGGGCAATCGACGGGGTGCGACGGTCCAGGAGGATGTGTCACAGTGCCGCTTGGCGGAAGGACATACACAGCGGAGGCCGGGACTGCCGCCACCGCCCCGGCCACCCCCAATCACCAGCGACTCACAACCTGCCCCCGGGAGCCTGCTTGGACCGCGACGGCGAGAAGGATCAGGCCTGGCTGGAGGAGTTGTGGATGTACCGTCCGCAACTGGTGAGGTACCTGGCTCGCATCGCCGCCGACCCCAGTGCCGTTGAGGACCTGGCGCAGCAGACCTTCGTCGAGGCGTGGCTCCAGCGTTCCCAGGTGCGCGGCTACCCGCTGGCCTGGCTCTACGGCATCGCCCGCAACCTCGCCGCGGACCACTGGCGGGCAACGCTGCGCGGGCGCACCGCGTGGCAGAAGCTCTGCGTCGACCCGCTCTGCGACGACGGGGGCGTGGGCTATTCGGAGCTGTGGCGCGATGTCCTGGCGGCCTGCCAGCAGATGACCAATAAGGAGCGGGAGTGCCTGCTGCTCAGCTTCCACGACGGCTTCAGCGACGGGGAGATTGCCGAGATCCTGAACACCAGCCGGGAGAACGTGCGCCAGCAACGGCACCGGGCGCGGGTGAAGCTGCAGCGCGCCCTGGGCCGCGGCGAGACCCAGCGCGCCTCGCGCCCGCTCGTCAAGGGCAGGCGGTGAGCCATGCCCGAGCAGTTATGGGAACCGGACGAGGAGGAGTTCCGCAACGATCCGCTGGTGCGCATCGCGGCCACCATCATGGATCCGCTGCACGGCAAGCCGGTGCCGCCAACGACGATCACGCCTCGGCAGCTCATCGCGCTCGCGGCGCAGCAGCGGCGGGCCACGGTGCGGCGGCGGCTGCGGTGGTTTGGTGCGCCGGTGCTCGTGGCGGCGCTGGTGGTGGGGGTCATTGTGGGTGGCGCTGACTTCTTGACCGGGCTGCGGCGCGGCGCGCCGGCCGTGGCGACCAGCCGGCCGCCCGCGCGCACGCCGCTGCCGCCACCGGTGCCACTGCGGTTGGCGGATAGCGCCGTCGCCGCCCGCCCGCAACTCGTCGCACTGGTCGCGCGTGCCCGCGCCTGCAACGACCAGGCCGCGCCGGGTCGATACACCTATGTCCACACGCACAGCTGGTCGCGGCAGGCGGCGCCGTCCGAGCCGGTCGCTGGCGGCAGCGTCCGCGACGAGCAGCTGTGGTGGGCGCCGGATCACTCTGGTCGCCAGGTGGTGGCCGAAGCGACGGTACCGGCGGCCGGGAGCACCGCCACCGGATCGCCGGCCTTCGGCAATGTCGGCGACTACCGGCCCGGTGAGCTCAAGGTCGTCGTCGACTCGCCAGCCACCGATCCGCCGATCCTCGCCAGCCAGCTCGCGGACTACCAGCCGTTCCGGCAAGGTCCACAGTCGCCACTGCGCGCCGTCGTCGACCTGTACCGGTACCACGCGCTGAGCGCGGCGCAGCGGGCGGCCGCGATCCGGGTGCTCGCCGATACGACCGGCCTGGAGTACCGCGGCTGGGTCACCGACCCGACCGGCCGTACGGGCATGGCGATCAGCGTGGACAGTGACCGTGGCGCGACTCGCGACGTCGCCGTCTTCCAACCGGCGACCGGGCAGCTGCTCAGCTACGAGCGCGACACCACGCGCCCCGGTGCAGTGGTGGACTACGTCGTCTTCCTCGGCGCCGGACACACCGACGAGCTGGGGCAACCGGCCGCCGGGCCGAATACCTGCTGACGATCGCGCGACCGTGCGGCACCATATCGCGGTGCATGTCTTCCTTTCGACGGATCGGCTCGTGCTGCGCCGGCTGACCGAGGCCGATCTGGACAACCTCGCCGAGTTGGACAGCGACCCGCTGGTCATGCGGTACCTGACGAACGGAGTGTCGACGCCGCGCGAGCTGATTCGCGACGAGATCCTGCCGGGCCTGCTGCGGGAGTACGAACGCACCGGCGGGCTCGGCCGCTGGGCGGCGGTATCGCGGGCCGACGGCGAGTTCGTCGGGTGGTTCGCGCTGCGGGTACCGGCGAGCCAGCCGGACGAGGTCGAGCTCGGGTACCGGCTGCGCCGATCGGCCTGGGGCAAGGGGTACGGCACCGAAGGCGCGTGCGCCCTCGTCCGTACGGCGTTCGCGAAGTACGGCATGCGGCGGGTCTATGCGCAGACCATGGCCGTCAACGTCGCGTCCCGGCGGGTCATGGAGAAGGCGGGGCTGCGCCTCGTACGCACCTTCTATCCGACCTTCGAGGACCCCATTCCCGGTACGGAGCACGGTGAGGTCGAGTACGAGGTGACCCGGTTCGCCGACGCGCTGGCCCGGTACCAGCCCGGCGCGGGCGAGGAGGTGGCGGACGTGCGGCGGGTACGCGAGCTGCTGGCGGCGGATGACCCGTGGGATCGGGGTACGCCGCTGCACGTGACCGGCTCGGCGCTGGTACTTCATCCGCCCACCGGACGGGTGCTGCTGCGCTGGCATGCGAAGCAACAGGCCTGGCTGCAGGTCGGCGGGCATGCCGACCCGGGTGAGCAGGATCCGCTGGCCGTGGCGCTGCGGGAGGGGCGGGAGGAGACCGGGCTGGACGATCTGGTGCCCTGGCCGGACGCGGCGATCCGACACGTGGTGATGGTGCCGGTAGCGGCCGGCCGGCACGAGGGTGCGCACCAGCACGCCGACGTGCGGTACACGCTGGCCACGTACCGCCCGGACAGCGCGCGACCGGAGCGGCCCTCGGCGCCGCTGCGCTGGCTGTCCGTACCGGAGGCGCTCGCCGAGGTGACCGAGGCGAATCTCCGCGAAACTCTGTACCGGGCGCAGCGGCTGCTGGCGGGCTGAGCGGCTGCTGGTGGGCTGAACGGCTGCTGGTGGGCTGAGCGGCAATCCACAACCACCCTCGCTGTCCACAGTTGGCGGTCGGCGCGGTTGGCGCCGGTACCGTCGTGGGCCACGGTGTGCGGGTCAGCTCGCTCGCCACCTGGAGGCCCGCCGATGGCTGTCCCCGCCGCACGCCAGGTCCTCGCGCCGCAACCCACCCAGCGGCCACTGCTCGTGACCGCCGACCCGGAGCTGCTCGACGACGTACTCCGGGTCGCGGCCGACGTGGATGTCCTCGTCGACGTGGCGCCCGATCCGGCCGCCGCCCGGCCCTGGTACCCGGGCGCCCCGCTCGTCCTGATGGGCATCGACTGCGCCCCGGCCTGCCTGCGGGCGCGCCTGCCCCGGCGGCGTGGGGTTGTCCTCGTGGGCCGGCAAGATGCGGAGGAGCCGCCGGACTGGCCGATCGCCGACGAACTCGGCGTGGATCACATTGCGACGCTGCCGGCGGCCGAACCGTGGTTGGCCCGGCGGCTCACCGAGATCGAGCGGGACGTCCAGGACGCTGACGGCCCGGCTGCGGTCGTCGCGGTGCTGGGCGGGCGTGGCGGGGCTGGTGCGACGGTACTGGCGGCCGGCCTCGCCGTGACGGCGGCCCGGCGCGGCCTGCGCACCCTGCTTGTCGACGCCGATCCGCTCGGCGGCGGCGTCGACCTGGCGCTCGGCTGGGAACGCCTGGACGGGCTGCGGTGGCCGGCGCTGACCGAGACGAGCGGCCGGGTCGACCCGCCCGACCTGGTCGAGTTGCTGCCCCGCCGAGGCGAACTGGTCGTGCTCTCCTGGGACCGGGGAGACCTGGTCCCGTCGCCGGCCGAGGCGATGGCGACCGCGCTGGATGTGGGCAGTCGCGGCCATGACATTGTCGTCGTCGACCTGCCGCGCTGCCTGGACGACGCGTCCGCACTCGCGCTGGGTGCGGCGCAGCGAGGGTTCCTGCTGGTCCCGGCCGAGCTGCGGGCCTGCGCCGCCGCGGCACGCGTGGCGGCGATGGCGAAGCAGCACTGCCCGTCGCTTTCCGTCGTGGTACGCGGTCCCGCGCCGGGCGGACTGACGGCGAGCCAGGTCGCCGCGTCGGTTGGGCTTCCGCTGGCCGATGAGGTGCGCGCCGAGCCCGGCCTGCCCCGCGCCCTCGAGCAGGGCGTCGCGCCGGCCAGTGACGGCAAGGGGCCACTCGCCGGGCTCTGCCGGCGCCTGCTGCGGGAGGTGCTGGCGTGACGTCCCCGGTCTCCGCGCCCGGCCAGCCCGGCCGGGTGGTCCGCCTCACCGACTGGCTGCGCGACGGCCTGCCGGGAGCCGGCCCGCTCACCCCGCTGCTCGCCGAGCCCGATGTGACGGACGTACTGGTCAACGGCTGCGACGTATGGGTCGACCGGGGTCGCGGGCTGTCCCGCGCGGCGGTACGTATGGGCAGCCGGGAAGAGGTGCGGCGGCTCGCACAGCGGCTGGCCTCCGCGTGCGGCCGGCGGCTCGACGAGGGACGCCCGTTCGTGGACGCCCGGCTGGCGGACGGTACCCGGCTGCACGCGGTACTGCCTCCGGTGGCGGTCGACGGCCCGTACCTGTCGCTGCGGACCTTCCGGCGGCGGGCGTTCACGCTCGGCGAGATGGTCGCCACGGGCGTGGTGAGTGCACAGGGCGCCGGGCTGCTCGCCGCGATCGTGGCGGCCCGCCTGACCTACCTGGTTACTGGAGGCACAGGCTCTGGCAAAACAACTTTGCTATCCACCCTGCTCGGCCTGGTACCGCACGGCGAGCGCATCGTGCTCGTCGAGGACGCCGCCGAACTGCACCCGGCCCACCCGCATGTGGTAGGGCTCCAGGCTCGAACCTCCAATGTGGAGGGAGCCGGCGAGGTGGGGCTGCGCGACCTGGTACGCCAGGCGCTGCGGATGCGTCCGGATCGCCTCGTCGTCGGTGAGTGCCGGGGTGCTGAGGTAGTCGACCTGCTCGGCGCGCTCAACACGGGTCACGACGGTGGTGCCGGCACGCTGCACGCGAACGCGGCCGCCGACGCACCGGCCCGGCTGGAGGCGCTGGGGCTGCTCGGCGGGGTACCGCGCGACGCCCTGCACGCCCAGATCGCCGCCGCCCTGCACGTAGTGATCCACCTGCGTCGCGATACCACGGGCCGAGCCGTCGACGAGGTCTGCCTGCTGCTTCCCGCCGGTACCAGCCGCACGGTCGCGGCGGTCGTGGCGTGGGACCGGCGCACCGGACCAGGCCCCGCCGCTCCTACCCTGGCCAAGCTCCTCCAGCAACGAGGTGTGCCGCTGCCCGTTGCGCTCGCCGGAGCCAGGGCATGACTGGGCTAGCTGGCGCTCGCTGCGTTCGGCCGGGTGGCGCCGCATGACGGCGCCGTGGCTCCCGCGCGCATCCGCCCGCCGGTTGCGCCGCCTGGGGACAGCCGGGGACTCGCGGTGGCGGCGCACGCTTGCGGCAAGCATGACCGCCGCCTGCCGCCACCGGTGGCGCACACCGCTCGCCGTGGCCGTCTCCACCGGAGCGCTGGGCTGGCTGGCGGGTGGTCCGGTAGCGGCCGCGGTCGCCGCGAGCTATGCGACCGCCGGATGTCTCGCCGCCTGCCGGCACTGGCGCACCCGGTTGGCCGAGGCTGCCACCGTTGCCGCGCTCGACGCGGTCACCGCGCTCGCGGCCGATCTGCGTGCCGGCCTGGCGCCGGCGGCGGCGCTCGCATACGCACTGCCCGCCGTCGAAGCATCCACAGTGGACGATGTCCGGCGGTTGGCGGAGCAGTTGGCTGCCGCGTGGCGGGTCGCCGACCGGGCCGGGGTACCGCTGGCGGACCTGCTGGACCGCCTGGAGTCCGACGCGCGCGGGCTGCGACGGGTACGGGCTGCCGGGGCGGCGCAGGCGGCCGGGGCACGCGCCACGGCGCTGCTGCTCGCCGCGCTTCCCGTGGCAGGGCTCGCGCTCGGGTACGGCATGGGTATCGACCCGGTGCACGTGCTGTTGGGCACCCCGCTGGGTGAG
>JBPYFB010000392.1:0-24007 GCA_051986465.1 Rugosimonospora sp.
CCCGAGTGGCGGTACGCCACCTTGGTCTGGCGCTTGTTGCCGGTCAGCGCGACCTTGCCGGCGTTGATGACGATCACGAAGTCGCCGGTGTCAACGTGCGGCGCGAAGACCGGCTTGTGCTTGCCGCGCAGAAGGGTGGCGGCATGGGTCGCGAGGCGGCCCAGCACGACGTCGGACGCGTCGATGACGTGCCACTTACGCTCGATCTCGCCCGGCTTCGGGCTGTAGGTACCCACAGCTTTACCTTTTCTGCCGCAGTGTGTCGTTTGGTGGTGCGAACGCACGAACGCCTAGCCGGCGCACAAATAGCCAGCGTACCCGTCAGGTCCGCCGGTATCGCACAACAGCCCACAACGATACCCGCACCTAGGGCACAGGGTCAAAACGGCCCTGACCTGGGCGCCCCGTTTGTGAGGCGCTCTTAGCAGGCCGGAAACATTTGAGTCGTCCGGGTGAAACCGCTTACGGGCACGATCCCGACATGGCCGATGTGGCGACATCAGATCTCCGGAGGGCACGGCGCGACGCGACGCCGCGACGCGCCCCACGCCGGGGGTATTGGCGCCGCCTGGCCATACTGGAGCCATCGCCAGGGAAAGGGACGGCCCTGGCGGTGTTCGCCGAGTTGGCCACTCGGCATGGTGAGCTGCGGCGTGCCTCGGCGGGGGGACCGACCAGACACGCGGGCGCGACCTGGGAGCGGATCCGCGCCACGCACGGTTCAGAGAGGTCGCGACCCGCGGACGACCGCCCTGGCATGCCGCAGCTCTACCCAACGGCTCCTGCCTCGCCCTGTTCCCCCGCCCTCTCTGGGGACCCCGGCTTCCCTGGGGACCCCGGCTTCCCTGGCGACCTCGGCTTTCCTGGAGAGCCTGGGTGAGTCTGGAGCCGTTGTCCGGCTTCACCGTCGCGGTGACCGCGGACCGCCGCCGTGACGAGTTGGCAACCCTCCTGGAGCGGCACGGCGCCCGCGTGGTCCTCGCACCCGCCCTGCGGATCGTCCCGCTCGCCGACGACGCGGAACTGCGCGCGGCCACCATGTCCCTGGTCGAGCACCCGCCCGACGTGCTGGTCGCCTGCACCGGCATCGGCCTGCGCGGCTGGATGGAGGCGGCCGAGGGCTGGGGCCTCGCCGACCGGCTGCGCACCGCGCTGGGCGGCGCGTACGTGATCGCCCGCGGGTCGAAGGCGAAGGGCGCGCTGCGCGCGGCCGGCATGTCCGAGGCCTGGTCGCCCGCTTCGGAACAGTGCGAGGCGGTACAGGAGCACCTGCTCAAGCGCGGGGTCGCCGGGCAGCGGATCGCCGTACAACTGCATGGCGAGCCCCAGCCGGAGTTCTGCAGCGCACTGGCCGCCGCGGGCGCCGAGGTGGTCGAGGTCTCCGTGTACCGGTGGTTGCCGCCGCCCGACCCGACCCCGCTGCGGCGCCTGGTCGACCTCGCCACCAACCGCCTCGTCGACGCGGTGACCTTCACCTCGGCACCGGCGGTCGGCGCGCTGCTCGAGGTCGCCGGCCCCGAGCTACCGATACTGCTGGACGCGCTGCGCAGCGATGTCCTCGCCGCCTGCGTCGGTCCGGTGACCGCCGACCCGCTGGTGCGCCGCGGGATTCCGGTGGTCGCACCGCGCCGTGCCCGGCTCGGCGCGCTGGTCCGCGAACTCGTCGACGAGCTACCCAAGCGCGCGCCCACGTTGCACGTGGCGGGCCAGGAGGTCACGCTGCGCGGGCACGCCGCAGTCGTCGACGGTGCACTGCGGCCGCTGGCGCCGGCCCCCATGGCGGTACTGCGTGCCCTGGCTGCGGCACCCGGGCGAGTACTGTCGCGGGCCGCGCTGCTGACCGCCCTGCCGCGCGGCGCCGACGAGCACGCCGTGGAGATGGCGGTCGCTCGCCTGCGCGCCGCTCTCGGCGGCTCCAACTATGTGCAGACCGTGGTGAAACGGGGCTACCGCCTGCGAGTGGATTAGCGGACGGTAGCCCTGGCGCGATCGAGGCGCAGCGACTGGATCGCGTGCTCGACCAACCCGATCAGTACCGCCTTCGCGGACTCGCGCTGCCGCGCGTCGCAGAGCACCAGCGGTACCTCCGGTGCGATCGCGAGCGCCTCGCGTACCTCCTCGGCCGCGTACCGGGGGGCGTAGTCGAAGCAGTTGACCGCGACGAGGTACGGCAGCCGCCGGCTCTCGAAGAAGTCGATCGGGGCGAAGCTGTCGGACACCCGCCGCGTATCGACGAGCACCACGGCGCCGACCGCACCCCGCATCAGCTCATCCCACATGAACCAGAAGCGCGTCTGTCCGGGCGTGCCGAACAGGTACAGGATGAGGTCTTCCGCCATGGTGATGCGGCCGAAGTCCATCGCGACGGTGGTCGTTCCCTTGCCAGGTACCTTCGACGGATCGTCGATGCCGACGCCTGCCGAGGTCATCACGGCCTCGGTGGTCAGCGGTTCGATCTCCGAAACGCAGCCGACCAGGGTGGTCTTGCCGACTCCGAAGCCACCGGCAATAACAATCTTCGCGGACGTTATCGCCGTGGGGTGACGGCGTCTGTCATATCCTGCGGAGTCCACTCAGCACCCTCTCCAGCACTTCCATCCGATCGTCATCCTCCGCCTGCATCGGCTCGTGCAGGGCGAGAAGGCCGTCGGTGACCATGTCGGCAACGAGAACGCGCGCCACCCCCAGTGGCAGGCGCGTGTACGCGGCGACCTCCGCCAGCGACTGTGCCCGCCCATCACACAACGATGCGATGACCTGCTTGTCGCGGCCGGCGAAGCGCGCCTCCTGCTGACCGCGTCCGGTAGTGAGCAAAATCGCTTCCAAGGCGATTTCGCGCTGGGGTTCGGTGCGGCCACGCGTGACCGCGTAAGGACGTACCAGCGCACCGCGCGGATCCTCTCCGGTCTCCACGGCTTCATCTCACCCCCCTCGCTCATCACGAGCCCACACCGAATAAGAACGGTTCAACCCGCGGGCGACAGGCTCTGGCGCGGCGCGGGGATCAGGGACTGGCCGACCCGGTCGACGAGAAGCGCCATCTCGTACCCGACCTGGCCGACGTCGCACGAACGGCTGGCGAGTACGGCGAGGCACGAGCCGTCGCTGATCGACATCAGGAACAGGTACCCGCTGTCCATCTCGATGATGGTCTGCTGTACCGCTCCGCCATTGAAGTATCGGGAAGTACCCTCCGTCAGGCTCACCACGCCGGCCGCGATGGCGGCGAGCTGCTCGGCCCGTTCCTCGGGCAGTCCGCGGGAGCCAGCCAGCAGGAGCCCGTCCGCGGAGACGGCCACCACGTGGGCGATCCCCGCGACATGGTCGGCGAAATTGGTCAAGAGCCAGCCCATGTTCTCCAGGGTCCGTGGGCTCGTCATCGGTTTGTCTCCTTGTCAGCCTGCCGCTGGTCGTTCTGCGGTCGTGCGTCATCCCCGCCGCGACCGCGCTGCACACCCCGGTGGTATGCGGACAGCAGCCCGCGTACCTCCTCCGGGCTGCGCCGCGTGCTGCGGTTGACGGGGTGTGTCTCGACTCCGCCGGGCACGAGCTGCGCGGCGGGTACCCGCTTGGGTAGCCCGGAGCGGGTCGTGCCGGATGTCGACGGCTGGGATGCCGCGGCCGCCGCTCGCCAACCGTCGTCCGCCGCGGTGCGCCAGCCTGTTTCGGCGTCCATCGGCGGCCCCGAAGGCACCGGCGGTGCCGGTGGTACCGGCGCGGCGGCCGGCACTCGCGGCGGCAGAGGTGGTGGCGCCGCCGCCGCGGGCGGTACCGGCGCCGTGGGCAGGTACGGGGCCGGCACGGTGGGCCGGCTGGCCGGGGCGGGAGGCGGCGGTACGGACGCCGAAGCCGCGGGAGCCGGTGCCCCCCGGAACGCGGACGCGGACAACTCGTCGGAGGGCGTGTGGCTGCGGAACCAGACCGCTTCCATGGCGCGGAAGATCGGCAGCTCGGCGGTCTCGTCCGCGCGCACCTGCCGCTGCGCGCCGCTCGGGTAGCTGAGCGCGTCGATCACCGCGGGCGCGGGTACGGCGGGCATGGGCGCGGCAGGCACGGGCGCGGCGCGCAGCGGTACCGAGGTGGTCGGCCAGCCGCCGTTGCTCTCGACACCATGCGACCAGCCGTTGACGGTGACGGCACCGAGCGGCGCCCCGGCGCCCACCCGTACGTCCTCCGGCGGGGCGCCGGGGGACACGAGTCCGGGCAGCGACGGCATCGGCCAGCCCGGCGGATCGGGCGACGGGCCGCGCTCCACGGCGAGAATGCTCCGCGGCCGCGGCAGCACCGGCTCCCGCCCGCGCACCCGGGGCAGAATCAGCACCTGGGTGGGGAGTGTGACGACGGTGATCGTGCCACCGTCCGGGTTGGGGCGCAGTTCCACCTTGAAGCCGTGCCGCCCGGCCAGCCGCGCCACGACCGCGAGACCCATCATCCGGAACGAGGCCACGTCGACCGTCGGCGGTTGCGCCAGCCGGTGGTTGAGCATCGCCATCTGTTCGGGGGTCATGCCGAGGCCGCGGTCCTCGATCTGCATCAGCACGTAGTCGCCGATCCGGCGCGCGTCCACGACCACGGCGCTCTGCGGCGGCGAGAAGCGGGTGGCGTTGTCGAGCAGCTCCGCGAGCAGCCGCACGACGTCGTTGACGACGAGCGCGGTGATCGACACATCCTGGTCGATGGTGGCGAACTCGATGCGGTTGTACAGCTCCACTTCGGACTGTGCGGCGCGGACCACGTCGACGAGCAGGGCGTCATCGCGCCGGGGGCTGCTCGAGTCGGCGCCGGCGAGGATGAGCAGGTTCTCGTCGTTGCGGCGCATCCGGGTGGCGAGGTGGTCGAGCCCGAAGAGCCGGGACAGGCGCTTCGGGTCCTCTTCACTGCGCTCGATGTTGTCCAGCTCGCCGATCATGCGGTCGACCAGCGTCTGCGAGCGCCGGGCCAGGTTGAGGAACATCGCCGACACCGAGGCGCGCAGGGCGGCCTGCTCGGCCGCGACGCGTACCGCTTCCCGGTGGACCACGTTGAAGGCCTGGGCCACCTGCCCGACCTCGTCGCGGGTGTCAATCTGAATCGGGTCGACGATCTGCCTGGCGATCTCCTCCGGACTGTCCTCACCGAAGTCCGGTATATCGCGCAGCCGCGCGACGGCCTCGGGAAGATCGCGCTCAGCCACGGCCAGCGCGCCCTCGCGCAGGCCGAACAGCGAGCGCACCATCGACCGCGCGATCATCGCGGCGAGCAGGATCGCGATGACGAGCACGACGATGACGATCGCCGATTCGATGACGACCTCGCGGATCACCAGGTTCTCTTGCGTCTTGGCCTGCGCGAGTACGCCCACGTCGAGTTGCTGTTCGGTCCAGCGCATCAGGTCGACGACGGCGCCGATCGACGATGTCAGTTCGGTGACGAGCAGCTTGGGCGTGCCACCAACCGAGCGGGCCATCTGGTCGGCGGTGTGGTCGGCGAGCGCGACGGCGTCACCGGTCAGGGTTGCATCCACCAGATCCAACTGGGCCTGGGAGGCGGCCAGGTTGAACGAGCTCAGCGCGGCCTGCTGGCCGGTGAGGGTGGCCACGAACGCGCCGAACTGTTGCTGGTCGATCCGGCCGGAGTGCAAAGCGGCGTACCCCACCGCCTCCTCCTGTGCCGCCTGCGCCTTCGCCTCCGCGAACGCAGCCTTGGCCCGCAGCATGTTGGCGACTGTCGTGTTACCCGCCATCTGAGCGAGTTCGCCGTGGTAGGCGACGAGGTCGTCGATGACGACCGTGTATCGGGCCACCACCTCGGCGACGGAGATGCCCCGTCGGGTCTGCACCTGCTGCCGCAGGGTATCCAGCGTGCCCAGTTGCTGGTCGATCCGGCTGAGGCGGGCGCGCACCTGTGTGGACAGCCCGTTGATTCCGGTGCGGTGCCTGCTGTACGCGGCGCTGGCAGCCTCGGTCTGCTGCACCTGGCCCTCGTACGTCGCTGCCTTTTGCGCCGGATTGCCGAGCAGGGTCGCCCCGGTCATGCGCTCCTTCTGGAGCTGATCGGTAGTTTCCGAAACATCCGCGGAGAGCACGGTCAGGGACTTGATCGTTTCGGCGGACAGCGCCCGCTTGCCGCTGTCGACCAGCAG
This sequence comes from Rugosimonospora sp., assembly GCA_051986465.1. Classification (GTDB taxonomy): domain Bacteria; phylum Actinomycetota; class Actinomycetes; order Mycobacteriales; family Micromonosporaceae; genus DATEJJ01. The sequence goes on from JBPYFB010000392.1 coordinate 6,122, forward strand.
CACAGCAGAGAGAGCCACGACCGCGATGAGCGGCACCAGCAAAAGAACACCCAGTTTGGCGCGGATCCGCGCATCACGCAGGGAAAACCGTCGCCTCGACGATGTCCTCCGCGGACGTGTCGGCTCCTTGCGGGATTTCGCGGGCGTACCCGTGCGCGAAGTCACATTCCACCCTCTCGTCCACGAATGCGATACCCGCAAGCCGCGATGGTCGCGCTCACGATCATTCCTCCGTCACGCTCCGGCCAGCGTTGAACCTTCCGGAGGCACCTTGGACGCGTCACCGGGAGGACATTCGGCACGGCCGCGATTTCATCACGCCGACGACCGTCAACGGAAGACCGGAGAGACTAGGAAGCACGCCCAATTAGCACAACCCCCCATCCGGTTTTACTCCGTTGGGCCCAAGGGGTGGCCGTGAGCAGTACATATGCGACGGAGGGCGGTGCCGAACCCGGGCCCAGTTCACGCAGTTGTAACAGAACTCTGATGTATGACTATATGTACAACTCGCGATACGTGTTGTAGTTGTTACACCGTACGCGGTGTCGCGGCCCTAGAGCTGGCGATCCGCGCCTTGACCCGCGCCCGGCGGGTTGGCAAGGTTGGATCGCCCCAGCCGTCCATATGAGACACGGCTGTCCAAAGGAAGGATGCGAGGTGTCGCTCAAGCGAACCGCCGCGCTCGTGGTTTCGATGCTGCTTCCGCTGTCCGCGGCATCGTGCACAACCAACGCGATGGACGAAGCGAGCGGCAGCGACCTGGTCATAGCCGCCGATCTTGAGCTCTCCGGAGCCTACGCGGACGTGGGCATTACCTACCAGCGCGCGCTGCAACTGAAGGTCGAACAAATCAACGCCTCGGGCGGCGTACGCGGTCACCAGCTGCGCTTGGACGTCCGCGACAACCGAAGCGACCCGACCGTCTCGATCACCAACATGAACGCCTTCGTAGGCGAGGACGTCGTGGCGATCGTGACCGGCTACTGCGGCGACTGCCTGCTGGCGGTGGCGAAGACCGTGGAAGACAAGGGCATACCCACCATCTCGCTGGCGGCTGCGAACGGGGTGACCACACCCATGGCCGACCGGCATTACATCTTCAAGATCGCCCCGAACCCCGCCGACGACGCTGCTGTGTTGGCTAACGAACTCAAGGGCGACGACGCCGCGAGCGCCGCGATTGTCAGCACCACCGACACCACCGGCCACGACGCCATCGAGGCATTCCGGCACGCGCTGGGCAAGGTCGGCATCGATCTACAGGAGAGCCAGACCTTCCAGCCCACCGACACCGACGTCTCCCAGCCCGTACAGACCGCCATCGCGCACCACCCCGACGCGCTGATCGTGTCGGCAATCTCGACGCGCGCGGGCGCCGCCGCAAAGGCTGCCAAGGACGCGGGCTTCCGCGGGCATATCTACTTCGATCAGCCAGCCGCTGGTGACCTCTTCTTGAACGGCATGGGCGCCGGTTACACGGACGGAATCACCATGGTCGCCACGCAGAGCATGGTGATCGACGACATCATCGCCACCAACCCGGCCAGCGTGGCCCGGCGGCAATGGTTCAACGACTACACCTCCCGATACGGGAACTTCTCGGAGTACTCCACCTACGCCGCCGATGCGATCAGGCTGATCGACATCGCGGTCGCAAGCACCGGCGGCACCGGCGATCACAAGGCTGTACGCGATGCCGCCGAAGCCAGTCAGTTCGAAGGATTGACCGGCCAGATCCGCATGTCGCCCGAGAACCACTCCGGTCTCGTCCCGCAGGCGTTGACCCTCCTGGTTGCCCGAGGCGACCGGTGGCAACCCGCCTGATTGCACCAACGCGGGACGGTGCGTCCGAGCACTGCCTCCAGCCGGCTGGCCTCCTGGCCGAATCCGGTTGATGTTTCACAACGCCCATCACTCGAAACACCCCTTCCGTATCTCGAAACACCCCTTCCGTATAAGGAGGCAAGACCATGTCCGTACAGCCCGCTGGTCCGGCGGACGAACACGCATCTAGCGGCACTGCGGCAGCCGAGAACCCGACCGCCAGCAGTACCAACGCGGCTCGCCTGACCCGTCGCGGCGCCTTGGCACTGGCGCCCGCGGTGGCGCTCGCCGCGGGCTGCACGTCGAAAAAGAACAACAACAACAAGACAACGGGTACGACTAAGCAGATGGACCAGGTGACGTACCTGACCGGCTTCCTCAACTACGGTCGAGAGGGATACGTCCACGTCGCCAATGCCAAGGGCTTCTTCCGGGAGGCCGGCATCGAGGTGACGGTCAAGACCGGCAACGGCCAGCCGGAAACCCTGAAGAGCTTGATCGCGGGTCAGGCGCAGTTCCTCACGACGGAGACCACCCTGGCGTTGAGCCAGATGTCCGCGGGCGTGACGGATTTCCGCATCATCGGTGCGATCCACCAGCGCACCGTCGTCGCCGTGATGGCACTCACCAAGTCCGGCATCAGCAAGCCGCAGGACCTGCAGGGCAAGCACCTCGCGTACGGCGGGTTGACACCGTTCCTGCTCTTCCCGGCGTACGCGCGGTTGGCCGGGATCGATCCGAAGGCGGTCAACTGGCGGCAGGTCCCACCCCAGAACCTGCCGCAACTGCTCGCCTCGAAGCAGGTGGACGCGATCGGCCAGTTCGTGACCGGCGCACCGCTGATCAAGGCGGCCGCCAAGGTCGACATCACGGTGCTTCCGTACAGCGACTACATGAGCGACATGCCCGGCAACCTGCTCGCCACCAGCAGCGACATGATCAAGAATAAGCCCGATCTGGTCCACCGGTTCACGAACGCGATCCTCAAAGGACTCGCCTACACGATCGCCAACCCGCAGGAGAGCGGGGACATCATCCACAACGCCGTGGCCAGCACCCTCGCCCCCGTTGCCACCGCTGAGATCCAGGCGATGGCGCCGTACGTGAGCACCAACGGCTCGGTGGTGGGTGCGCTGACCCCGAACCGGATCTCACAGACCATCGCGTTGATGACGAGCCTGGGCGTTGTGAAGGAGGGAGCGCTGACGCCAGACCAGGTCTGCGACTTCAACTTCATCCCCAAGGAATCGTAAAAAGGAGATCCGATGCCCAGCTACACGCTCGCCAACGCAAGCCCACACGGCACGACCCATCTCGGTGGGTTGACCGGCATGTTCGACCACTTCACCACCGACCGCGTCCGGGAGACGACGCGCCTGGAAGGCGCCCGCTGCCTGGAGTTGGGTGCCGGAAACGGCAGCATCGCGATCTGGCTGGCGGAGCAGGTCGGCCCGGACGGCGAGGTGGTCGCGACCGACCTCGACACCCGGCACATCCCGCCGCACGAGCGGGTCTCAGTCGTCCACCAGGACCTGCTCAAGGATCCGCTGCCGCCGGGGCCTTTCGACCTCATCCACACCCGCCTCCTGCTGGGTCACCTGCAGAACAGGGAGGTGCTGCTGGCTGAAATTTGCAAGCAGCTCGCACCGGGCGGCACGGTCCTGATCGAGGAATTCAACCTCGTGGACGACAAGCGCACCATGCCGGTCCTGCACGCGCCGAAAGACCAGCCGGGCCTGCCCGAGCTGTGGGCCAGGTTCGAGAAGACCCGCAACGAGTTGTTCTTCTCGTCTGGCGCCGACGGCAGTTTCGGCATCCGGGTGCACGGCCTGCTGATGGACGCCGGGATGACCGACGTGAAGTCGGTGACGTATTGCGAGTCGTGGCAGGGCGGCGATCCAGGTTCGCAACACGCCGCGGGCGCCTTGCTGCAGTTGCGCCCGAAGCTGCTGGAGCACGGCTTCGACGCCGACGAGCTGGAGCAGCTCACGGCGGCCGTCAACAACCCCGAGGTTCACGTGGCGGGGCGGCTGCTGTGTTCCACCAGCGGCCACGCGCCCGCATGACCCACATGTGATCCATTTCGGCGAAAGGCTCGGGAGCGTGTGTCACGCCCCGAGCCTTTGTCGTTCCGGCTTCCGATACCCCCGCCGGTTATGCGGTCCGCTCCCGCCGCACCGCGGACGCCCAGGGAAGCAGCAGCCGCTCCAGTCCGGCCAGCGTGTAGTAGAGCACGACACTCATCACGGTGAGCAGGGCGACGGCGGCGAACGCGAGTGCCGTCTCGCCCTGCCCGTTGACCTGGTAGATGAGGAAGCCGAGCCCGGCGGTCGACCCGCCCTGGAACTCCGCGACGACGGCGCCGATCACGGCCAGAGTCATCGCGACCTTGAGGCCGACGAAGACCTGCGGCAGCGCGTTCGGCAGGCGGATCTTGACGAACGCCGACAACGGCCGCGCCTCCAGCGAATGCGCCAGATCGATCAACTCGGGCGGAGCCGAGGCCAGACCAGACACCGACGAGATGACGATCGGGAAAAAGCAGATCATGAAGATGACCAGCACCTTCGGTGCCAAGTTGAAACCCAACCAGATCACCGCGAGCGGGGCGACCGCAACCTTGGGCACGGCATTGAACGCCAGCACCATCGGGTACAGCGTCTTTTCCACGATCGGTGACGCGTGTACGAGCAGGGCAATGATCGCGGCGACGAGCACCGCCAGCACGAATCCCAGAAGCACTTCGAGCAGGGAAACGCCGGCATCCTTCATCAGGTCGCCGGGCATGTCCCAGAAGGCGCTGAGCACCGACTGTGGCGTGGGCAGCTCATACGACGGGATGGAGAAGACGACGACAGCCGCCCACCAAAGCGCGATGAACAGCAGGAAGCCGAGAACGGGCAGTACCACGGTCGCGGTGCGACCGGTCCCCAGCGCCCGGCGCGGTTGCCTTGTCATGGCCCGCGGCGTAGGTCCACCACCGAGACCAGATCCACCCTTCGCTGACGTCTGGACGGCCACGACAATCCCTCACTCCATCGGCGAACGACGTAGCGGACAGCTTACGGGTACGGTCTACAGGCGGCATACCCATCTCGGGATGAAGTGTTGCCATCCGGTTAACGTCTGCTGTGAGGCCGGCGCGCCGATGCCGATACAACAACAGGTCAGAGCCGTTTTAGTTGTGTCCACACGGGACTCGACGCGATTGACCACAGATCTCATGGGTGCGCTAAGGTCGCCGCGCGGCTAGCCTCTTATCGATAGACTCCAACCCGGTCCGCCCACAGGGAGCCCTGCCGGAATGATTGAACTGACCGAGGTGTCACAGACCTTCCAGGGTCGCCGGGGCATGGTCGAGGCATTGCGCGGCATCGATCTGAAAGTTAACGCGGGCGAGTTCCTCGCGATCGTCGGCCGCTCCGGCTGTGGCAAATCCACGCTGCTGCGCCTCATCGCCGGCCTGCTGCAGCCGAGCGCCGGCCGGATCGCCATTGACGGCACCGAGGTGACCCGGCCACGCCGGGACATCGCCCTGATGTTCCAGCGCCCGGCGCTGTTGCCATGGCGCTCGGTACTCGACAACGTGCTGCTGCCGGTCGAGTTCGCCGGTGGCCGCCGCTCCGCATACCGGGCCCGTGCCCAGGATCTCCTCGACATGGTCGGGCTGGACGAATTCCACAAGCGACTGCCGCACGAACTCTCCGGCGGTATGCAGCAACGGGTGGCACTGTGCCGCTCGCTCATCCTGCAGCCGCAGATCATGCTCATGGACGAGCCGTTCTCCGCGCTCGACGCATTGACGCGTACCGAGCTTGCCGTTGAGCTGCAGCGCATCCACATGGAAAACATGGCCACGATCGTGTTCGTGACGCACTCGATCGAGGAGGCCGTACTCCTGGCCGACCGGGTGGTCGTACTCAGCCCGCGGCCGGGCCAGATCCGGAAGGTGCTGGAGATCGGCATACCCCGGCCACGGTCGCTCGGGCACGGTGCGCATCTGGAAGAGGTAGCGGAGGCCAGCGCCGAGCTGCACGAGCTGCTCGTGGAGGCGCCGCTGTCGCGCCCCGCGCGGCACGCCGCGCCGGGGACCGGACGCGGGTGGCAGGACCCTCGTACCACCCCGAACCGGCTGCCAGCTGGGCGACCCGGCCGGTAGCGCCTCCGGCACCGACCTCGTACGCTCACCGGCATGGCCGTACCGAGCTGGGCAAAAACGCTGGGTAGCGCGGCCGGTACCGGCATCGTCGCCGGCGCCGGCCAACTGGGCATCGCCTACGGGCTGGGCGTCGTACGGTGGGACACCGACCTCGCCGGCGGCGCCTGGCACTGGCAACTGACCTGGCTCGCGCTCCTCGCCTCGACCGCCGTCATCGCGGGCGCGGCGGTCGGCCGGTGGATGGCCGACCGCTCGCCGGCCCAGGCGGGCTTGCCGATCCGGATCACGGTGACGCTCGCTGGCGCCGTCGGTGCCGCCGTCATGATCCCGCTGGTGCTGCATCCCGCCCGTGGCGCGCACATCTCCGAACCCGGGAACCCGGCGCTGACCGCCGTTATCGCCACGGCAGCGGGACTGGCCGTCGGCGTACTCGCCGCGCTCGCGGTGCTGCGCATACCGACCGTAGCGGGCAACCTGGTGGCGACAGTCACCTGGCTCTGGCTCGCGGCGCTCGGTTCCGCGGTGTGGACGATCGGGCGTGGCGGGACCTGGGGCGTAGCGCGACCGGGCCTGATTCCCGCGTCAGGGGCCTGGATACCCGTCCTGCTGCTGGGGGTACCGGCGCTGATCGCGCTCGCGGTGGCCGCGCTCGCCCGGTTCGGCGGCTCCGGACCGGTCGCGGTCGCCGTCTCCGGGGTGGCGGGCCCGGCCCTGCTCGCCGCCGCGTACGTCATCGGTGCGCCCGGCGGCGGTACCGAGACGACCGCCTACCGCTACGCGCTGCTGGGTGTCGCGGTGGCCGCGGCCGTATCGGTACTCGTGGCGGTGGCGCGCCGTCCGGCGCCTTCGCAAGAACGACGCTCCGCGGAGCCAACCGATTCCTGGCAGCCGACCGAGTCCGGCCAGCCAGCCGAGTCCGGGCAGCCAACCGAGCCCTCGCCACCGGCGCCGCTCGCACTGGAAACCGCGGCCTGGCCGGAAACGGCGCCACCGCAGCCAACCGCATCCGCGCCTTCGCGGCCGGCGGCGCCATCGCAACCGGCCGCGCCGGCTCCGGAAACAACGAAGCCGCCAAGGGCACCACGGAAAGCGGCGAAGCGGGGAACGGCGAAGCAGAAGGCCGCCGAGCCCACGCAGGCCGTGAAGGAGCCGGTGGCGGCACAGCCCGGGGCGCACCGGCAGCCCGCCCGGCTGGACCTGCCGGAGGACGTCCCACCCAAGGGTGCCGGCAAGGAGCCCGTGCAGGAGGAGCAGCCCGCGAAGCGCCGCGGCGGACGGCGCCGTCGCGATGACGACGCCGGGCCGCGGATGTCGGCAGGCGAATCCGACTACGACGACTGGCTCAAGGCGTTGGGGAGCAGCGGGCCCCGCTCGGACTGAGCCTCGCGATAGACCTGCGCCCCGCCGGCCACGAACTCGTCCGCCTTCTCGCCCATGCCCACGGCCACCGCGTCGGTCACCGAGATGCCGTGCTCCTCCGCGTACCGGCGAAGGTCCTGGGTGATGCGCATGGAGCAGAACTTGGGTCCGCACATCGAGCAGAAGTGTGCCGTCTTCGCGGCCTGGGCGGGCAGCGTCTCGTCGTGATACGCCCGCGCCGTCGGCGGGTCCAGCGCGAGGTTGAACTGGTCCTCCCAGCGGAACTCGAAGCGCGCCTTGGACAGCGCGTCGTCCCACGCCCGCGCGCCCGGGTGCTCCTTGGCGAGGTCTGCCGCGTGCGCGGCGATCTTGTACGCGATCACCCCGGCCTTGACGTCCTCCCGGTCGGGCAGGCCCAGGTGCTCCTTGGGCGTGACGTAGCAGAGCATCGCCGTGCCGTACATCGCGATCATCGCGGCGCCGATCGCGGAGGTGATGTGGTCGTACCCGGGGGCGATGTCCGTCGCGAGTGGACCCAGCGTGTAGAACGGCGCCTCGTGGCACCACTCCTGCTGTAGCTCCACGTTCTCCTTGATCTTGTGCATCGGTACGTGCCCGGGGCCTTCGATCATCGTCTGCACGTCGTACCGCCGCGCGACGCTCGTCAGCTCGCCCAGGGTACGCAGTTCGGCGAGTTGGGCCTCGTCGTTGGCGTCCGCGACGCTACCCGGGCGCAGCCCGTCGCCGAGGGAGAAGGTGATGTCATAGCGGGCGAAGATCTCGCACAGCTCCTCGAAGTGCGTGTAGAGGAAGTTCTCCTCGTGCTGGGCGAGGCACCAGGCCGCCATCAGCGACCCGCCACGCGAGACGATGCCGGTGACCCGGCCAACGGTGAGCGGGATATGCCGCAGCAGCACGCCCGCGTGGACGGTCATGTAGTCCACGCCCTGCTCCGCCTGCTCGACGACGGTGTCCCGGTACGCCTCCCAGGACAGCCGGGTGGGGTCGCCGCCCACCTTCTCCAGCGCCTGGTAGATGGGTACGGTCCCGATCGGTACCGGCGAGTTGCGCAGGATCGCCTCGCGGGTCTCGTGGATGCGCTTGCCCGTCGAGAGGTCCATGACCGTATCGGCGCCCCACCGCGTCGCCCACCGCAGCTTCGCGACCTCTTCATCCACAGTGGACGTCACCGCTGACGTGCCGATGTTGGCGTTCACCTTGACCAGGAACCGGCGGCCGATCAGCATCGGCTCCGACTCGGGATGCTTCACGTTGGCCGGCAGCACCGCCCGCCCCGCGGCCAGCTCGTCGACTACCCAGGAGACCGGTACCCCCTCGCGCAGCGCCGCGTACTCCATCTCGGGCGTGATCACGCCCGCGCGCGCGAGCCGCAGTTGGGTGTCGCCCGGGTTTCGCGCCGCCGCCCACGGCGCCCGTAGCGCGGGCAGCCCATCGGCCGGGCCCTCGGGACACGGCCCCGACGTGTCGTACAGCCGCACCGTTCCTGAGTCACCGGTCAGCGCGACCTCGCGGAACGGTACCCGGATGTCGGGCCGGCTCCCCGTCTCGTACACCTTCATGTCCCCTCCTCCTGAAAGCAGTCCAGCGGGTTACCGAAGTGGTCCAGCCTTTACCGAGGTGGTGCAGCCTTACCGAGGTGGTCCAGCGGGCCGTGCGGGCCACCGCCCATCCGCCAGCCGGCCGCGCCCGCGAGCGCGCCGGTCACGTACGTCTTCGCCGCCGCCACCGCCTCTGCGGCCGGATCGCCGCGCGCGAGCCGCGCCGCGATCGCCGACGAGAACGTGCACCCGGTGCCGTGCGTATTGCGCGTCTCGACATGGCGCCCGCGCAGGAACCGCGCCTCGCCGGCCGACCACAACAGGTCCACAGCACCGTCGCCACCCGTGATGACCACAGTGGACGGACCATAGTCGACGATGCGGCTGGCGGCGCGAACCATGTCATCGGGCGTGCTGACGCGCCAGCCGACGAGCGCCGCGGCTTCGTCCACATTGGGCGTCACCACCGCGGCGAACGGCAGCAGCCGCTCCACGGCGGCCCGCGCGCCGAGGTCGAACCCGCTCGACGAGATGAGCACCGGGTCGAGCACCAGGTTCGGCAGCGCGGCCTCCCACTTCGCCACCGCGTCGGCGATCTCGACCGTGGCGAGCATGCCCACCTTGACCGCCGCGACGGGCAGGTCATCCAGGACCGCGGCGAGCTGTACCCGCACAACGTCTGCCGGTACCGGGAACACGCCCGCGACGCCGTGCGAATTCTGCGCGGTGAGCGCGGTGATCACCGACGCGCCGTACACGCCGTGCGCCGCGAACGTCTTGAGGTCGGCCTGGATGCCCGCGCCGGCGCACGGGTCCGAACCCGCGACGGTCAGCGCGACCGGCGGCGTCACAGCAGCTCCGCGACGGCGGCGGCAGGGTCGGCGGCGCGCATCACCGCGCCCATCACGGCCACGCCGGCGGCGCCGGCCGCCCGGCATGCCGCGGCGTGCTCGGCGCAGGTGACGCCGCCGAGCGCGAAGACTTTCGTGGGAGTATCGGCGACCAGGCGCGCCAACTCGTCGACGCCGAGCGCCGGCCCGTACCCCGGCTTGGAATCCGTGGTGAAGACTGGCGAAAGGGTGACGTAGTCCACTGTGGATGCCGCCTGGAGCTCCGGCTCGGAATGGCACGAACGGCCCACGTACCGCATCCCGCCGCGCGGCACCGGATCCGTCGCGGACAGGTGCACCGCGTCCCCGCGTAGCGGATCGGTACCGGCGACGATCAGCCGGCCGCCCACAGGCTCCAGGATCGCGCGCATCAACTCGGCCAGCGCCAGCCGGCGCACGCGTGGCAGGTCCTTCTCGCGCAGTACCACCGCGCGCGCACCGCCCTCGACCGCCGCCCGGACCGTCTCCACCAGCGGCAGCCGCGCCTGCCGCCGGTCAGTCAGGACCAGTACCGTCACAGGTCCGGCCGCCCTTCCTCCACTGTGGATGCGAGCGCATGGAACCGCTTCGGTATCCGCCCCGACTCGTACGCGAGCCGGCCGGCCGCGACCGCGTACCGCATCGCCTCCGCCATCCGCGCCGGATCCGCGGCCCGGGTCACCGCGCTCGCCAGCAGTACCGCGTCGCAGCCCAGCTCCATCGCGAGCGCCGCGTCCGAGGCGGTACCGATGCCCGCGTCGAGCACCACCGGCACCTCGACCGCGTCGCGGATCAGGCGGATGTGGTGCGGGTTCGTGATGCCCAGCCCGGACCCGATTGGCGCGCCGGCCGGCATCACCGCGGCGGCACCCGCGTCGGCCAGCCGGCGGGCGAGCACCGGATCGTCGTTCGTGTACGCGAGCACGGTGAACCCGTCCGAGACCAGCTGCTCCGTGGCGGCCAGCAGCTCCACGCCGTCCGGCAGCAGGGTGCGCTCGTCCCCGATCACCTCGAGCTTCACCCACTCGGTCTCGAACGCCTCGCGCGCCAGCAGGGCCACCTTCACCGCCTCGGTAGCGGTGCGGCACCCCGCCGTGTTGGGCAGTACCCGTACTCCACACCGCTCGATGACGTCCAGCAGCCCGCCGCCGCCGTGATTCGCGTCGATGCGGCGCAGCGCGACCGTCACCAGCCCGGTACCGGAGGCCAGGATCGCGCGCTCCAACGCGTGCGGGCTGCTCGCGCCGCCGGTACCGAGGATCAGCCGGGAACCCAACTCCTGCCCAGCCACCTGCCACATTTGTGTCACCCGCCCTGCGTTGCGGTGAGTACCTCGACGCGGTCGCCTTCGGACAGGCACGTCGTCGCCCAGTCGGCGCGGCGCACCACGGCCCCGTTGACCGCGACCGCCACCCCGCGCGGCGCCGGTGACCCGGTCGCGACGCGCACCAGGTCCGCGACCGTGTGCCCGGCCGGCACCGGCGCCGCCCGGCCGTTCAGCGTGACGTCAGGCATGCCGGAACCGCTCCGGCCCGAAGGGCGTGAACGCGTCGCTGCCCGCGCCGGTGGCGGCATCGCCTCCCGGGCCTGCGACGAGGTCGGCGATCGCGTCGGCGGTGAGCGGCGCGAGCAGGACGCCGTGCCGGTAGTGGCCGGTGGCGACGAAGACACCGGGTCGCAGTTCGCCGACGATCGGGGCGTTGTCGGGGGTACCGGGGCGCAGCCCGGCGCGCGCCTCGGCCAGCTCGTACTCGCCCAGCTCCGGTACCAGCTCCACGGCCGCGTCAAGGAGCTCCCGTACCGCCCCCGCGGTGACCGTCGTATCGGCGCGCTCCTCGCTGGTCGCGCCGACCACCACCTCACCGTCCTCCCGCGGTACGAGGTAGACCGTTCGCCCATCCACGTACCCGCGCACCACGTGCCGCAGCTGCGCCGAAACCCCGGGCCGGCCTGGACGGCGCAGCCGCAGCAGTTGCCCCTTGACCGGCCGCACCGGTAGCCCGGTGAGGGATCCGGTGTGCCAGCCCGCGGCGAGCACCCGGACCGGTTCCTCCACAGTGGACGGAGGCACGATCGGTACGCCACGGCGGGACAACGCGCCCCGCAGCGCCGCCACCACCCGGCGCGGATCCACCTGGTGGTCGTCGGGCAGCAGCGCACCGCCCCGCACGCCGGGGGCGAGCAGCGGCTCCCGCTCGCGCAACGCGCTCGCGCGCAGCGGGGCACTGGCCAGGCCCAGGCTCTCGTGGTACCCGCACAGCCGCCGCACCACCGCCATGTCGTCGGCGGTATGCGCGACCAGCAGGGTGCCGGTGCGCCGGTAACCGAGGTCGGCGCCGGAGGCGTCGGCGAGCAGCGCGGCAAACGGCGGCCACCGGCGTGCCCCCTCGACGAGGAGCTGGGTCAGCGCCTGCTCCCCGAAGGTGGCCTCGCCGACCGGTCCGAGTATGCCGGCGGCCACGCCGGACGCGGCCGACTCCGGCGCCGGGTCGTACACGGTCACCTGGTACCCGCGCTCCGCTAGCCGCCAGGCCACCGCGAGTCCGATGATCCCGGCGCCTAGCACACCGACCGGGCCGGTCACCGCAGCGCCGCCAGCAACTCGGCCGTCGCGTCCCGGGGAGAGGCAGCCGAGCAGACCGCGCCCACCACCGCCACCCCGTACGCGCCCGCCGCCACCAACTCGGGCACCCGCTCGCAGGTGACGCCCCCGATCGCGATCACCGGTACCGTCGCGCAGGCGGCGACGGCCGCGATCCCGGCCACGCCGATCGGGTCGGGCAGCCCGGCTTTGGTACCGGTCAGGTACGCCGGCCCGGCCCCGAGGTAGCTGGCGCCGTCCGCGATCGCCGCCCGAGCCGCGGCCGGATCGCGTACCGTCGCGCCCAGCACCGCCCGCGGCCCGAGCACCCGCCGCGCCACCCGTACCGGAAGGTCTTCGGCGCCCACGTGGGCCCCGTCGGCGCCGACCGCGATCGCCACGTCGAGCCGGTCGTTGACGAGGCAGGTGGCGCCGGCCGCGCGGCACAGCTCGACGATGCGGCCGGCCAGCTGGTACGCGTCGCGGTCGGTGACGCCGTCCTCGACGCGTACCTGGACGACGAGCGGGCCGCCGGCACCGAGTGCCTGGCGCACGACGCGCACCGGGTCGCGGCCGGGCCGCGCGTCCGTTATCAGATGCAGTTGACCGAGCGGAGCGGTCATGGAGGCCCCTCCCTGCGCCGGCATTACCCGGATCAGGTTCGTACGGTCGGGGGCGCGACAGCCCCCCTCTCAGCCCGGTGCTCCGGGCTCCCGTGGTTGTCCTCCCGACCGTAAGCCAGCGACCGGGCATCCCGCAACCGCTATGCGACTACGTCTGGTCCCACTGCGGTTGCGTGGTCTCGACCACCTCGCCGTCGCCCCGGAAGAGCACGAAGCGGTCAAACGAGCGGGTGAACCAGCGATCGTGGGTGACCGCGATGACGGTGCCCTCGAACCCGGACAGGCCCTCTTCCAGCGCCTCGGCCGAGGCGAGGTCGAGGTTGTCGGTCGGCTCGTCGAGCAGCAACAGCGTCGCGCCGCCGAGTTCCAGCAGCAGCACGAGGAACCGGGCCTGCTGGCCGCCGGAGAGGGTACCGAAGAGTTGGTCGCCCGCGCCCGCCAGCTCGTACCGGTTGAGCACCTTCATCGCCGCGTGCCGGTCCAGCCCGGCCCGGTGGTCGTCGCCGCGCCACAGGATGTCCACAAGAGAGCGTTCAACGAGGTCGGGTCGGTCGTGCGTCTGCGAGAAGTGGCCGGGGCGCACCCGGGCGCCGAGGCGGGCGGTACCCGAGGCGGCGACCGGCTCCACAATGGACAGTGGCGGCTGCGCCGGGTCCGGGTCGGTACCGCCCCGCGCGAGCAGCCGCAGGAAGTGTGACTTGCCCGTACCGTTGGCGCCCAGCACCGCGAGCCGATCCCCGTACCAGAGCTCCAGGTCGAACGGGTACGTCAGCCCGTCCAGCTCCAGCTGCTCGCAGATGACCGCGCGCTTGCCCGTACGCCCGCCACCCAGCCGCATCCGGATGTCCTGGTCCTTCGGCGGCAGCGGCGGCGCGCCCGCCTCCTCGAACTTGCGCAGCCGGGTCACGGCGGCCTGGTAGCGCGAGGCCATCGCGTCGTTGTACGCCGCCTTCTGCTTGTACATCAGCATCAGGTTGCGCAGCTTCTCGTGCTCCTCGTCCCAGCGGCGCCGGTTCTCCTCCAGCCGGTCGTGCCGCGCCAGCCGGGCCTCATGCCACGAGGCGAACCCCGCCGGGTGTACCCACGCCGAACCGCCCTCGACGGTCACCACCCGGTCGGCGGTACGGGCCAGCAGCTCCCGGTCGTGCGAGACGTACAGGACGGACTTGTTCGCCTCGACCAGGCGCGCTTCCAGCCAGCGCTTCGCCGGTACGTCCAGAAAGTTGTCCGGCTCGTCGAGCAGCAGCACCTCGTCCGTACCGCGCAGCAGCAGCTCCAGCGCGAACCGCTTCTGCTGGCCACCCGAGAGCGTCGCCACCCGCCGGTCGCGCACCTTGTCCCACGGCAGGTCGAGGACGGCCACCGATACCGTGTCGAAGAGCACCTCGGCCTCGTACCCGCCGGCCTCGCCCCACGCGGTCAGCGCGTTCGCGTACGCCAACTGCGCCTTCTCGTCGTCGGTCGCCGCCGTGAGGCGGCGCTCGGCGGCGGCCAGCCGCTCGCCCGCCGCCCGCAGCCGCTCCGGGCCGAGATGCAGCGCGAGGTCGGTCAGCGTCTGCTCGTCGGCGATCATCCCGATGAACTGCCGCATGACGCCCAGCCCGCCGGCGCGGGCGATGGTGCCCTGCCGCACCGGCAGGTCACCGGCGACCATGCGCAGCAGTGTGGTCTTGCCAGCGCCGTTCGGACCGACCAGCGCGACCTTGGCGCCCTCACCGACCCGGAACGAGACGTCCCTGAAGAGGACCCGCCCGTCCGGCAGCGTCCAACCGGCCCCGGCGACGTCCACGTACCCCACGGCAGGCCATTGTCCGCGCCCGGACCGGCCGCGTCACTCGATATAGACCCGCAGCACCCGGTACCCCTTCTGCGAGGCGCACCGCTCCGCCTGCCAGCCCTGCGCCCGCAGCCACAGCTGGAGCGAGTCGCCGCCCAGGTGCCGGGCGACCACGAGCCACCCGGAGCCGCCCGGTGCGAGGCGGGGCAGCCAGCGCAGCAGCGTCGCGTGCAGCTCGGGCTTGCCGACGTGGATCGGCGGGTTGCTCCAGATCTCGTCGAAGACGACCCCGTCCGGTACCTCGTCGGGTGTGGCCGCGATCACCCGCTCGGCGAGCCCGAGCGCGGCCGCGTTCTCGCGTACCAGCTCCAGGGCTCGCAGGTTCACGTCGACGGCGTACACGGTCGCCTTCGGTGAGCTGCTCGCCAGCACCGCCGCGATCGGCCCGTACCCGCAGCCGAGGTCCAGGTACACGCCGCCGCGTGGGCCGGGCAGCGGCGCCTTGCGCAGCAGTACGGCGGTACCCGGGTCCAGCCGGTCGGCCGAGAAGACGCCGCGGCTGGCCGACAGCGCGTACTCGCGGCCGGCGACGGTGAACTCGACGCGGTGCCGGTCGGGACGGGCACTCGGCTCGGCGGTGAAGTAGTGGTCGGCGGTCACCAACGAATTGTCCACGATCGACCTGATCTCGGGCGAGCTTGGGTACCCTGGCCGCATGGCCTACGGGCAGGGTGAACAGGGCAGCGGTCGGCACCAGTCGACCGACCCCCGGCAGCCCGCGCCACACCCGCGACCGGGCGAGCTACACCGCCTCAGTGGCCGGGCGACCGTCCCGAACCAGGGGCGCGCCTCCGTGGCTGCGCCGTACGAGCGCGGCACGGCCGCACCCGCGCTGCCCCGGCCACGGCGGACACCGCCACGGCAGGCGCCGCTGCGCCGCAACCGCATGACCGTGCTCGGCTGCGTCGCGATAGTCGCGCTACTGACCGTGCTCGGCATCGGCGGCTACCTCGCGTTCTCCGGCGCGGACCCGGCGAGCGGCGGGGATCCGGCGAATGGTGGCCGGCCGGTCACCAAGGGCCACGACATCACGAGCCAGCAGGCCGACCCGGCGCCGCTGACCCTCGCCGAGGTCTTCCCCGGAGCCGCCGTCACGCCCGCTGGCCGCCCGTACCAGCTGGTCAAGAGCCAGAGCTCGGCGAACTGCCGCAGCGCCGTCGTCGGCGATCTGGGCGACCTGGTATCCGCCGCCGGCTGCACGCAGGTGCAGCGAGCCACGTTCACCTCGCCGGACAAGACCTACGTCGCCACCGCTGGCGTCTTCAACCTGCGTGACGAGGCGAGCGCCACCCGGGTCGCGGCCGGCATCCAGACGAGCCTCAGCGGCGCGAAGGGGCGCCTGAGCGGGTACCCGGCCGGCGGCGCAACCGACGTCCTCGGCCGAGCGGCCACCCGGGCCGGCTGGGACGTGCGCGGGCACTTCCTGATCTACGCGGTTGTCGCGCGGGTGGACGGTGCGCAGATCACCGACGAGGCGGCGGTACGGCCGATCATCGAGGACCTGGTGGAGAGGTACCTCAACCAGACCGTCCTGCAGGCCCGCTCGGCGAAGTCAGGCCCCTGAGCGACAGCGGCGGGCCCGCGTCAGCTCGGCGCGGCGCGCGTACTTGGCCGGGTCCGCCGGGTACTCGACCGCCACCAGCGTGAGCCCGTGCGGCGGCGCGACCACCACCTCGTTGGCCCGCTCCCCGCGCGAGAGCAGGCCGGCCGGCCACTCGACCCGCCGGCGACCATCCCCGACCGCCAGCAGCGCGCCCACCAGGCTGCGCACCATCGACTGGCAGAACGCGTCCGCCGCCACGGTCGCCACCAGCACCCCGTCCGGCTCGCGCCGCCACGAAAGGAGGGTCACCGCCCGTACCGTGGTCGCGTTCTCCTTGCGCCGGCAGTACGCGGCGAAGTCGTGCTCGCCGAGCAGGCCGGCCGCGGCGGCCCGCAACGCGGTGAGGTCGAGCGGTCGAGGCCAGGCCAGGGTGTACCGGGCGGCGAGCGGGTCGGTACCCCACGGCGCGTCGGTGACCCGGTACTCGTAGCGCCGGGACAGCGCGGAGAAACGCGCGTCGAAGCTGGCCGGTACCGGTGCCACCGCGAGCACCCGTACGTCCGGCGGGAGCAGCCCGGCGAGCCTGCGCAGCGCGGTACCGCCGACCCGTTCCCAGGCCGGTACCGGTACCTCCACGTGGCAGACCTGCCCGGTGGCGTGCACCCCCGCGTCGGTACGCCCGGCGACCGTCAGGCCCGTCGGCGCCGTGAACAGCCGGGTCAGCTCGGTGAGCAGAACGCCCGCGACGGTACGCCGGCCGGGCTGGGCGGCCCACCCGGAGAAGTCCGTACCGTCATAGGCCACGTCAAGCCGCAGACGGACGAGCCCGGTACCCCCGTCTGCGGGGACACCGGGCTCGTACCCGCTGATGTCACTCTTCGTCGGCACCCTCGGCCGGCTCCTCCGGCCCATGCACTGAGGCGGCCGAGGAGTCGGTGTCGGCGGCGACCGGCGCCTCCTCGTCCTCCCGGGCCAGGGCGGCAACAGCGTCGGCCTTCGCCGCCTTGCGCGTGGCCTTGCGGGCCGGCGCCGCCGCCGGTGCGGCCATCTCCTCCTCGACGAGGGCGATGATGGCCATCGGCGCCGCGTCACCCTTGCGGATCCCGGTCTTGATGATCCGGGTGTACCCGCCGGGGCGGTCGACGTAGCGCGGAGCGATCTCCTCGAAGAGCTTGACGAAGGTCTCGCGCTCCTGCACGAACCGGCGCACCCGCCGCCGCGCCGCGAGGTCGTCGCGCTTGGCGATGGTCACCAGGCGCTCCGCGAGCGGCCGCAGCCGCTTCGCCTTCGCCACGGTCGTGGTGATCTTTCCGTGCTCGAACAGCGACGCGGCCAGGTTGGCCAGCATCAGCCGCTCGTGCGCGGGGCTGCCGCCGAGGCGCGGGCCCTTGGTGGGCGTGGGCATCGTGATCTCCTGTTCGGTGCGGCTCTGGGGTTAGAGCTGCTCGGTCTCGCGGTAGTCGTCGGTGTCGTAGTCCACCTCGGCGAAGGAGTCCACGACGTGGGTCGGGTCGAATGCCGGCGCCGAG
>JBPYFB010000393.1:0-4005 GCA_051986465.1 Rugosimonospora sp.
CCAAACTCGTCGCCGGTGCGCTCGGTATCGCCACGGCGCCCGCGCGGTTGCTCACCCGCGCCGGCGCGCACTCGTACACCTTCACCCACCCGGTCGTGGTCAAACCCGTCGCCGCCGGGTCCAGCCACGGAGTCACCCTGGTACCCGAAGCGGCCGGCCTCGGCCCGGCGCTGGACGCGGCGTTCGCCCACGACGACCGGATCCTCGTGGAGGAACTGGTACCCGGCCGTGAGATCGACCTGGCGGTACTGGGCCGCCCCGACGGATCGCGTGTCGTGGCGCCAGCGCTGGAGATTGTCGTACCCGACGGGGAAATCTTCGACTATGCCGCCAAGTACGCCGGCTCCCCGGAATTCCTCATCCCGGCCCCGCTGGACGACGCGACCCGCAAGGGCCTGGCGCAGGCGGCGACGAGCATGTACGACGCGCTGGGTTGCGCCGGCGTCGCGCGGATCGACTTCTTCCTCACCGCGCAGGGTCCGGTCCTCAACGAGGTGAACACGACGCCCGGCTTCACCGCGCAGTCGCAGGTGCCCAGAATGTTCGCCACGAGCGGAACGTCCTTCGATGCCCTACTCGATCTGCTGGTACGCGATGCGCTGCCGGCCTGACGCCGCGTGGCGATCGTCACCTGCTTTGCGGGTCAAGCCCTACAGATGGTTCCCTTGCGGTGACCTGCCCCCACCCACCTGGATGATCGGATGAACGAAACGGCCTGGCGCCCTTATCTGCCCGAGGCAGTCGCGGCGTTCGTGGTGCTCGCCATCGGATTCATCGAGGCCGTCCTGACGTGGGAGCTGTCCGGCGGCGCGGAGGGCTTCGCGCAGGCGCTTACCGTCGCGTTCGCGGTTGGGATGTGCCGCCGGGCGCCCGGCACGGCGCTCGGACTGGTATGGGCGCTGGGCCTGTTCCACGTCGCGACCGGTGCGCCGATCATGCTGGTCGAGTTCGCGTTGACCGCCGTGTTCTTCGGCGGCGCGCGGTGGGGCCGCCCGCCGACCGTGGTGATAAGCGCGCTTTCCGTACCGCTGGCCGTGGTCGTGGCGTTCATCCTGAACGAGGGCAAGGCGGTCAGCCTCCACATCCTGCTGCACGCCGTCATTCGCCAGGATCCAACGGTCAAGCTGACCCTGTCGCTCATCGGGTTGCTGGTCGTCGCCGCTCCCTGGCCGGCCGGGCTGATGATGCGCGTCCTCGAACGGGCGAGCATCTCCCGCGCCTCGATGCTGGCGGCGGAGGAGGCCGCCGCCGGGGCATGGCGCGAGACGGAACAGGCCCGCGAAATCGCCCAGCTGCGCGATCAGCAGACCCGCCTGGCCCGCGACGTCCACGATGTGGTCGGCCACTCGCTGGCGGTGATCCTGGCGCAGGCCGAGTCGGGGCAGTACCTGGACGACACCGCGAAGCTGAAGAAAACCCTGCAGACAATCGCCACCTCGGCGCGCTCGTCCCTGCAGGATGTGCGCCAGGTGCTCTCGTCGACCCAGGACACGCCTACGGTGCGCGCTGACGCGGACCGGTTCGACGGCCTGATCGCCGGGGTGCGCGACAGCGGACACGAGATCGTCGCGACCGAGCTGGGCACACCGCGCCCGCTACCGCAGGAGGCCGCGGCGGTGGCGTACCGGGTCTTTCAGGAGATGCTCACCAACGCCATCAAGCACGGCCGCCGGGACCAACCCATCACGGCCGAGCGGCACTGGCCGTCCGCGCAACTGGCCGGCGGCGTCGCCGATACCCTGCGCATCGAGGTGACCAACATGACCGATGCCAACGGTACCGAGGCCACCGGTACCGGCGGCACCGGTACGGGGCGTGGCCTGGACGGCATGCGGCGCCGGCTCGAAGCGATCGGCGGCTACCTCGACGTGCGCCGCCACGAGCAACCCACCGGTACCGCCTTCACCGTCACCGCATACCTGCCGGTACGGGGTGGCGCGTGATGAGCGACGAGATCACCGTACTGCTCGTCGACGACCAGGAGCTCTTCCGCGAAGGAGTACGGGTCATCATCGACGCCCAGGAAGGCATGCGCGTGGTCGGCGCGGCCGGCGACGGGGTGGAGGCGGTCCGCCTCGTCGAGGAGTTGCGCCCCGACGTCGTCCTGATGGATATCCGGATGCCACAGATGGACGGCGTCGAGGCGTCCAGGCAGATCTTCATACCCGAGCGGGTGGCTCAGCGCACCAAGCCCGTCCGCGTCATCGTGCTGACCACCTTCAACCTCGACGACCGGGCCGCCACCGCGATCCGCCACGGCGCCAGCGGCTTCCTGCTGAAGGACACCACGCCGGTGATGCTGCGGGACGCGATCCGTACCGTCCACAGTGGAAACGCCGTACTCGCACCGCAGGACCTGGCCACCTTGCTGGACCGGCAGTTCCAGGCCGAGGTACCACCGCCGGCAGCGTTCCTCGGGCTCACCGACAAGGAACGCGAGGTGTTCACCGCCGTCGCCCGCGGCCTGTCCAATGCGGAGATCGCCGGTACCGTGTTCGCTAGCGAGTCCACGGTCAAAACCCATGTGGGCGCCATCCTGCGCAAGCTGGCGCTGCGCGACCGCGTACAGATCGTCGTCTTCGCCCACGAACACGGTCTGGTCTGAGCGTCGGCGCCGATCAGCCGGCGAGCTGGTCGCGGCGGCGGGTGAGATAGGCCCGCTCCGCGGGGTTGCCGGCCAGACCGATGGCGCGGTCGTACGCCGCCCGCGACTCGCCGCCGCGCCCGAGTCGTCGCAGCAGGTCGGCGCGCGCGGCGTGGAAGGCATGGTAGCCGTCGAGGACCTCGGCGAGCCGGTCGATCTCGGCGAGCCCGACCCCGGGTCCGTCGACTTCGGTGACCGCGACCGCCCGGTTGAGCCGCACGATCGGCGAGGGGTCGAGCAGCACCATGCGGCCGTAGAGGGCGACGATGGTGGACCAGTCGGTGTCGCGGGCGGATGGGGCATCCATGTGTACCGTGTTGATCGCGGCCTGCAGCTGGTAGCGCCCGGCCGGTTCCCCGCCGGTCGCGACCGCCTCGATCCGCTCGCGTACCAAGGCGTTGCCCTCCGCCATGAGCGTACGGTCCCATGCGCCACGGTCCTGCTCGTCGAGGGTCACCAGCTCCCCGGTGCGCGACACGCGCGCCGGCCGCCGGGCGTCAATGAGGAGCATCAGGGCAAGCAGGCCGGCCACCTCGCCGTTGTCCGGGAGGAGAGTGCGCAGCAGGCGGCCGAGGCGGATCGCCTCGTCGATGAGGTCGACGCGCACCGGGTCGTCCCCCGCGCTGGCGAGATAGCCCTCGTTGAAGATGAGATAGACGACCGCGAGCACATCGTCGAGCCGCTCCCGGATGTCGCCGGCCAAGGGTACCCGGTAGGGAATGTGTGCCACCCTGATCTTTTCCTTGGCGCGGGTGATCCGTCGCGCCATCGTGGTCTCCTGTACCAAAAAGGCGCGGGCGATCTCGGCGACGGTGAGGCCGCCGAGCAGGCGCAGGGTGAGCGCCACTCGGGCCTCCACCGCGAGCGCCGGGTTGCAGCAGGTGAAGAGCAGCCTGAGCCGGTCGTCCTCGACCGGGCCGGTCGGCTCGGGAGGGGTGTCGTCGTAGACGATCAGGGCCGCCCGATGCTTGGCGTCGCGCTGCGACTCGCGACGCAGCCGATCGATCGCCTTGCGGGTTGCGGTGGTGGCGAGCCAACCCCCCGGATTTGACGGTACGCCCTCGCGCGGCCACCACTCCGCGGCCGCCACGAACGCCTCGGCCGTCGCCTCCTCGGCGACGTCGAGGTCGCCGAAACGGCGCGCGAGGCCGGCGACCATCCGCGCCCACTCCTCGTGGTGGACACGGGTGATCGCCTGCTCGACGGTGGGATCGGTCACGACGCGGGCGGCGCTACCGTGCTCACTTTTGCACAGAGCCATTGCGCCGGGCGTGCCCGGGACCGCGGAACCGGTGCACCTCCTGCGGCCAGTCGAGCACGGTCGCCAGCCGGCCAGCCCAGTATCGTGCCGCCTCGTCGTC
>JBPYFB010000394.1:0-5560 GCA_051986465.1 Rugosimonospora sp.
AAGCCGGCTGCGGAACATCGCCTCCGCTTGCTCCAACTCCACCGGTACCAGCTCGGCCGGCACACCCAGCCCGAGCAGAAACCCGACAGCGCCTCCACCGGCCGCATCGGTGGGGTCGCGGCGTACCCGCGAACGCGGTCGCTTGATGCGACCTAGCTCCACGCCGCGTATGGTGCCAACGCTTACTCCCGCCCGCTCATGCCTTGCCACCCGCTGAACACCGCGCCTCCCGTACCGCCGTGGCCAACGACCGCATAGTACCCACGCTCGCCTGTGCCCGGGACCGGCCGAGCCTTGGGGGGAGTGCCGAGCCTTGGGGGAGTGGCGTCAGGAACCGCGTCTCAGCTCGGCGTGCAGGAGGCGGCCGGCGCGGTGTTCGTGCCGGTCCAGGAACCGATGAATCCGAAGCTGGTGCTGGAGCCGCCGGCGAGCGTGCCGTTGTAGCTCACGTTGTGCGCGGTGACGGTGGCCCCGTTGCTGGTGAGCGTCGCATTCCACACCTGGGTGACGGCTTGCCCGTTGGCGAAGGTCCAGCTCGCCGTCCAGGCGTCGATCGGGGTCGGTCCCGTGTTGGTGACCGTGACGCTGGCCTGGAAGCCGCCCGACCACTGACTGGTCACGCTGTAGGTGGCGGAACATCCGGTACGGGAAGGCGGCGTGCTTGTGACAGGGCTTGCGGCGCTCGCTGAGGGACGGACCGACGGACTCGGGCTGGGGCTCGAACTCGCGCCAGTGGTGGTGACCGTCAGCAGCACCGCCTCGCCGGCCGGCACGCTGGTCGCGTAGCTGCCGCTGAAGGTACCGAGGTCGGTGGCTGTCCACAGGTTACGGACGGCGGCGCTCCCGGTCAGGCCGAGGTCCGTCAAGCGCGCCGTGATGCTGGCCGCCGAGCCCGTACGGTTGAGCAGCACCACCGCCCGCCGGCCGGTACCGGACAGGACCTTGCTGTACACCTGCAGGCCGGCCCGGTCCTCGGCCACCTTCACTCCCTGCCGGCCCAGCGCGTCCTGGTCGACCGCCAGCACTTCCCGGTTGGTCAGTACCGCCCGGGTGTCGCTGCTCATCTGGTCGAGTCGGTTGCCCGCGAGCAGCGGCGCGCCCGAGATGGCCCACAGGCTCAGGTGGGTTCGGTTCTGCGCGGCGGTGAAGCCGGGCATGCCGACGATGAGCATGTCCGGGTCGTTGTAGTGGCCGGGGCTCTGCGCGTTCGGGTGCGCCGCGGCGTCGAAGTTGGTCAGCACCCGGCTCATCGAGGGGCTTTCCCCGAAGTAGATGATGTCCTGGCTGGTGCGCCACAAGTTGGACATGGCGGGCGCCCAGTCCCACGGGCCGCCGTTACCCCAGTCGCAGACCGAGAGCACCATGGGCCGGCCGGTCTGGGCGGTGGCCCGGCCGATGGCGTCGCTGATCGCCTGGTACGTGCTGCGCGGGTCGAGGCCCTCGGCGTTGCCGCCGCACCAGTCCACCTTGACGTAGTCGAAGCCCCATTGCGAGAACTGCAGGAAGTCCTGGTCGTAGTGGCCCTCACTGCCGCTGCCCGGCGCCGCTGGGCGGCCGGTCGGATAGTAGTAGCCGCAGCCGTCCCGCCCCGCGTCGGTGTAGATGCCGGCCTTGAGCCCCTTGCTGTGGATGTAGTCCGCGATCGCCTTCATCCCACCCGGCCAGTCGCCCGCGTTCACGGTGATGTTGCCGGACGAGTCCCGGGTGCCCTGCCACCAACCTTCGTCGATGTTGATGTACTGGTAACCCGCGTCCTTCATGCCCGACGACACGAGCGCGTCGGTCTGCGTCTTGATCACGTTGTAGTTGATCTGCGCCGCGAAACTGTTCCACGACGCCCACCCCATCGGCGCCGTCGCGATCGACGCCACCGCCGGTGTGGCGGTACCCGCCGTCGCGAAGTGCGCCCCGAACACGGCGGTGAGAGCGACAACCGCCAGTCCGCACAACGCGCAGACCAGGGCCAGCGATCGACGAAGCATCCTCACGACTTCCTCCACGTACGGCAAGGGTTTTCCGCGGAGCGTGCCGTGCACGCCCGACCGTGTCAATAGAGGCCGATGGATGATCAGAGGAGGAGGTGTTAGTGCGACCATATGGCTGCCGGCCGATCGAAATTTTCTTCATCGAGGTCCGACACAATCGCAGCCCTCGCCGTGGCCGTGGCTAGCAAAGCCGCCATGGACATTCAGAATCTTCGTAGCGAACCACCCCGATTCATTGCCCGCCGCGCTCGGCGAGTGACCTCGGCGCGAGACGCCGCCCTTGTCGACCCCGGTCGCGCCCATTGTCTGGCGTCTATCCAGGAGGTAGCGTCTAGAAACTCTCGGGAAAATCCACAGAAAATTTCTCAAGTGGAGCTGGTGTGCGCCCGATGGGCCGTTGAGCCGTCAGGCACGCGCCGGCTCGGCGCGCACTCCGCAGAGCTACGAAGGAGAAGGAGCAAGGCCATGAAGTTGATGCGTCAAGGCCGGCGTGCCAGGTCGGTGCTGCTGGTGACGAGCCTGATCGCCACCATCGGCGCGGCCGTCGCGGTCGTGCTGGCCCCCACCGCATACGCGGCGGCGGGTTGCCGCGTGGACTACCGGGTGACGTCACAGTGGCCCGGCGGGTTCGGGGCCACCGTATCCATGACCAACCTGGGCGACCCCATCAACGGGTGGAAGCTGACCTGGACGTTCGGTGCGGGACAGACGATCGCCCAGATCTGGGACGGCTCCGCCACCGCGTCGGGTGCGACCGTGACCGTCGCCAACCAGTCCTACAACGCCGCCATCGCCACCGGCGGCTCGGCCAGCTTCGGGTTCAACGGCACCTGGCAACAGTCCAACCCCGTGCCGGCCTCCTTCACCTTGAACGGGACGACCTGTACCGGCGCCGTCCCCTCGACCGGTCCGACGACGGCCCGGCCCAGCACCTCACCGAGCGCGGCACAGTCCCCGCCCGCCAGTTCGTCGCCGAGCAGCACGCCGCCCACGACGCCCCCGGCGGGGAACGGGACGGTCGGGGTGACGGTGAACGCCACCGCGGGGCTGAGCCCGATCGCCTCGAACGCCATCGGCCTGAACACGGCGGTGTACGACCCCAACATGAACCACTCGGCGATGCCGGGACTCTTGCAGGCGGCCGGCTTCACCGCCTTGCGGTACCCGGGCGGCAGCTACTCGGACATCTACAACTGGCAGGCAAACGTCGCCGATGGCGGCTACGACGCGCCGAACACCTCGTCCAGCGACTTCATGGGTACGGCGCAGGCGGCGGGGACAAGCCCGATCATCACCGTGAACTACGGCACCGGGACCCCTGATCTGGCCGCGGCGTGGGTGCAGAACGCGAATGTCACCAACCACTACGGCATCAAGTGGTGGGAGATCGGCAACGAGACCGCCGGCAACGGTACCTACGGCGCGAACTGGGAGGCCGACAGCCACTGCACGGACGCCTCCGGCGCGGCGATCCCCAAGGGCATCCACCTCGACCAGACGTACAACTGCGGCCCGAGTGTCTACGCCGCCAACGCGCTGAAGTTCGTCTCCGCGATGAAGGCCGTCGACCCGACCATCCACGTGTGCGTCCAGGTGACCACACCCGGATTCTGGCCCGACGGCGTCACCAACGCGCAGAGCCCGCGGCCGTGGAACGAGACGGTGCTCAGCGCGCTGGGCTCGAAGACCGACTGCGTCATCGTCCACTACTACCCGGCCGGGTACCCGCCGAACCCGGACCTGGTCGCGATGCTCAACTACCCCAACCAGATCCCCGGTATCGTCTCCGGCGTCAAGGCCGCGGTCCAGCAGTACGCCGGCGTGAACCCGGCGAACGTGCCGATCCTCGTCACCGAGACCAACTCCAACGTCGCCCAGGACGTACAACCCAACGCGCTGTTCGCCGCCGACAGCTACATGACCTGGCTGGAGAACGGTGTGATGAACGTCGACTGGTGGAATCAGCACAACGGTCCCGGAACACCCGCCGTCATCAACGGCGCCCAGGACTACGGCGACGGTGGCATGTTCTCCAGCGGTACCAACGGCAGTGGGGTCACGGAACCCCCGCTGAACACCCCCTTCGCGCCGTACTACGGATTCCAGATGCTCAGCAAGCTCGGCTCACCGGGCGACGCGATGGTCACCTCCACATCCAGCAACCCGCTCGTCAAGGTGCATGCCGTGCGACGGGCCGGCGGCGGGCTCAATGTCCTGCTCGTCAACGAAGATCCGTCGAGTGCGCATGCGGTGAACCTGAGCTACAACGGCTTTACCCCGTCGGGTGGGCCGACCGTCTACACCTTCGCCAACAACGCCAGCTCCCTCGCCTCCTCGGCGCAGGGCTCCGCATCCTCGATCACGGTCGGCCCGTACAGCCTGACCCTGTTCCAGTTGTCGGGCAGTGGCGGAAGTGTGGTGACCGTCCCCGGGTCTCCCGGCTCGCCGACCGTCTCGAACCTGTCCTCCAGCACCACGGGCAACACGTCCGGGAAGGCCACGCTCAACTGGCCGGCAGGCACCGCGGGAACCTACCCGGTCGCCAGCTACAAGGTCTACCAGGTCACGAGTACCAGCAGGACTCTGGTCGGCAGTCCGACCGGGACGACACTCGACCTCAGCGGCCTGACGATCGGTGCGAGCTACCGGTACCAGGTGGTCTCTGTGGACAGTCACGGCTTCGAGTCGTTGCCGACACCCGTCACCTTCATCGTCCCGCCTCCGGTCGATGCCTCCTGCGCCGCGCACTACGAAATCAGCAACAGTTGGCAGGGAGGATTCATCGCGGCCATCACGCTGACCAACCGGGCGACCACCGCCATCAACAATTGGAAGCTCACCTTCACCTGGCCGGCCGACGGGCAGGCCGTGGCGAACGGCTGGGGCGCCACGTGGAGCCAGTCCGGTCAGCAGGTCACCGTGACCCCGGACGCGGGCGGCTCGATCGGGGCCAACGGCGGTACGGCCAGCCTCGGCTTCCAGGGCAGCAACACCAACCAGAATCCGGCTCCGACCGTCTTCTACATCAACGGCGTGCCGTGCTCGAATGTCTGATCAGATCGGCTGCGTGAGGCGAAGAAACAGCCGCCGCGGTGCCCGGACCACGATCCGGGCACCGCGGTCTCGTGACCCGGTATTCATCGCGTCCGGTGGGCCAGTCTCAGCTCAGTCAGGTAGCGCTTGACGATGCGCCCGCCATGGTTCACGTCAATGAGCCGCCCGATGCACTTCAGCAACCCGGCCCGTTGGGCGTCCGGCAACGCCCGGTGCCCGGAGTACGTCAGCAGAAGATCGAGGTATTCGTCCGTGGAGTAGGACACTTCCCACTCGTACCGATGGAAGCGTGCCGGCCCGAACCTCCCCGACGCTGCCAGCTCCTGGTCGTCTTCGGGAATCTCCGTGCCAGCCGTCAGGCGCAGGCCGGGTGGGGTCGCCGGATCGAAGCGCTCGTAGCAGCCCTGAGCCTCGGCGAAGAACGCCTCGGTACCACCTGCCACGTGGTGCGTGCCAACGGTGGCGAGCAGACCACCGACCCGTAGCGCATCGGCTGACTTCGATACGCGGACGGCTGGGTC
>JBPYFB010000395.1:0-14006 GCA_051986465.1 Rugosimonospora sp.
TACGGATGATCCGGGCGGCGATCTCGCCCCGGTTGGCGATCAGCAGGCGGCGGATGGTCACGGCACGCGTCAACGCGGAACGAGGATGCCGCGACCGCGGATGCGCCCCTCGATCAGGTCCGTGAACGCCTCCGGGCCGGCTTCCAGGTCGTACATCCGCGAGTGCATCGTCGCCTTGCCCTGCTTCGCCAGAGCCATCAACTCGGCGAGCTCGTTGTAGCGCCCGATGAAGTTGCCGACGAAGCTGCGCTCGGTACGGATGATGTCCATTGTGGACACCGAAATCATCTCGCCGTATCCGACGACGAAGTAGCTGCCGCCCCGGGCCAGCATCTGGAAACCGGCGCCCGTCGAGCCGCCGTCACCCACGTAGTCGAGGACGGCCTGGGCACCGCGCCCCTCGGTGATCTCCAGCACCGTACCGACCTGCCTGTCGCCGGCGAGTACGGTGTGGTCCGCGCCGCACTCCTTGGCCAGCTCCAGCGCCTCTTCGACGACGTCGATCGCGATCACCTCGGTGGCGCTGATCGCCTTGAGCACCTGGATACCGACGTGCCCGAGGCCACCCACGCCGATCACGACGGTGCGGCTGCCCGGATACAGCAGGCCCATGGTGTTCGCCTTCTTGGCCGCGTGGTAGGCGGTCAGTCCGCCGTCGGCGTGACCGGCCACCTCCGCGGGCCGCACGCCGTCCGGCAGCTTGATGACCGACCGGGCGTAGGTCTTGAGCAGTTCCGCGAAACCGCCGTCGTGGTCCAGGCCCGTGGAGCGGCGGTCGGTGCAGTGCACGTCGTCGCCGTCGCGGCACGGGCGGCACAGGCCACACGGGATGACCGGGTGGCAGATCACCGCGTCCCCTGGCGCGACGTTGCTGACCGCGGAGCCCACCTCCTGTACCCACCCGGCGTTCTCGTGCCCGAGAGTCATCGGCAGCAGGTGGGAGCGGTCCCCCAAATCCATGTGCATGAAGTGCACGTCGGTACGGCACAACCCGGCGCCGCCGATGCGCACGATCACGTCGAACGGGCCAGTCACCTTCGGCTCAGGAACCTCCTCGACCTTCGGAAGCTCGTTGAAGGCGTGCAGCCGGACAGCTTTCATGTGGCGTGCTCCTCCTTTGCTGTTGGCGTACTTCTACCTGGCCGCGAGGCCCCGTAGGCGACGAACGCCGCCAGCACCTCGGGGTTCGCCATCGACTCGCGGTGCACCGCCGTGTCCACCGGCGTACCGGTGAGGATCCGGCGGATCGGCACTTCCAGCTTCTTGCCCGTGACCGTCAACGGAATGCCCGGCACCTCGACGATCTCGTCCGGTACGTGCCGCGGGCTGTACTCGCGACGAAGCTGGGTCCGGATCCGCCGCTGGAGTTCCTCGTCGAGCCGGTACCCCTCCTTGAGGGCCACGAACAGCGGGATGAAGCCGCTGCCGTCGGGTTGGTCGATGTTCACCACAAGGGCGTCGGCGATCTCGTCGAACTCCTGCAGAACCCGGTAGATCTCGGCGGTCCCGATCCGCACGCCTGCCCGGTTCAGCACCGCGTCGGAGCGACCGGGCACGAAGCAGCCGCCGCGCTCGTTGACGCGGAAGAAGTCACCGTGCCGCCAGACACCCGGGAAGTGCGAGAAGTACGTCTCGCGGTAGCGCCGGCCGTCCTCGTCACCCCAGAAGAACACCGGCATCGACGGCATGGGTGCGGCGATGACGAGCTCACCGACTTCGTCGACGACGGGCCGGCCCTGGTCGTCGTAGGCGTGGGCGCAGACACCGGGCGAGCGGGCCTGCATCTCGCCGGCCCGGACCGGCAACGTCGGCATTCCGCCGACGAATCCCGTGCAGCAGTCCGTCCCGCCGCTGCCCGTGGAGACCCAGACGTCCTGCTTGACGTTGCGGTAGAGCCAGGCGGTGTGGTGCGGGGAGACCGGCGCGCCGCCGGGCATCACCTGGCGCAGCTCGGGGTACCGGTAGCGCTCCCGCGGGACGACACCGTGCCGGGACATGAGGTCGAAGTACGCGGGGCTGGCGCCGAACAGGTTCGCCCGACTGTCCTGCGCCATCCGCCACAGCACATCCGGTTCCGGGTGGATGGGGTTGCCGTCGTAGAGGATCGGCGCCACCCCGAGCAGCGGCGCGCTGGCGATGAAGTTCCACATCATCCAGCTCGTGGTGGTGAAGAAGAACAGCCGGTCGCCGCGGCTGAGGTCCATGACGAGGTGTTGGAGCTTGAGCTGCTCGATGAGGATCCCGCCGTGGCTGTGCGTGATCGCCTTCGGCAAGCCGGTGGTGCCGGAGCTGAACAGTACCCACAGTGGATGGTCGAACGGAACCTGCGCACACTCGAACTCGTCCGCCCCCACCAACGGATCGGCGACCATGCCGTCCCAGGGCAGCACGGTGGCCGCGGCATCAACCAGTACGGGCTCGGCAGGGAACGTCCGCGGCAGGTACACGACGTGTTCGAGGGTGCCGAGCCCGCGCACCAGCTCGCGTACCTCCTCGCGGCGGTCGTAGGTCACCCCGCCGTAGCGGTAGCCGTCGACCGCGAAGAGAACCACCGGCTGGAGCTGACCGAGCCGGTCGACCGCTGCGCGAGCGCCGAACTCGGGGGCGCAACCGGCCCAGACCGCTCCGATGCTGGCCGTGGCGACCATCGCCACCATCGCCTCGGGGATGTTCGGCAGGTAGCCGACGACCCGCTGCCCCGGCCGTACGCCCAACTCCCGCAGCCTGGTCGCGACGGTACGCACCTGACCCGCGTACGACTCCCAGGGCAGCTCGGTGAGGGGCTGGTCCTCGCTGAGATACAGCAGTGCGGCGGTACCGGCCCGCTCCTGCCGCAGGATATGCGCGGCGTAGTTGAGCCGGGCGCCCGGGAACCATTCGGCGCCCGGCATCTCGCGGCGCCCGAGCACCCGGCTGGGTGGGGCCGACGCCTGTATCTGGAAGTAGTCCCAGATGGCTCCCCAGAACCCCGCCAGGTCCGTCACCGACCAGCGCCAGAACTCGTCGTAGCCATCATGGTCAGTGACGTCGAAGTCGAGGCCACGCTCGGCGCGCAGCCAGCGCGCGAACGCGACGATGTTGGTGCGCTCGACCCACTCCGGGGTCGGAGTCCACAGTAGATCGCCTTCTCGCACGTGGCTCGGAATGGTCAGGCCTCCCTTACGGCCGTTGGCGGCAGGCGGTTGCCGCCACCGAGGTACGCGGCGACGACCTGCTCGTCGCGGCGTACCGACTCGGGCGGGCCGTCAGCGATAACGGTCCCGAACTCGAGCACGATGATGCGGTCACAGATGCTCAGGACGAGGCCCATGTCGTGGTCGATCAGGAGGATCGACTGGCCGTTGTCGGCCAGCCCGCGCAGGCAGCGCCCGAGCTCCTGGCTCTCCCGCAGGTCCAGCCCGGCCGCGGGCTCGTCGAGGCAGATCAGGCGGTGGTTGCCGACCAGCGCGCGGGCGACGCCGACCAGTTTGCGCTCGCTCTCGGAGAGGTCGTCGGGCATCGCGTCGGCGGCCCATTCCATGCCGACGATACGGAGTGCCTCCTGTGCCGTGCCCGCCGCTGCGCCCGCGCCGTGGTCCGCCGCGACCACCAGGTTCTCCCGTACGTCGAGATCGTGGAACAGTTCGGTGCTCTGCCAGGTGCGTCCCAGCCCGCGGCGGGCGCGTTCGTACGCCGGTAGCCGCCCGATGTCATGCCCGTCCAGTTCGATACGTCCGTCGCCGGTCACGAAGCCGCCGATGGCGTCCAGGAACGTCGACTTGCCGGCACCGTTGGGCCCGATCAGGCCGACCAGTTCGCCGGCGCCCACCTGGAGCGTGACGCCGCGCAGCGCGCGTACCCCGCCGAAGGAGACCGAAAGGTCGCCGACGCTCAGCACCGCTGCCTCGCGGGTACCCGCCGGCCGTTGCCGCGGAGCTGGGCGCGGCGCCTGGGTATCCCTGGCGGTTTCCGGCCTGCGCGGCGGCAACCGCTTGTGCGTGCGCCGGTAGAAGTCGCCCGCGACGCCCTCGGGGTTCTGGATCAGGGTGACGAGCAGAATCACGCCACCGAAGAGCAGGAACCAGTTCCCGTTCAGCCCGAACCACTTGTCCAGCGCGTACGGGAGCAGTGCCTGGGCCGAGATCAGCCCCGCGAACACGGCGCCGGATATCTGGGTGATCCCGCCGGCGTAGGCGAACGCGATCAGGCTGAGTGCGGTGAACGCGTCGAACCGGCCGGGGCTTACCGAGCCGAAGTTGTACGCGTACAGGCAGCCGGCCACACCGGCGATGAAGGCGCTGATACCGAAGGCGATCAGCTTGACCGTACGCGGGTTGATCGCGGCCGCCTCCGCGGCGCGCTCGTTGGAGCGCACGGCGAGCATGCGCTGGCCGAGTGTGCCACGGCGCAGGTACCCGACGGACAGGCACAGGGCGAGCGTCGCGAGCAGCGCGACCCAGCCGAACACCGGGCTGGGCTGGTTACCGTCCAGGCCGCGGTAGGCCGCCCGCGGACCGAGGTCGAGTCCGGCCAGGCGCAGCTCGGGCACTGGCGAACCGTTCGGCTCGGCGCCCCAGGTGTTGTTGTTGAAGCCGAAATTCGCGATCGCCACGGCGGCGGCGAGGGTGACGACCGTCAGGCTCACGCCACGCACGCGCAGCGCCGAGACCGCCGTGATCAGTCCAATGAGGACAGCGACCGCGACGCCCGCCAGCGCGGCGAGCGGGAAGCCGACGCCCGCGTCGACGCCGAAGTGTGAGATCGTGAAGCCGGCCGCGCCGGCCAGAGCGAGTTGGGCGACCGAGATCTGGCCCACGAAGCCGGTGATGACGACCAGCGACAGAGCCATCAGCGCGCCGATCAGCGAGACGACGAGCGCCTGCCGGAAGTCGAACGGCAGGACGATCAGCGCGATGGCGCAGGCGCTGGCGAACGGCAGGGCCACGGCGAGCAGCCGCCGCGGTCGCGGCGCCGCGGGCAGCCGCCGCTCGACCAGTTCGCCGCGGGAGGGTATCCGGGCGCCGCGCAGGAACATCGCCACGATGATGATGACGAACGCGAGCAGTTCCTGGACGCCGGGTATCGGGGTGCCGTGCGAGGTCGGGAACCAGGCCTGCGCGGAGGCGTAGTTGATCAGCGAGTTCAGGATGCCGATGCCGAGCCCGGCGGTACAGGCAATCCCGAACGAGGTGAAGCGCGCCAGCAGGGCGGCGGCGAGTGCGGGCACGATCTGCAAGGGCAGGGTGACCGAGTCGAGCTGGGTGACCGAGGCGGCCAGGATCCCGATCCCGCCGGCGATCAGCGAGGTGATCAGAGTGTTCACCAACGAGATCAGGTTCGGCGCCTTGCCGGAGAGGATGGCGGCGACCTCGTTCTCCGAGGCCGCCCGGGTGGCCAGCCCGAACCTGGTCCACCGGTACAGCACCCACAGCGCCACCGTCAGCACGACCACCAGACCGGCGAGGATGAACCTGTCCACCGGTACGACCACGGTGTCGCTGACCCGGACGATGGTCTGCGGCAGTATCTGGCGCGACGGCTTCTGGTTGATGCCGAAGGCCAACAGCATCGACGCCTGCGCGATCAGCAGCACCGCCAGCGACGAGACAAGCTTCGCCAGCGGTGCGGCGGCGCGCAGTGGCCGGAACGCGAGCAGCTCGATCAGCACGCCCACGACGAGCACGACGACCAGGCTGAGGAGCAGCGCCGGCGCGGTGCCCAGGGTGGCGAACTCGCCGCTCGTGAGCGACCAGAAGGCGTACCCGGCGAGCATGGCCACCGCGCCGACCGACAGGTTGATGATCCCCGAGCCGCGGTAGGTCGCCACCACACCCAGGGCGATGGCGGCGATGAGCGCGCCGGAGCCGAGGCCGAGCAGAACGAATAGCAGGATCTGTTGCAAGTCTTGTCTCCGGACGACTGGGATCAGGGGTACGACGAGCAGTTCGCGGTGGCCTTACGCCGGAGGCCTCAGCCAGCCGGCCACCTTGGTGAATTTCTTGTTTCCCGCGTAGTTGAAGAACTGGGCCTGGTCGTTGCAGACCGCGGGCGCGTCCGAGTACTTGCCGCACTGCAGTTGCGGTGCGCCGAGCGCGAGCGGGCCCTGGAACGCCTTCGCCTTCGCCAGCAGCGCCTGCGGGGTGATGCTGTTGTATCCGATCTCGTTCAGGAACCTGATCGTCGTCAGTACCTGTGCGAACGCCACGATGTTCCAGGGATCGGGCGCCGCGTCGGGAGTGCCGTACGCCTGCGTGACCTTCGTGTACGCCGGCATGCCCGGGTCGGTCGTATCGCCGAACAGCGAACTCGCGATCGCGTACGTCCAGATGGGGAAGTCACCGAGGCCCGCCAGCACCTGACCGTTCAGGCACAGCGGCGCCGAGACGATCTTCTTGGCGTCGGTGATTCCGAGCTGCTTGAGGCCCTTGGCGAGGTTCACGCAGCCGGACGCGTCGCTGTACGGGACGACCATGTCGGCCGTCTGCGCGCCCGCACTCGTCAGCGGCCCGATCAGGTCGGTCTGGGTCGCGCTGTACCCGACGCTCTTGACCTGGATCCCGGCGGCCTTGAGCCCGTCGCTGATCGCCTTCGCGCCCTCGATGATGCCGGGGACGTTGGGATAGACCAGCGCCGCGGTCTTCGCCTTCAGCACGTCCGTCGCGTAGGTTCCGAACGTGCCGAGGATGTGGGTGACGTCGCCGAAGAGGATCACCGCGTTCGGCTGAGCGGCGTCGACCGGCGTGGCGGCCACCCCGACGACCACCGGCTTGGCGCCGCCGATCGTGGAGTACAGCGACTGGGTGCCGATCGCCACCCCGCCCTCCGCGATCACCGAGACGGTCTTGTCCGCGACCAGCCGCTGTCCGCAGGTCGTGCCCTCCTCCTCGGCGGAGGCGATGAAGCACGTCTTGAGCTGGATCGGGTGTCCGCCAACCCCACCGAGCTCCGCGTTGGCGTACTTGACGGCGAGCTGCGCGCCGCTCGTGGCGAAGTGGCCGATCTCCGTCTGGCCGCCCTGTTGGTTGACCCAGCCGAGGTAGACCGGCGCCATGTTCTGGTCCGCCTTGCCGGCCTTACCTTCGGTGTATTTCACGTAGTCGGTGACGGACTGCGCGCCCCCACCACCAACTCCGCGTACCGCCGACACGCCCGCGCCCGGTGCGGCGGTCGTACCGGAGCCCTTACCGCTGCCGCAACCGGCAGCCGCCAGGACCATGACGAATGCGATCGGGATTGCGAGCAATCCGCCGCGAGTATGCCTACTCACTCACGTCCTCCTCTGCAGGGCATGGCCGCGTGGCGCCGAGGAATCAGGCCCTTGGAATTCGTGTCCGGTCCACAGTTGGCCGTCCGGTAGGGCGACTGCCGGCGGCGATCTATCCCCGTCCGGTCATCTGGGGTAGGTCATACGAGCCCGGGCAACGACATGCGGTACCTGGACACGGTCAGCGGTGGCTAGGGCAGCGCCTCGGTGAGACGTCCCTCTATCAAAACCCCCGGTCGACGATTTCGTCAACAATCTTCGATGTACCATGTGCGCAGTATCTTCGGCGGCCGCGGGGACCGACGATATTGAGCCAAAGGGGCATCCCACATGGCGGTCAACGGGACGACGCTTGAGATCCAGGGCCTGACCGCGGGCTACGACCGGGCCGCTGTCGTACGCGATCTGGCCTTGACGGTGGCGCCCGGCGAGGTCGTCGCCCTGCTGGGCGCCAACGGTGCCGGCAAGACCACGACGCTGCGGGCGATCTCGGGTCTCATCAAACCCATGGCGGGAACCATTCGGCTGGCCGGCGCCGACCTCGCGGGCCTCTCCGCCATCGCCCGGGTGCACCGCGGCATCGTCCACGTGCCACACGATCGCGGGATCTTCTTCGGTCTCACCTTGGCCGAGCACTTCCGTCTCGACGGCGTGACCCGGGCCGAAGAGCAAGCGGCGGCGTTCGAGCACTTCCCGATCCTGAAGAAGCTGAGCAATCGCAGGGCCGGGCTGTTGTCCGGCGGCGAGCAGCAGATGCTCGCGCTGGCCCGGGCGCTGGCCCGCAAGCCCACGCTGCTACTGCTCGACGAGCTCAGTCTCGGTCTCGCTCCGGTCATCGTCGAACAGCTGCTTCCCGGCGTGCGCGAGTACGCGGACCGGACCGGTACGGCGGTCCTGCTGGTGGAGCAGCACGTGCACCTCGCTCTCGAGATCGCGGCTCGCGGCTACGTGCTTTCCCACGGCGAGCTCGTGGCAACCGATACCGCCGCCCGGCTGAACGAGGACAGCGCACTGCTGGCCGCCAGCTACCTGGGTGAGCAGCCGCACTGATCCGTGGGCCGCAAGCCGTGCCTCACCCAGCCACGCGCAGGACCGACACCGTGTTGTCGCGGCCGTTGGACACGTATGCGAAGCGCCCGTCAGACGCCACGCCGATCGTGCGCGGGCTGTGCCCGACCGGGATCACGCTGGACACCGTACGAGTCGCCACGTCGATCACCGAGACCGAGTCGCTGCCCTCGTTGACCACGTACGCGTGGCTGCCGTCGACCGAGAACGCCACATACCGCGGTTTGACTCCGACCCGCAACCGGCCGGTGTTGCGCAGGCTCACCGGGTCGATGAAGTCGACCACGTTGGCGCCGTAGCAGGCCACGATGACCGTTCGCTGGTCCGGCGAGAGTGCCAGGCTGTGCGGGGCGGTGTCGACCGCTATGCCGGTCGACCGGTTGGTGCGCATGTCGATGGCGGACACGAGGTTCGACTCGTGGTCGGGAGTGAATGCCCGTACGAGCGTGGGCGAGAAGGCCACCGAGTGCGGGTTCGGCGGTACCTGGACCACGGCGACCCGCGCGCCGGTACCGGGGTTGTAGACCTCGATGCGGTGCTGGCTGTGGATCGGTACCCACAGCTTGCCGTCCGGGGCGACGGAGAGGGCGTACGGCTGGGGTCCGGTGCCCAGGTACCGCACCGACCTGGTGGCAACGTCCACGATGGCGACGCCACTGCCGGAGAAGTCGTCCTCGTACATCGAGGCGTACACCTGGGCACCGTCGTGGCTGATGGCAACGAACCGGGGCGTGTGTGCCAGCCCGACCGAGCTGACCGCGCGCGAGGCCACGTCGATCACCGACAGGACGTGCGAGTGCTGGTTGGCGACGTACACGGTGCGGCCGTCCGGCGCGACTGCCACGCCTTGCGGCTCGGTACCAACGCTGATCGAGGCCCGCACCGCCGGGCGATCCGCGCTCACCAGTACCGGCGGGCTCGCCGTGGGCGACGCGCTCGGCGAACTGAACGATGACGGTGACGGTGACGGTGACGTCAGTACGGACGGCAGGCCGGCCTTGGTTTCGGGGTGGTCGCGGTACACCGCGCCGGATGCCGCACCGCCACCGACGAGTACGAACAGCACCACCGCGGCCGCGGCGACCAGGCGCCAGGGCCTCCTTGCCGGGCCGATGTCGACGGTGACGCCGGAGTCGGGAGCCGGACCGCCAACACCGGTAGCCGCGTCGGCCGGCTCTCCGCCGGCCAGTCTGTCTATTGAGGACACTGGGCCGAGGTCGGCCGGTCTGTCCATTGAGGACGCTGGGCCGGAGACCGCCGGTGTGGCGTTGGCGGCGGCCAGGGCGGCGGCCGCGGCCGACGCGGCGTTGGCGGCCAAGGCGGCCGCGGACGTCGCCGCGGCGGCGGCGGTAGCGGCGGCGGCCGCGGCCTCCGCGGCGAACGTAGCGGCCGCCGCTGCCGCGTTGGCTGCCGTGCCGGCTGCGGTGCCGGTATCCGTATCGTCCTTCGGTCCGATGCGCTGCGGCCGGCTCCGTTCAAGGTCGCCACGGGCGAGCAGGCTACGGCGAGGCAGCACGGTGAGGAAGGCGAGGAGCGCCAGCAGACCGGCGAGCGCGGCGAACGCCGTTCCCGCGTGCAGGAGCCCGTACCGATCGGCACCCGCCCCCAGCCCCACGACCGGTATCGAGATGCCGACGTAGAGCGTGACGAAGAAGCTGGACGCCACCTCGGCTCGCTGGGCGGCCGGACTCGCGGCAGTCACCACGGTCAGTCCGGCCCGGAACACCATGCCGTGCGACAGGCCACAGACCATGGCGGCGGCCACCAGCAGCGGCAGCGACGCGCGGATCAGGCTCTCCGCCACAAGTCCGGCGCCAGCGGCGAGGCCGAGGCAGCCGATGAGCAGGGAGCGGCGCTCGCGCACCGTGGCCGAGAGGAGCTGACCCATCGTGGACGCGAGGAACGCCAGGCACGCCACAGCACCGACGAGCGCGTGGTTGCCTTCGTGCATCACCTGCGTGAGAAACGCGGCGGAGACGGCGGCGAACAGCCCGAGCACCGCGAAGCTGGCGAACCCGGCCAGGCCGGCCCGGAGGAACGCGCCGCGCACGGGCGCGGGTACCCCCAGCCGTTGCAGCCGGGGCCGGCCGCCACGCACCGCGGCGGGTTCCGGGACGCGGATGAGCCCGAGAACGGCGATGGCCACCAGTGCGACATCTACCGCGAACGCCGACTGCAGCGGCTCCCGCCAGTACTGGGCGAGCACGCCGGCCAGCAACGGTCGGGTAGCCAGGCCGCCGGTATTCACCGCCGCCGCGACCAGGCTGGCCCGCCGCCCACGGCCCGGACCAGCCAGGTCGACGAGGGCGGCGGTAGCGGCGCCGGCGACGAACCCGACCGACAGGCCGGAAAGGACCCGACCGGCCAGCAGCGCGGCCAGGCCGCCGGTCGGAAGCCGCACCGCGGCCACGAACGCCACCGCGCTCAGCCCGGACAGCAGAAGACCGGCCCACACCATTCGCCGCCGCCCGATCCGGTCCGACCACGCGCCGAACAACAACAGGGCCATAATCACGCCGACCGCGTACAGGGCGTAGAGCCCGGTCACTGCGAGAGCGGTGAGACGGAACCGGCTCTGGTACAGCGGATAGAGCGGAGTCGGCAGGGTGGTGCCCAGCATGGTGACGAGGAACGCGAAGGCGACCCGCCAGGCCGCCGCCCGGTGGCCCATGCCATCACGGTACCTTACGCAACGTGTCTAAGCGATATACGCTTCGTTATATCTGGGCTCATCAAGGCGGCGCCGAGGTGGGCCGGTCGACCCCGACCGTGTGGCTGCCGAACGAGCGACCGAGTCGGGCCGTCTCCCTCTCCAGCTCGGGTACGTGCTTCGCGGCGCCGATCCCGATGACCGCCTCACTCACCGGGCTGATCATCAACGTCCTCATGCTCTGCACCAGGCCCATGACCCTTGGCACGTAGACCCGGCGCCGGCGGCGTTCGATCCCGCGTACCAGCGCGGCGGCGCACCGCTGCACGCTGATCGTCTGGTTCAGTGGCCAGGGTAGCCGGCGCAGGGCGGTGCGGAACGAGGCCAGGTCGTCCTGGGCGTCGCGGACCAGGTCGGTGTCGACCCAGATCGGGTGCGCGGTACCGACGGCGACGCCGAGATGCCGGTTCTCCAGCCGCAGCACGTTGCCGAACTGCTCGACGCCGGCCTTCGAGGCGCAGTACGCGGCCATCCCCGGCAGCGCCGTGAATGCCGCGACCGAGGACACCAGGAGCAGGTACCCCCGGCTGTGTTGGATCTGGTGCAGGGTCGTGGCCACGGTGCGCGCCACCCCGATGAGGTTGACCTCCATCGTGCGCGCGATCGCCTCGATGTCACCGCTCGCCACAGTGCCCTGGTTCGCGATACCCGCGTTGGCCACCACCACGTCGATCGGGCCGGTCGCCAGCGCCGCCGCCTCCAGGGCCCCCTGGTCGGTGACGTCCGCGTGGTGCCACTCGTGGCCGGTACCGGGCAGCGCGGCGGCCAGCTCACGCAACAGGTCGGGTTCGAGCCCGACCAGGCTGAGCCGGGCACCGCGCGCGGCGAGCTGGCGGGCGGTTTCCGCGCCGATGCCGCGCGCGGCGCCGGTGATCAGAACGGTCTTGCCGGAGAGTCGGGTCATCAACCACCTACCGGTGAAGGGGCGGGGGTGGGGTGCACCGTGCGGTGGTCGGCGGGCGCGAACCGGCGCAGCCGCCAGCGGAAGGTGGTGGCGAAGCCGGGCCACAGGGTGGAGTTGCGGCCGGTCGCGTCCAGGTACCAGCTGCGGCAGCCGCCGGTGATCCACACGGTGCCGGTCATCTTCCGGTCCACCTCCTGCGCGTCCCGGCGTTGCGCGTCCCCGGTCGGCTCGATGGCGGCAATGCCGCGCCGGCGCATGTACCCGAGCGCACGGAGCACGAGGCGCAGCTGACTCTCGATCATCAGGACGACGGAGGTGTGCCCCAGCCCGGTGTTCGGGCCGAGCAGCATGAACAGGTTGGGGAAACCGTGGATCGTGGTGCCGCGGTAGGCGGTCATCGTCGGCCGCCAGGCGTCGGCGAGGGTACGGCCGTCCCGGCCGCGGATGCGCGCGGCGATGCTCGGGTCGGTCACGTGGAAGCCGGTGCCGAAGATGATGGTGTCGACCTCGTGCACCGCGCCATCCGCGGTAACCACGCCGTCCGGACGCACCGCCACGATCGGGTCGGTAACGACGTCCACATTGGACTTTCCGAGCGCGGGAAGGTAGTCGTTCGACAGCAGGACCCGTTTGCAACCCAGCCGGTACCGCGGCGTCAGCCGGGCCCGCAGCGCCGGGTCGCTCACCTGCCGGGCCAGGTGCCGCCGCGCGACGCGCTGCGCGTACCGCATCACGGCGGGGTACAGGAAGCCGACCCCGAACAGCTCGCGTCCACAGTAGAGGCTCGCGCGTACGGCGCGCTGGGCCCCCGGTACGGTGCGGTACAGCGCCCGCTCGGCGGCGGAGATGCGTCGCGAGCGGCGCGGCATGATCCAGGGTGGCGTGCGCTGGAAGACGGTCAGGTGCGCCACCGAGGGCTGGATCTCGGGGACGAACTGGATCGCCGACGCGCCGGTGCCGATCACCGCGACCCGCCGGCCGGTCAGGTCATGGTCATGCCGCCAGCGGGCGGAGTGGAAGGTGGTCCCGGCGAAGCTCGCCAGTCCCGGGATGTCCGGCAGGGCCGGCTCGCTCAGCGGTCCGGTGCCGGCGATAAGCACCCGGGCGGTGTAGGGACCCTGGTTGGTGGACAGCCGCCACACTCCGGCCGCGCCGTCCCAATCCGCCCCGGTCACCTCGTGCCGCAGCCGCAGCCGGGACCGTACGCCGAACCGGTCGGCGCAGTCCTCCAGGTATCGCGAGATCTCTGCCTGCCCGGAGAAGTTCTCCGTCCACTCCGGATTGCCGGCGAAGGAGAACGAGTACAGGTGCGACGGTACGTCGCAGCGGCAGCCCGGATAGCTGTTGTCCCGCCAGGTACCGCCGACGTCACTGGCGGCCTCGAACACGAGCAGGTCGCGGTGGCCGGCGCGGAGCAGCCGGATGGCCGCACCCAGGCCGGCGAAGCCCGCCCCGATGACCGCGATGTCAATGTGCCGCCGATCCTCCGCGGCCTCGTCCATAACGCCCGACTCCCCCACCGTCCACGGTGGACTGCCCACCGCGGCAACCCGCACTCCGCCCCAGGGATCGGCCTCTTCCAGCCGCGCGTCGCACGGCGGGCCGTCAGCCACCCGGAGCACCACGGCAGGAGTTCCGGCCCGGACCAACCCGGCCAGCTCCGCGCTGGGCGCCAGCCGTCCACCCCAGTGGAACCGGCCGTCGACCGGCTCGACGTGCCCGGCCAGCCGGGCCTCGGCCCGCACCGTGACATCGCCCGCGACGACCGTGACGGGGCCTGCGTACCCGTCACTCATCTCGAACGTCCACAGAGGATATTGCGGCCAGCTGCGGCAGGTCGGCGGAGCGCCGGACGCCGGCCACGCCGTCCCACAGCAACGTAGTCAGGTAGTCGGTGAGCGCGGCACGGGAGATCGGCCGCTGATGGGTCATCCACCAGTCGCCGACCGCCTGCACCATCGCCACCATCCCGTACGCCCACGGTTCGGCCGGCCCGGCGTCCAGGCCGAGGGCGCGCAGCCGGTCCCCGATCACCCGGGCCAGGGCGGCGGCGATCGTACGCGACGAGGCGCCGACGACCG
>JBPYFB010000396.1:0-14256 GCA_051986465.1 Rugosimonospora sp.
ATCGGCGCCGCCCTGCAGCTCAGCCACTGGATCATCGACGTCTCGCCCTTCACGCACCTGCCGAAGGTGCCGGGCTCCGCGGTACGGGCCGCGCCGCTGGTCCTGCTCCTCGCGATCGCCGCGGTGCTGCTCGCCGCGGGCCTCGCCGGTACCCGCCGGCGCGACATCGCCTGAGAAAGTCAGGCCGGGTGGAAGCGTACGGCCGGCGCGTCGGGCGCCTCGATCGCGCCGGCCGGTACCGCCACATCCCACGCCTCGTGGCTGGGTACCCACGCGGAGACCTTGTACGACGCCCAGCCGGTGCCGCCCGCGCCGCCCCGGTAGCCGACCGTACGGCCACCCGGCCCGTTCCACACCGTCTGGTACCGCTGGTAGTTCTCGACGGTCAGCCCGTACGCGGTCACCCGCGAGCCGTTCACGACCACTCCGGTATCGGCCGTGTTCAGGCTCGCCCCGACGCCGTGCCCGCGGTCGGCCCGCCAGGCCCAGACGTTGTCGAGGATCGTGTCGTCGCTGTTGACGATCAGGCTGGTCACCGCGCGCCCCAGCCACGCGCCGCCGACCCGCAGGAACAGGTCGTGCACGGAGCTCGGGTTGCCCCGGTGGCTTGCGCGCAGGTGCGGCTGGCCCACCTCGACGAGCACGGCCGACCGGTACGGGCCGGCGTCGACGAGCAGGCCCGCGACGCGTACCCCGTCGACGTCGTCCACGCGCAGCGCGGCGGTGCCCAGGTCGGGTGCCAGGCTCGGCATGCCGAGGCCGAGTACGACCGTGTTCGCGCGGGTGACCCGCAGGGCCTGGTCGAGGTGGTACACGCCCGGGGTGAGCAGCAGGTGCCGGCCGGCGGCCAGCGCCTCGTTGATGCGCCGGGCACCGTCGGCCGGGCGCGCGATGAAGAACTCCCGGATGGATACCGACGAGCCGGGCCGCGCGGTACCCGTGGCGCCGCCGTACAGCCCCGGCAGGAAGACCCGGTACCGGTCGTCCTCGTCCAGGTACAGGTACGGCTTCTCGCGCGCGGCGAGGTCGGTGGGCAGGCCCGGCGCGCGAGTGGAGCCGCCGGGCTCCAGACCGCCAGCGGATGCGAGGTTCTCCGCGGCGCACCAGCTCCCGCTCGCCCGTACCGCGCCGCGTATGTCCACATCGGACGGTGACCGGCCGAGCCCGGCCACGGTCGTGTAGT
The DNA here is from genome assembly GCA_051986465.1 of Rugosimonospora sp. Taxonomy (GTDB): domain Bacteria; phylum Actinomycetota; class Actinomycetes; order Mycobacteriales; family Micromonosporaceae; genus DATEJJ01. The sequence continues at coordinate 1,184 of JBPYFB010000396.1, forward strand.
GGCCGAGCCGGGCGTCCAGGTCGTACCGGCCCGGCCTGAGCAGGACGGCGTACCGGCCCGTACCCATTTCGTCGTGGTTCTGCCGGGCGTACAGGTCGTCGAGGTGCGCCTGTATCCGCCGCGCCGGCGTCTGTGGCCCGTACACGAAGACGTGTGGTCCGAGATCCACGCCGGCGATCCCAGGTACCGTCGATGCCGCCGTCGCCGCCGCGGCCATGCCCATCACCTGGCGACGGCTCACCCGGCGACGGCTCACCAGGCGAGCGTGCAGCCCGCGACTGGGAACGATGGTCATCGATCCGCCTCTCTCTGGCGCGACGGCCGGCTCCGGCTCGGAGAGCGCTCTCTCGGCATCCTGCCTTATTTCGAGCCCTAAAGGAAGCACCGTAGCCGGCCGGTAATTACGTTGAACGGCGGAGCCCGGGCGGCGCAGGCTGGAGGCTCTCACCTTCATTCGGGGGATTTCCATGCGCCTGCTCCGCGACCTGTGGGCCACCTCGCCGCGCCGTAGCGCGATCGTGGCCCTGCTCGTCGTGGTCGGCGCGGCCGGGCTGGCCGCCGCGGCCGCGCTGGCCGGCCCGGTCCTGGTGCACCGCTCCCTGGCGGCCTTCGTGGCACTGTGCGCGGCGCTGACCGCGGCGGTGCTCAGCGACGTGGCCGTGGGCCTGCTCGTCGCGGGGCTGACCGCCGATTGGGCGGCCGACGTGCGGCGCCGGCTGTGCCGGGTCGCCCTCGGCCAGGACCTGCCGACCCTGGAGACGACCCCGGTCGGCGAGCTGCTCGACCGCATCGACGGCGACGTCAACCAGGTCGCCGCGGAGCTGCGCGGCGGCGGCGTGCGCATCGCCCAGGCGCTCGCCGCGGGCGTGCTGTCCATCGCGACCGCGCTGCTGGTCTGGTGGCCGGCCGGGATCGGCATGGTGGTGCTGTCGGCGCTGCTCGCGGCCGGGCTGCGCGGACCGGCGCGGCGCATCGGGCCGGCCCGGATGGGCGAGGAGGAGGCCTGGTCGGACCTTGCCGCCGTGATGGAGGAGTCGATTCACGGCCAGGACGACGTGCGTACCAGCCTCGCCCGGCCGTACGTGGTGCGGCTGTTCGCGATGCGGGCCCGCACGGTGCTGTCCCGGGGGCGGCGGGTCTGGGCCATGTCCTCCCGGGTCACCATGATCGCCACCAGTGCGATCCGCATCGGGGTGGCGGCGGTCGTGGTCGGTGGTGTCGTCGCCCTCGCCGCACACCGGATCGACGGCGCCCGGCTGACCGCGGTGTGGCTGCTCGCCCTGGGCTTCGGCATGACCGTCGAGAACGTCAGCCATGTCGTACCGGAGCTGCAGTACGCGCTCGGCGCCTGGGGGCGGGTACTGCTGCTGCGCGCCGCGATCCAGGAACCCACCGGCGGGCTGGTGCCGTCCGACGGCGACCTCACCATCGAGGGCCTGACCTTCCGGTACGGCACCGGCGACGCGGCCGACGCCCGGCGCCCCGCCCTGCGCGACGTACGCCTGGCCTTCGTGCGCGGCCGCTCGTACGCGCTGGTCGGCCGCTCCGGCTCCGGCAAGTCCACGCTGGCCAAGGTGCTGACCCGGGCCGTGGACGTGCCGCGGGGCACGGTGTTCCTCGGCGGTACCGACCTGCTCGACCTCGACCTCGAGGGGCTGCGCCGGTGGGTCGCGGTGGTACCGCAGCGCACCGAGATCCTCGCCGGTACCCTCGCCGAGAACATCGCGCTCTTCGACGAGGAGCTGCTCGCGCCGGCCGCCCGGGCAGTGCACGAGCTGGGCCTCGCCTCCTGGGTCGCGGAGCTGCCCGACGGCATGGACACCAGGCTGGGCGACGGCGGGTACGTGCTGTCGGCGGGGCAGGAGCAGCTCGTCGCGTTCGCCCGGATCCTGGTGCGCGACCCGCACGTGGTGATCCTGGACGAGGCGACCGCCCGGATGGACCCGGTCACCGAGGGCTTCGTGCAGCGCGCCACCGAGCGGCTGCTGCATGACCGCATCGGCATCGTCATCGCGCACCGGCTGTCGTCGGTGAGCCGCTGCGACGAGGTGGTGGTGCTCGCCGACGGCGAGGTGGTGGAGGCGGCGCCGATGCGCGAGTCCGAGCGCTTCGCCCAGTTGCTGGCCGCCGGGCGCCGCGCGGTACCCGCAGCCGCGGCGTCGGGCGGGAGCCTGGCGGTGGCGGTACCGCATGACCTGGTTGACGAGGTGTCGCCTGTACCGTCCACTATGGACGCTGGCATCACCGCCGCGACCGCGAAGGCCGACCCGCCGCCGCTGCCGCCGCCGCCCCGCGCGCGGACCTTGCGGGAGATCGTCCGGCTGGTCACCAACGACAAGCGGTTCGGCCTCGGCGCGGTATCGGTGTTCCTCGTCATCGTGCTGTTCGGCCTCGACGGCTCGGTGCTCGCCTGGTGGTGGGCGCAGGTCGTCGACGGCGGCTCGCCGTACGGGCCGGCCGCCGCGATCGTGGTCGCGCTGGTGCTCGTCGGCCCGCTGTCCTACTACGCCTGGCGGCTGTTCCCGGAGTGGTGGGTACGCCAGATGCTGCGCATCAGCCTGCGCCTGGTGTACGGGCAGACCGGCCCGCGCCGGGTCAGCGGGCACACGCCGGCCGAGGTGATCGCGCAGGGCGGCGACACCGAGCGGGTCGTGGTGCTCGCGGACAACGTGATCGACCAGTTCGCCAGCGTCTTCGTCCTCATCACGATGACGGTGGTCGCCGGCACGCTCATCCCGGGGCTGCTGTTCGTCGCGACGATCGTCGTCTCCGGGCTCGCCGCGACGCTGTTCGGGCCGATGCTTGAGCGCGCCGCCCGGCGTACGGTCGCGGCGAAGGCCGCGTTCGCCACCGCGCTGGTCTCGTCACTGTCCGCGGCCCGTACGGTGAAGCTGGCCGGCGCGACCCGGCCGGTACTGGGGCACCTGGACCGGCTGGAGCGGGTGCGCAGCAACCGGCAGCGCCGGGAGATCTCGGTACAGGTGTGGGCGCGCTCCACCCCGTCGATGGCGAGCGGGCTGCTGCCGATCGGCGCGTGGGCGCTGTACCTGTCCGGGCGCCTGTCCGCGGGCGCGGTACTCGTGGCGGTGGCGACCCTGAGCCAGGCCCGGTGGTTCTCCTGGACCACGGCCTCGCTCATCTCGCAGATGCCCTCCGCGCGGGTGTGGACCCGGCGCACCGCCGACATGACGGGGGTGGCCGCGTACTCGGCGGCGGTACCCGGGGTGGACCTGTCGGCCGGTACCGCACCGGGGCCACCGGCGGCGCCCCGGCACTCGCTGCGCCGGCTGGAGCTCGCCGGGTTCAGCGCGGTACACGAGGACGGTACGGTCGGCGTGCGCGGGGTGGACCTGCGCGTCGAACGGGGTCAGCTCGTCCTCGTCGTCGGTCCGGTCGGCTCCGGCAAGTCGTCCCTCCTGCGTGCGCTGGCCGGGATCGTGCACCACACCGGCGAGCTGCGCTGGAACGGGCAGCTCGTGGACGAGCCGGAGCTGTTCCTGCGCCCCAACCAGGTCGGCTACGTGGCCCAGTTGCCGCGGGTCCTGTCCGGTACGGTCGCGGACAACATCCGGCTCGGGCACGAGGTCGACGCCGCCGGTGCCGTCTCCACCGCGCAACTGGAGCATGACCTGCTCGCCGCGGGCGGCGGGCTCGGCCTGCTCATCGGGCACAAGGGCACCCGGCTCTCCGGTGGCCAGTTGCAGCGGCTGGCCCTGGCCCGGGCGCTCGCGCCGCATACCGAGCTGCTCATCGCCGACGACGTCTCCTCGGCGCTGGACGTGACCACCGAGCTGGACCTGTGGCAGGCGCTGCGCGAGCACGGCGTGACGGTGGTCGGCTCCACCTCGAAGCGGGTCGCGCTGGCCCAGGCCGACCACGTCGTCGTGCTGGTCGGTGGCGAGGCGGTCGCCCAGGGCCCGTGGCACGAGCTCGAGGACTCCTGGGGCAGCCTGGCCGGCTGACCCGCCTTTATGGTGGGCGGGCGCCGGTCAGGCCGCCCGTCAGGCCGCCCGTTCCAGGGCGAGCAGGGTCCGCTTGACCTCGGCACCGCCCACGTACCCGCCGGCGGTACCGTCCGAGCGCACCACGCGGTGGCAGGGCACCACGACCGGCAGCGGGTTGGTGGCGCACGCGGTACCGGCCGCGCGTACCGCCCGCGGGTGCCCGGCCGCCGCGGCGACCTGCGAGTAGCTCTCGGTGCGCCCGTACGGGATCGCCGGCAGGTGCGCCAGTACGTCGCGCCGGAACCCGTGCGCCAGCCGCAGGTCCAGCGGCAGGTCGAAGGTGCGCAGCCGGCCGGCGAAGTACTCGTCCAGCTGCCGTGCCGCACTGTCCAAACGCGACGGTGCGCGCAGGATCCGCGGGCTGACCGCGGTGGCCAGGCGCGCCAGTACCGCGGCATGGTCCTCGCTCGGGTACGCCACCCGTACCAGGCCGCGCTCGGTCGCGGCGAGCAGGAGTTCGCCGACCGGCGTGCCGATGGTCCGGTACGCCACGTCGAGCAGCCCCTCATGTTCGGCGTCGGCGACCAGCCGCGCGTGCAGCCGTACGCTCGCCGCCTCGTCGTACGCGGGCAGCCGGTCGAAGAGTCCGTTCATCGTGTCCCTCCCGGATAGGTGGCGCGCAGTGTCTTGATGCCGTCGGCGGCGGCCCGGCGCGCCGCCTCCTCGCTCCCGCCGACGATCGCGGCGACCTCCCGGTAGGGCAGGCCGGCCAGGTAGTGGTACGCGACCGCGGCGCGCTGCCGGTCCGGCAGCGCGGCCAGCGCCGCCCACAGGTCGCCGTCCCAGTCCTCGGGGCGCCCGGCCGGGCTGGGGCGGTCCGGTACCGGGTGCACCGCGAGCGGCCGGCGCCCCGCCGCCCGGGTGGCGTCGATCGCCTTGCGGTGCGCGATCGTCACCAGCCACGCCTCGACGTTGGCGTCCGAGGGCAGCTGCGGGTAGGCGCGGAGGGCGGCGAGGAACGTCTCGGACCACGCGTCCTCGGCGTCCGCCGGCCCGAGCACGGCGCGGCACACGCGCAGGACCATCGGCCCGTACTCCGCCACGACCTGTTCGAAGGGTCTCATCCTCAGAACAGCCGGGCGGCCCGGGCCGCCGCGGGCTCCTCCAGATCGAGCAGGAACCGCTTGCTCGCCAGGCCTCCGGCGTAGCCGGTCAGGCTGCCGTCGGCGCCGACTACCCGGTGGCACGGCACGATTACGGATAGTGGATTGCGTCCGTTGGCCGCGCCCACCGCCTGCGCCAGCCGCGCGTCCCCCAACTCGGCGGCGAGCTGCCCGTACGTGCGGGTCTGGCCGTACGGGATCCGGGCCACCAGGGCCCATACCCGGTGGTCGAACTCCTCGCCGCGGGGCGCGAGCGCCAGGTCGAAGGAGGTGCGCTCGCCCGCGAAGTACTCGCGCAGCTGGCGGGTGGCCTCCTCGAACCCGCTGTCCACGCGGGGCCCCAGGCGTGCCTGGTCGGGCCGGCGGCGGTGCTTCTCGTAGTACACGGCGACGAGCGCGTCACCCTCCGCTACCAGCGTCAACGGGCCGAGTGGGGAGTCCACCACGGTGTGCCGGATGGTCATAACCAGTCCTTCCGTCGCGTTCACGGCTGGAAAACGCGCGGCGGAGCGGTTTCGTGAGGTCCGGGCCGGTGAGCCCGGACACACCTGTCAGTAGTTCGTCGCGCCGTACTCGCCGCCACGCAAGGACGAGATCCACGGTGTCGTTTCGTCGGAGGTCGCCACCTGGGGGCGGCTGGCGACCGGCGGGGTCGCGCCGATCTCGAACGGGCCGGCTGGCCCGGCGGCGGCCGGCGTGCGGCGCGGCCAGCGCCGCCACCGCCCGACGCTGGCCACCGACACCAGCAGCACGGCGCCGATCAGCAGGGCGGTACCGGTACGCAGCGGCGTGCTGAGATCCGCGTGCCAGCCACCCACGGAGATGCGGTAGGTGAACGCGTGCAACAGGCCGCGTGGCGAGGCGAGCAGCACCAGAAAACTACCGAGGTACAGCGCGCCGGCCAGGCCCGCGCCGGCGGGGGAGAACCGCAGGGTCGCGATGAGCCCCAGCAGGATCCCCGCGCAGCCGAGCAGCAGCAGCGGTCCCACCAGGTCGCCGGTTGTCGCGGTGACGTCCTGGCCGCTCAATGCCTGCGCCGTACGGTCCTGCCCGAACGAGACGAGCAGCCAGACCACCGGGGTGATGACGAGCGCGGCAATCATGGTGAACAGGTGTCGCATGCCGGCACCCTAGCGGGGCCCGGCGGGCGCGTCGACGCGACCCACAGGTATCGATCCCCAGCGGCCGGCAGGCATGTCTTCCACCGGACGGGCGGGCGGGGGTACCTTGATCGATATGAGTCCTGGCCTGCGGCGAATCGCGGTGCTGGCGGCGGTGGCGGTGCTCGTCCTCGCCGGTGGGTGCGCGAAGAGCGCCACGCAGGTACGGGCGGCCGCCGCGCCCGACGCCGGCCACCACCACTTCAGCATCGCGCCGCCGGCACCGCTGCGTGCCGGCGAGCGTTTCCTGCGCCTGGCGATGTCCAGTCCGTACACTCCTGTCCCGCCCAACGGCGGCACCGACGAGTACCGCTGCTTCCTGCTGGATCCCGGCTTCACCGCGACCAGCTTCGTGACCGGCAGCCTCTTCGAGCCGCAGAACGCGGACATCGTCCACCACGCGATCTTCTTCCGGGTCGAGCCCGGCGAGGTCGCGCAGGCGCACCAGCTCGACGCGCAGTCCCCGGGCGAAGGCTGGGACTGCTTCGGCGGCACCGGGGTCGGCGTCGGCAACGCGCAGGAGCGCCAACTGGGCTCGGGCGCCGACTGGATCGCCGCGTGGGCGCCGGGCGGCAAGGAGTCGGTACTGCGCCAGGGCCTCGGCTACGAGATGGCGCCGGGCAGTGCGGTGGTCATGCAGGTGCACTACAACCTGCTCGCGACCGGCGGCCGGGCGACCGGTACCGACCAGTCGGCGATCGTGCTGCGGGTGGTCAACGGCGCGGCCAGCCGTACGCCACTGCAGACCACCCTGTTGCCCGCCGCCGTCGAGCTGCCCTGCCCGGCCGGCCAGACCGGGCCGCTCTGCGATCGGCAACGCTCCATTTTGGACGTTTGGCACCGCTTCGGCGAGCAGGGCGCGGCGACGGTCGCCGGGCTGAACCTGCTCTGCAACGGTGGCCGGCCACCGGTACCCGGGCCCACCCAGCACTGTGACCAGAAGGTCAGGAAGGCCGGGACCATCTACGCGGTCGCCGGCCACATGCACCTGCTCGGCCGGTCGATCAAGGTGGAGCTGAATCCGGGTACCCCGCAGGCGAAGGTGCTGCTGGACGTGCCGGTCTACAACTTCGACGACCAGAACGCCGTACCGCTGGCGACGCCGGTACGGGTGAAGCCGGGCGACACGTACCGCGTCACGTGCACCCACGACGCCGCCCTGCGTACCCAGGTACCTCAGCTCAAACAGCTCCAGCCGCGCTACGTCGTCTGGGGCGAGGGGACGAGCGACGAGATGTGCCTGGGCATCGTCGTCTGGACCGCATAGGTGTGAATGTTTCTACGCTTTCACCCAGGTTGGTGCGGTAACTTTCCGCCCTCCTTTACCGAAGCGGCTGCGATCTTGTAGCGTGTGGAAACGCTCCCATAGATGTCTCTCATTGGCCTAAGGAAGGAAGCACGTGTCCCTTCGCCCTTCGCGCCACCATCGCCGGCCCGCGGCACTCGCGGCCGCCGCCGCGGTCGGTGTCACCGTCGCGGCCGGTGTCTGGTTCGCCACCGGCACCGCCTCGGCCGGCACGCTCGCAGGCAGCCTGTACCGCGAGCCCAACACCCAGGTGTCCCGGTGGGTCGCCGCCAACCCCAATGACTCCCGTACGCCGGTCATCAGCACCAACATCGCGAGCCAACCCGAGGCGCACTGGCTCTCCAACTTCAACACCGGCACCGTGCAGTCCGAGGTCGCAAGTTACGTCAGCGGCGCCAACTCGGCCGGGCAGATCCCGGTGCTCTCGGTGTACGGGATCACCAACCGGGACTGCGGCGGGGCCAGCGCGGGCGGCGCGCCCGACCTCACCCAGTACCAGACCTGGATCTCCAACCTCGCCAAGGGCCTGGGCAGCCAGACCGTCGTCATCGTCCTGGAGACCGACTCCATCGCGTTGCAGACCTGCCTGAGCGCCAGCGACGTCACCGCCCGCGACCAGGCGCTGTCGACCGCGACCCAGACGCTCAAGGCGGCCAACGCCAACGCCAAGGTGTACCTCGACGGCGGGCACTCCGCGTGGAACAGCGCGAGCGACCAGGCCAGCCGGCTCAAGGCGGCGGGCGTCCAGTTCGCGGACGGGTTCTTCACGAACGTGTCGAACTTCAACTCCACCGCGAACGAGACGGCGTACGGCGCCTCCATCATCTCCAACCTCGCCGGCCTCGGCGTACCCGGTAAGCACCAGATCATCGACACCAGCCGCAACGGCGGTGCCAGCGGTGACTGGTGCGCCGACGACAACACCGACCGGCGGATCGGCCAGTACCCGACGACCGCCACCGGCAACGCGAACATCGACGCCTACCTGTGGGTGAAGCCCCCGGGCGAGGCGGACGGCTGCTCGTTCACGGCTGGTTCGTTCCAGCCCGCCCTGGCCTTCAGCCTCGCCAACGGCGTGGCGCCACCGCCAACCACCTCGGCGTCGCCGATCCGGCCGTCGTCCGCGGCGCCCGTGACATCCGCGCCCATGTCGTCGGCTCCGGTTTCGTCGGCGCCCGCGTCGTCGGCTCCGGCGTCGTCCCCGCCCGCGTCGTCCCCGGCCTTCTCGACGCCGCCGCTGACCCCGCCCGCCTCGTCGGCACGCCCCACCGGGTCCTGCACCGCCACCTACCAGACCATCAACTCGTGGCAGGGCGGCTTCCAGGGCCAGGTGACGGTGACCGCGGGCAGCGCGGCCATCAACGGCTGGACCGTCAAGTGGACACTCCCGAGTGGACAGTCGATTACCCAGTCGTGGAACGTCGTGATGACACTCGGTGGTTCGAGCGTCACCGCGACGAACCTCTCCTGGAACGCCATGCTCGCGCCCGGCGCCAGCACGACGTTCGGGTTCCTCGGCTCCGGCTCGCCCGGTGCTTCCGGGATCACCTGCACCAGTCCCTGAGATAGCGATTGCGGAGGGGCAGGACGGCCGTGGCCGCCCTGCCCCTCACCGTCGGCGGGCCCGAGATGTCAACCCGTTGCATGTCTGTTGGTGACAACCGCCGGGGCGACACCTGAGCGGGCCGGCCTCGGCTGGACGCCCGGCAGTAGCGCAGCTTAGGGCCCCGGCCTTCCCGGTTGGGCAGCACATCGCGGCGTCATCCCCGCCGGCTGAGCGCGACCCACGACCGTCCTCAATGGACGGAGCGTGTCGTTCAGGGGTTCAGTAGCGGCCGCAGCCGGTCGGCGCCGAGCGCGTACGCGGTGTTCCCGTCGCGCCCCGTCATCGTGGTCGCGGCGAGCAGCGCGTTGACGATCGCCTGCTCGGTCGCCTCCACGACCGCGTCGAACAGCGGCGTGATGTACGCGTTGTGCAGCACGGTCACCGGATACGTGCGCGGTGGCTGGGTACCGATCATGTCGGTCGGCACGCCGCGGTTACCGGTCGAGAACGCGACGAACAGGTCGCCGCTGGTGTGCTCGCCGACTCCGCCGGTGCGGGCGACACCGAGCGCCGCCCGCTGTGCCAACCGGCGGCACTGGTGGGGCAGCAGGGGCGCGTCGGTGGCGACGATACCGACGATCGAGCCGGCGCCCTCCTCCCTGGGTGTGGCGGGACCGGGTAGTGGTACGACGGACTCGTCGATCAGCCGGCCCACCGGTACCCCGTCGATCTGCAACCGGTGGCGCCGCCCATGGTTCGCCTGTACCAGGACGCCCACGGTGTATCCGTCGACGACCCGGGAGGCGGTACCGATGCCGCCCTTGAAGCCGTGGCAGATCATGCCCGTACCCCCGCCGACGTTGCCCATCGGCACCGGGCCGCCCTGGGCCGTCGCGTACGCCTCCCGCACGTGCTCGGCGCGTACGTGCGGGGCGGTGATGTCGTTGAGCCTGCCGTCCCAGGTCTCGCCGACCACCGGCAGGTACCAGTCCTCGCCCAGGCTGCCGTCCTCGCGCGCCTGGATGTGCCCCAGCACGTCGCGTACCAACCCGACGCTGTGCGTGTTGGTCAACCCGATCGGCGAGCTGAGCAGGCCGGACTCGACCAGCCAGGGCAACCCGGTCACCTCGCCGTTGCCGTTGAGCACGTGGTGGCCGGCGAACAGCGGGTGCGCCGAGACGCTGCCCTCGTGCGGGCGTACCACGGTGACCCCGGTGCGTACCGGGCCGGTGCCGGGTACCAGCGGGCCGTCGCCCTCGATGAGAGTGGTGTGCCCGACGAGTACGCCGGGCACGTCGGTGATGGCGTCGTGCGGTCCGGGCGGCAGCGTGCCCAGGCGCGGGCGCCATGTGTTATCAGTGATGGCCGTCTACTCCTCGACGACGCGGCGGCGCAGTGAGTAGGTCACGGACTGCAGGCGCTGCGGTTGGCCGACGAGCATCGCGGCTCGGTCGTACGCCTGCCAACCCGCGGCACCGGCCCGGTTGAGGTGGCGCAGGTCGTCGAAGCGCTCGTCGGTGCCCCAGCGCAGTACCCCGTCGGGGTGGTGGAAGACCGCCTCCCAGTCCTGGAACCGGTCACCGCCGAAGGTGCCGGTCGCACGGTAGTCCAGGCGCGCGTACTGCCAGATCGTCACGGGCCAATCCTGCCACGCGCCGGCGCACCGGCGCGGTACCCGGTGGCCGGTGCCGGGAAGTCCACTATGGACAGAAACGCGGCGGACCAGCCGCGGGCGAACGCCGCGAAGGGCGGTTGGGGCAGGGCCGCCAGCGCGCCGATCACCAGGGCGACGATGTGCTCGCGCTGGTCCAGGCCGGGCAGGATCAGGCTCTCGCCGACCTCGTACACCAGGAGGCCGGCCAGCAGCCACCACTTCCGGTGGCGCAGGCCCAGGTAGGCGAGGAGCGCGAGTACCACGACCGAGGGGCCGACGTCGGCCTCGTGCAGGAACCGCCCGGGCAGGCCGAGCCAGCCACCGGCCGCGATGAACAGCCGCCCGGCGGCGGTCGCCAGCGCGTTGGCGGCGCCGGAGAGGGCGAGCGTGCGGGGCGTGCCGAGCAGGTACTGCGCCAGGCCGGTGACGACGGTCAGCTGGGCGAGCGCGCCCCACCACGGCAGTGGCGGCGCGGTGGCGAATACGGACAGGGGTAACCGGGCGAGCGCGACAAACCACGGCTGGTCGGGTCGTACCACCGCGAGATGCGCAACCCACGTACCTGGCAGCACGGCCATCGCGAGCACGCCCGCGGCAGAGGCGGGCGCGAGCCAGAGCCGGCGCCACATGATTCGAATCTATCTCGGGGGGTTCCGAATCTATCTCGATGGAGAACGCCCTGAACTTATCCGGTTCAGTTATCCTCTCCCGCATGGCTTGGTACCGCCCTCTGCGCGACGGCTGGCGCGTCGTCCCCCTGTCCGAGACACCGTTGCCGGCAGGCCCGGTGCCCGCGACCGTGCCCGGCTGCGTGCACACCGACCTGCTCGCCGCCGGCCTGATCCCGGACCCGTACCTGGACGCCAACGAGGACGCGCTGGCCTGGATCGGATACACCGACTGGGTCTACGAGACCGCGTTCGACGCGCCGGCCGGCGACCGCGAGCGGATCGACCTCGTCTTCGCCGGCCTCGACACCGTCGCGACGGTCGAGCTGAACGGCGTCGAAGTGGGGCATACCGCTAACATGCACCGCGGGTACCGCTTTCCGGTCAAGGAGCTGCTGCGCGAGCGCGACAACCAGCTGCGCGTCACCTTCGCGTCGGCCTGCCGGTACGCCGAGCAACAGCGCGACCGCCTCGGCGAGTTGCCCCGCGCGCTGGAGGCACCGTTCAACTTCATCCGCAAGAACGCCTGCAACTTCGGCTGGGACTGGGGACCGATGCTGGTCACCGCCGGCATGTGGCGGCCGGTGGGGCTGCACGACTGGAGCGGCGCGCGGCTGCACGCGGTACGCCCGCTGGTGACGGTCGAGAACGGCACCGGCCGGGTGGAGGTGCACGCGGACATCGAGTGGTCCGGCGACGCGCCGGTCATCCTCCGGGCCGCGGTGGGCGACGCCGTGGCCAGCGTCGAGGTGCCGGCGGGGCAGCGCGAGGCCGTGCTGACCCTCACCGTGGCGGACCCCTCGCTCTGGTGGCCTCGAGGGTACGGGGACCAGGCGCGCTACCCGCTCGACGTGACGCTGTCCACTGTGGACGGTGAGGCGCTGGACAGCTGGCACCGCCGGATCGGCTTCCGTTCAGTACGGCTGGACACCGCCGAGGACGAGCACGGCCGCGCCTTCACCGTGGTCGTCAACGACGTTCCGGTATGGGTGCGCGGCGTCAACTGGATCCCCGACGACGTGTTCGCCAGCCGGGTCGACCGCGCCCGGTACGCGGCGCGCCTGGCGCAGGCGTGCGCGGCGAACGTCAACTACATCCGGGTGTGGGGCGGCGGCATCTACGAGTCGGAGGAGTTCTACGACCTCGCCGACGAGCTGGGCCTGATGGTCGGGCAGGACTTCCTGTTCGCGTGCGCCGCGTACCCGGAGGACGAGCCGATCGCGGGCGAGGTGGCCGCGGAGGCCGCCGAGAACGTGACCCGCCTGTCGAGCCACCCGAGCCTCGTGATGTGGACCGGCAACAACGAGAACATCTGGGGATACTGGGACTGGAACTGGAAGTCCACTCTGGACGGTCGCCCCTGGGGTGCCGGGTACTACCACGAGGTGCTGCCCGGGATCGTCGCCCGGCTCGACCCGACCCGCCCGTACTGGCCCGGCAGCCCGTACTCGGGCAGCCCGGAGCACTACCCCAACGACCCCGCGTACGGCTCCACGCACATCTGGGACGTGTGGAACCAGGAGGACTACCTGAAGTACCGGGAGTACGTGCCCCGGTTCGTGGCGGAGTTCGGGTACCAGGGCCCGCCCGCGTACCCGACCCTGCGCCGGGCGATACACGACGAGCCGCTCA
>JBPYFB010000397.1:0-3398 GCA_051986465.1 Rugosimonospora sp.
GACCTCAGCTTCGGAGCCGACCCGGATCCGGTCAGCCAGGCCGACTTCGACGCCGTCGTCGCGCTGGACCAGCGGATGGCCGCCGGCTGCCAGGCGAGGTACGGCGACACCCTGCGCCTGTTCTCGACGGAGCAGACGGCACGGGACATCGACGCGATACGCACGGCGATCGGCGACTCCCGGCTGACCTACCTCGGGTACTCGTACGGCACCCTGCTCGGCGCGGTCTACGCGCAACTGTTCCCGAACCGCGTGCGGGCCATGGTCCTCGACGGCGCGATCGACCCGACGGCCGGCTCGGTGGCCTCGTCGCAGTCCCAGGCGCAGGGCTTCGAGCACGCCTTCGACGAGTTCGCGACGTGGTGCGTCCAGCAACACTGCCGGGCCGGCGCCGACCCGCGGGCCACGGTCACCGGGCTGATCGCCGCCGCGCGTACCGCGCCGGTGAAGTTCGACGACGGGCGGTCCGCGACCGGCGGCTGGATCCTCACCGCGGTGGCCGGGGCGCTCTACTCGCCCACGCGGTGGAAGCTGCTCGGCGACGCCATCGGGAACCTCGCGGACGGCGACCCCGAGATGATCTTCCTGCTCGCCGACGAGTACGCCGGGCGGGACCTCGCCGGTCACTACACCAACGAGTTCGACATGTTCAGCACGGTCGAATGCGACGACGACCCGGGAACCGAGACCGTCGCCCAGGCACGGTCGCTGCAGGCCGACTGGCGCGCGAGGTACCCGCTGTTCGGCGCGTACGCGGCCGTCGGGTTGGCGTCGTGCGCGGTGTGGCCGGCCAAGCGCGACCCGTACCCCACGGGTCGCGCGGTCGGCGCCCCGCCGATCGTGATCGTCGGCACCACCAACGATCCGGCCACGCCATATGAACAGGCCGGGAAGCTCGCCGACATGCTGGGCGTGGGGCAGGTGCTGACCTGGCAGGGCGAGGGGCACACGGCGTACCCGCAGACGGACTGCCTGCGGCGCGCGGTTGACGGCTACCTGATCCAGCTCGCGGTACCGGCGAAGGGTCTGACCTGCCCGGCCAAGTGACGGCCCGGAGCGGACCAAAGGGTGTGGCGGCGCGAGACCTTACGGCGGAATCTCAACGGGCGACCTGAGCCCCGGCCGACCTGCGCGCCACCACACCCATGGCAACAGACAGTCGAGCCCTCCCCGGTCACAACCGCCTGCACCTGATTTACCCCCCGCCCCCAGCGGGGTTGCACAGAAGTTAGTACACCAAATTGCGCCCGGGCAATCGACCACTCAGCCGGTTTTCCGACTTGGCGCGTCAACTTCTCGTGTGATCTATTCGGATGGCCACCCGAGGAGATCGCCCATGCCCCAAGCAGCACCCGCGTACCTGCGCATCGCCGCCAGGATCCGCGAGCGGATCGGCACCAGGGAGCTGCCGGCCGGCGCCAAGCTGCCGACCGAGGACCAGCTCATGCGGGAGAACGGGGTCAGCCGCACGGTGATCCGGTACGCGTTGAACCAGCTGCGCAACGAGGGCCTGATCGTCGGCCGGCAGGGTTCGGGCAACTACGTGGCCCAGCAGCGCCGGCTGGTACGCGAGGGGCACCTGCGCGACCAGCGCCACCAGGCCGGTGCGACCTCGCCGTTCGCGCGCGACGCGGACCGGGTCGGGCTGCGGCCCGGCTGGGAGCACGAGTCGACCCGGGCGCAGGCCAGCGCCGAGGTGGCCGCGCGGCTGGGCATCGAGCCGGGCGACCCGGTCATGGTCACGCGGTACCGGTTCGTCGCCGACGACGTGCCGATCCAGCTGTCCACGTCGTGGGAGCCGCTCGCGCTCACCGGCGGTACCCCGGTCGAGCTGCCCGAGGCGGGCGCGGCGGTGGGCGTGGTGGCCCGGATGGACCTCATCGGCGTGCGGATCGACGAGTGCACGGAGAAGGTCACGACCAGGCCGGCGCGGCCGGACGAGGTGGTGGCCCTGAACCTGCCGCTGCGCGGGCCGCACATCCTGGCCATCGAGCGGACGTACACGGCGGCCGGACGCGCGGTGGAGACGGCCGACATCGTGCTGTCCAGCAGGTACGAGCTGATCTACCGCTATCCACTTGACTGAGCGCAGCCGGAGGCGGGTTTTGGCGGAGCCGAGCACAGTCAAAGATGACATCGACTGAACTCATTTCTGTCGTACCCGGCGGTTAGCGTGGTCGCATGCAACCAGGGCAGTGGACCGTCGAGGATCACCTGCGCGACAAGCCACCCGTCGCGGTCGCGCTCTACCTGCGCTTCGTCCAGCTCGTGGCGGCGTGCGGGCCTTTCAGCTACGCGGTCGCCAAGACCACCATCACGTTCAAGGGCAGCCGGCGCGGCTTCGCCGGTGCCCGGCCGACCAACCGGGGCCTGACCGCCTATCTCGACCTGACCCGGCAGGTGACCGACCCGCGCATCATCAGCTCCTCGCCATACACGAAGCGGTTGTTCACGCACCAGGTGCGGCTCACCCGGCTGGAGGAGCTCGACGACGACTTCGCGGCGCTGATCCGCGAGGCCTACGAGGTCGGCGCCGGCGCACACCTGGCCGAGCCCGCCATCGGTTAGCGCCGGGTCAGCAGCACCACCGGCATCTTGCGATCCGTCTTCTTGAGGTAGGCGTCGTAGCCCCGGTAGGCGTCGGCCATCTTGCGCCACAGCCGTTCGCGCTCGGCACCGGAGACACGGGTCGCGGCGACCGGGAACGTCTCGGCGCCGACCTGCACCGTGCCCTCGGGTCGAGCCCGCAGATTGAGCCACCAGGCCGGGTGCCGGTCGCTGCCGCCGTTGGACGCGATCACCACCCAGCCGTCGCCCTCGCCCTGATACATCACCGGTACCGTCCACGGCCGGCCCGACCGGCGCCCGGTCGTGGTCAACAGGAGGACCGACGCGCCGCGCACGCGCCCGCCGATCCGTCCACCACTGCGCCGGTACAGCCACACGGCCGTACGCATGAAACCCCGCGCCATGGTCCTGCCGATATCCGCCATGGCACCGGTCTACCAGCCCGGTCGTGTCAGCGCTACGGCCGTCGATCGAACCGGGCCGGGCACGGGCGCGCCGGGCGCGTCAACGGGGACTCATCGCTGGCGTCCTACCGGTACCTTCGTCGTCATGTTCGCCCTCACACCGTGGCACCTCAGCCTGCCGTGCTGCTGCCTCGTGGTCGTGGCCGTGGCGGTCCTTGCCGTGGTGCTCGCCAACCGGAACCGGCAACAGCAGCCACCACAGCCGTACCCGCCCTACCCGCCCGGGCAGCCGCCGTACCCGCCGTATCCGCCACAGCCGCCGGGGCAGCCGCCGTACCCGCCACAGCCGCCGTACCCGCCGTATCCGCCACCGGCACCGGGGCAGCCGCCGTACCCGGGCCAGCCGCCGTACCCGCCGGGTCCCTC
>JBPYFB010000398.1:0-5438 GCA_051986465.1 Rugosimonospora sp.
CTGCTGCGCCACCTTGAGCAGATCGTCGGTCCACTGCCGGTCGGAGCGGTAGTGGTCGGCCATCAGCGCCAACCGGATCGCCATCGGGTCGACCCCGTCGCCGCGCAGCCGCGAGGCGAAGACCAGGTTGCCCTTGCTCTTGCTCATCTTCTCGCCGGCCAGCCCGATCATGCCCGCGTGTACGTAGTGGCTGGCGAACGGCGCCTCGCCGCTGAGCGTCTCGGCGTGCGCGGCGGACATCTCGTGGTGCGGGAAGAGCAGGTCGTTGCCGCCACCCTGGACGTCGATGCGGGCGCCGAGCAGGTCCAGCGCGATCGTCGCGCACTCGATGTGCCAGCCCGGCCGGCCGGGGCCGAGCGAGCCGCCGTCCCAGGACGGCTCCGCCTCGCGGCTGCCGCGCCACAGCAACGGGTCCAGCGCGTCGCGCTTGCCCGGCCGCTGCGGATCGCCGCCGCGCTCCGCGGCGTAGACGAGCATCTGGTCGCGGGACAGGTTGGACTCGTACCCGAAGCGGGGCGCCACGGCGAGGTCGAAGTAGACGTCGCCGGTGCCGTCGGAAAGGCGGTACGCGGCGCCCGAGTCGAGCAGGTCGGCGACGCGCCCGGCGATCGCGGGTATCGACTCGACCGCGCCCACGTAGTGCTGGGGCGGCAGGATCCGCAGCGCCTCCATGTCCTCCCGGAACAGCGCGGTCTCCCGCATGCCGAGCACCACCCAGTCCTCCTTGTCGCGGGCGGCGCGCTCCAGCAGCGGGTCGTCGATGTCGGTGACGTTCTGCACGTACTGGACGTCTAGCCCCAGGTCCAGCCACAGCCGGTACACGAGGTCGAACGCCATCATCGTGGCCGCGTGCCCGAGGTGGGTGGCGTCGTACGGCGTGATGCCGCAGACGTACATGCGGGCGGCGCCGTTCGGGCGTACCGGGTGGCGACCCTGGCGGGCCGAGTCGAACAGGTTCAACGGGCGGCCCTCACCGGGCAGCTGGGGTACCCGGGGCGCGATCCACGACTGCATGAGATCCAGAGTACCGTTGCACGATCTTGGACGGACGTGGAGCGGTCAGATCGGCGGCCAGGGTACCGCCGGCCAGTCCTCGGACGGCGACGGGAAGCAGGGCGTCGCGAGCAGCCGGTCGACCCGCAGCCCGATGCGCGCCACCTCGGCGCGGGTCAGGTGCTCGGCGAGCGCCTCGCCCAGGTCGGTGGCGAGCTGTACCCGCAACCCGGCCAGCACCTCGACCGCCTCCTCCGGCAGCGGCTGGCCCACCCAGCCCCACAGCACGGTGCGCAGCTTGTCGTCGACGTTGAAACACACGCCGTGGTCGACCCCGTAGACCTTACCGTCCAATGTGGACAGCACGTGCCCGCCCTTGCGGTCGGCGTTGTTGATGACGGCGTCGAGGACGGCCAGCCGCGCCAGGCGCGGATCGTCCGCGTGCGCGAGCACGTACGCCCGCCCGTCCCCGTCGCGGGCCGACATGATGCGGTGCCAGCCGGTCGGGATCCGCCGGCGCGGTACGAAGCCCAGCAGCGGCTCGATGTCGTCGGACTCGTCGATCCACAGTTGGCAGGCGCCCGGGCCGAGCGGGCCGTCGCGCAGCACGGTCGGCGGTATGCACTCCCAGCCGGTCGCCTCGGCGAGCAGGTACGCGGAGACCTCGCGCCCGGCGAGGGTACCGTCCGGGAAGTCCCACAGCGGCCGCTCGCCCCGCACCGGCTTGTACACGCACCGCGCCTGCACGCCGTCGAGCGAGATGTACGCGCGCAGCGTGGTGTTGGACGCGTCAGCGAGCCTGCCCTCAAGCTCCATCTCGCCCCGGCGCAGCAGCTCGAGAGCCTCCTCGACGAGCACGGCGCTCACTATCGGTCGATGGCTCTGGGTCGCCGGTGCGGCGCCAGACGCCGCCGAACCAGAGTCATCGGTGGTATCCGTTGTGTCTGGGGCAGAGGTGGCCGCGCGGGTCCAGCGGCCCGCCGCACAGCGGGCACGGCGGGCGGCCGGCGTTGATCACGCGCTTGGCCCGCTCGATGAACTCCCGGGTGGCCGCCGGGGTCAGGCGCACCCGCAGCCGGTCCAGGTCGGACTTGTCCTCGTCGATCTCCTCTTCCTCTTCACCCTCACCCTCACCGGCGGCGATCGCCTCGATCACGACGGTCGCGGTGTCCACGTCGAAGGCGAGCCCGAGGGTGCCGACGCGGAACTCCTCGTCGACCGGGCTCTCCAGCGGCTCGTTGTCCGGGTCGGCCGGCTCCGCCTCGGGCAGTACCAGGCCGAACCGGCGATGCGCCTCACCGAGCAGCTCGTCGAGCTTCTCCGCGAGCAGCGCCACCTGTACCTTTTCCAGCCCCACGCTGACCAGTCGCCCGTCGCCACGAGCTTGCAGGTAGAACACGCGTTCGCCAGGCGGGCCGACGGTACCGGCCACGAACCGCTCGGGCGGCTCGAACGCGTACACCTGATGGGTCATACGACGACCCTATCCGGTCGCCGGGCCACCTGCGCCGCCCCCTACGGCCGCGTCCGAGGACACCTTGGCCCGCCGCCGGCGCCGCGGCGGCCGCAGCACGGACAGGTCTCCCGCGGTGTCATTGAGCCGGAACACAAAGGGACGCAGCGGCGTGTACCGGATGATCGTCAGCGAGGCCGGATCCACGGAGATGCGCTGGAACATATCGAGGTGCATACCCAGCGCGTCCGCCACGATCGTCTTGATCACGTCGCCGTGGCTGCACGCCAGCCACACCGCGTGCTGGCCGTGCTCGGCCTCCACCCTGGCGTCCCACTCGCGCACCGCGGCGATCGCCCGCGTGGACATCTCGGCCATCGACTCCCCGCCCGGGAACCTGGCCGCGCTCGGGTGCGACTGGACCACGCGCCACAGCGGGAGCTTCGCGAGCTTCTTGAGGGGCTCGCCCTCCCACTCGCCGTACCGGCACTCCACCAGCCGCTCCTCCGTCACCGGCTGCGCGCCGGGCAGCGCCAGCGACATGGTCTGCTGGCAGCGCAGCAGCGGGCTGCTGACCACGGCGGCCAGCGGGAAGCCGCCGGCGGCCAGCCGCGCGCCCACCGCCTCGGCCTGCGCCCGACCGGTCTCGTCCAGCTCGCTCGGCTGGTGCCCGGCGAGCACGCCGCCCGCGTTGGACGTGGTCCGGCCGTGCCGGAGCAGGATCACCGTAGCCATCCGGGCAAGATTACGTGAGCGGGCGACTCACCTTGCGGACAGCACGTTGGTGGCGAGCGCGGCGACGAGGATCACGCCGAGCGCCACCCGGTACCACACGAAGTTGACGATCGAGTGGCGCGCCACGAACTTCAGCAGCCAGGCGATCGAGGCGTACGCGACCCCGAAGCTGACCAGCGTGCCGATCGCGAGGGCGGGTACCCCGACCGAGCCGCCCGAAAGCGCGTCCTTGAGCTCGTACAGGCCGGCGGCGGTCAGCGCCGGGATGCCCAGGAAGAACGCCAGCCTGGTGGCGGTGACCCGGTCCAGGCCGCGCAGCAGGCCGGCGGAGATCGTGGCACCGGAGCGGGAGACGCCGGGTACCAGCGCGATGCACTGCGCCAGGCCGATGATGATCACGTCCTTGAGGGTGGTGCGCTCCTCGCCACGCTCCTGCTTCGCGAGGCTCTCCGCGACGATCATCACGGCGCTCCACAGGATCAGCGCCGCGGCCACCACCCAGAGGCTGCGCAGCGGGCCCTTGACGACATCCTTGCCGGCCAGGCCGACGATCAGGATGGGTACCGTGCCGATCACCACGTACCAGCCGAACCGGTAGTCGAAGCCGCGCTGCTGCTTGTCGAAGACGCCGACGACCAGGCCCTTGGTGAAGCGCACCAGGTCCTTGATGAAGTACAGGATGGCGGCGAAGATCGCGCCCACCTGGATCACCGCGGTGAACCCGGTGATGGCGGCGTCGTCCACCTTCAGGCCGAGCAGCTTCTCGAAGATCGTGAGGTGCCCGGTGGAGGAGACCGGCAGGAACTCGGTGACGCCCTCCACGACGCCCAGCACGACCGCCTTCCAGATCGGCAGGCCGGTGCCGTTGTCGGTGACGCTCATAACAAGCAGGGCCAGGCAGAACAGGGTGTATCCGATGGCGAGGCCGATGGTCGCGAGGCCGTCACCCGCCTGGCGGGTCGCCCGGATCTGCTTCTTCGCGACGTGCCCGAAGACCACGCCCAGCGGGCTGAACACGAACGCGAAGACCACCGACAGGATCGCCATGGTGTTGGTACCCGGCGGCACGGTGGTGCGGTACACGGTGCCCGCGGGGCGCTCGGTTGCCGGCGGCGCCGCGGGAGGCTGGCGCGGCGGGTCCATCGCCGGCTGCTGCTGCGAGCCGTAGATCGTCACGCGGTCACTCTCCTACTCCGGACTTGTCGAGCGCTTCCGCGATGGTACGCAGGGTCTGCACCCCGGTGTCGCGGTCCGCGGCGAACAGCGACACCGCCAGGGTGGTCACCCCGGCCGCCGCGTACCGGCGCAGCCCCTCGACGATGCGCTCGGTCGGCCCGAGCAGGGACGTACGGTCGATGAACTCCAGCGGTACCGCGGCCGCGGCGTCCCGCTGCCGCTTCGACAGGTACAGCTCCTGCACCTCGCGAGCGGCCTCGCCGTACCCCATCCGGGTCGCCAGCTGGTTGTAGAAGTTCTGCTCGCGGCTGCCCATCCCGCCCACGTACAGCGCCGCGTACCAGCGCACCGGCTGCGCGCAGGAGGCCACGTCGTCGCCGACCACGACGGGTACGGTCGGCATCACGTCGAAGCCGTCGAGCGTCTTGCCCACCTTCGCCCGGCCGGCTGCGATCGAGGCGAGCTGGTCCGCGGCGAACTCGGGCGAGTAGAAGACGGCCAGCCAGCCATCGGCGATCTCGCCGGCCAGTTCCAGGTTCTTCGGGCCGACGGCGGCCAGGTAGATCGGGATGTGCTCGCGCGGCGGGTGGAAGCCCAGCCGCAGCGCCTTACCCGGCCCGTCGGGCAGCGGCAACTGGTAGAACTCGCCGGCGTAGCTGACCTCCTGGCGGGCGATGGCCAGCTTGACGATGTCGACGTACTCGCGGGTGCGGGCCAGCGGGCGCCCGAACCGCACCCCGTGCCAGCCCTCGGAGACCTGCGGGCCGGAGACGCCCAGGCCCAGCCGGAACCGGCCGCCGGAGATGGCGTCGATGCTGGCCGCGGTCATCGCGGTCATGGCGGGCGAGCGGGCCGGGATCTGCATCACGCCGCTACCCAGGTCGATGCGTTCGGTCTGCCCGGCGATCCAGGCGAGGATCGTCGGCGAGTCGGAGCCGTACGCCTCCGCCGCCCAGACCACCGAGAAGCCCAGCCGCTCGGCCTCCTGGGCGAACGCGAGGTGGTCGGCGGGGGTCGTCCAGGCCGTCTGGTACCCGAGGCTGAGTCCGAGTCGCATGGCCTGTCCTCCTCTCCCGGGCCC
>JBPYFB010000399.1:0-9127 GCA_051986465.1 Rugosimonospora sp.
GCCTACCCGAACGGCACCGTGCTGGACAAGAGCATCCTCGACCAGGAGCAGACATTGTTCAAGCAGGCGGGCGCGATCACCAACACCGCGCCGATCGACTCCTGGGTCGACACGACGTCCGCCGAGCAGGCCAAGTCCGAGCTGGGCTGAGAAGGAGATCCCGCCGTGACCGACACCGTCACCGACACCGCCGCGCGGACCGTCATCCGAATCGCGGGCGCGGGCAAACGGTTCTCCCACCGCAGGCGCCCGGGCACCGAGGTGCTCGCGGACGTCAACCTCGACGTGCGGGAGGGCGAGTTCGTCAGCATCGTCGGGGCGTCGGGATGCGGTAAGACGACGCTACTGCGGATGATCGGCGGCCTCGTCCCGTATCAGGGGTCGATCACGGTCAACGGTCGGCTCGTCCGGGGCGTACCGGGCGGCATCGGCTTCGTGTTCCAGGACGCCGCGCTGTTGCCCTGGAAGAACCTGCGGCAGAACACCGCCGTCGGGCTCAACGAGTCACGGCGGCGGTTCACCCGGCAGGAGATGCGCGAGAAGGTGGACCAGCAGCTGGCCCTGGTCGGGCTGACCGCGTTCGCGGACTACCTTCCCCGGCAGGTCTCCGGCGGCATGCAGCAACGCACCGGGCTCGCCCGTGCCCTCGTGGGCGAGCCCGACGTGTTGCTGATGGACGAACCCTTCGGGGCGCTGGACGCGTTCACCCGGATGCGGATGCAGGACGAGCTGGCGGCGATTGTCGACCGGACCTCGGCCACCACAGTGTTCGTCACGCACGACGTGGACGAGGCGGTGTTCCTGTCCGACCGGATCGCGGTGATGTCGAACCACCCGGGGACGGTGAGGGAGGTCGTCGACGTGGACCTGCCACGACCGCGCCTGCGCCGCGCCGAACTACTCGACAGCACGCGTGCCGCCCAGTTGCGCGACCACGTGCTCCGCCTGGTCTTCGAAGGCCACTGAGGCGTCAGTAAGCCGAGCAACCCGAGGAATGGAACGAGGAAATCGTGGCGAAAGTCGGGACGACCACCGCGGTTACGCACTACGAGGTGCAGAAGCAACGGCGGGCGAAGGTGATAGAGGACTGGCGTCGCTACCGCACCGCGTTGGTGCGGGAGGCGGACGTCGAACTCGTGGACAGTCCCGGCCGGCGGATGCGGCGGGGCGTCTACATGGGGGCGGACGGCCCGCGGCCGACCAAGGTGCTCGACGCGACGCTGCACGAGATTCCCGCACACACGACGTCGACGGTGCACCGCCACTCGTGGGACGCCATCATGTTCGTCACCGGCGGGTCGGGGTGGACCGAGATCGAGGGCCAACGTGTCCAGTGGCGCGCGTGGGACACCCTGCACCTGCCCGGCTGGGCGTGGCACCGCCACGGGAACACCTCGGACACCGACGCGCGGTTCGTCACCTGGAGCGTCGAGCCGATGTATGAGGCGTTCGGGATGGCGGTGGTCGAGGACGGCGGCGACACGCCGTACCCGCAGCTGCCTCGCGGCCCGCAGCCGGCACAGGCACCGTCCGGTGTCGACCCGTACGCGCAACGGGTGCGGCGGCTGGCCGCGTCCGGCCCGACCAGCGGTGCCAGGCGGCTCATCACCCGGTGGGACGAGGCCGTTCCCACGGTGACCAAGCGGGGCGCTCGCAGCGTGTTCCTGGTCGACCAGTCGATCGGGTACCGGACGGCCGGGCTGAGCGCCGTGATGCACGAGCTGGCACCGGGGAAGTGGCAGTCCCGGCACCGGCACGGCGGCGAGGCGTGGTTGCATGTGGTCAGCGGGCACGGGCACAGCGACATCGACGACAAGTCCTACGAGTGGGGACCGGGCGACCTCGTGGTCGTCGACCACTGGGCGTGGCACCAGCACTTCAACGACGACCCGCACGAGACCGCGCGGCTCATCCGGGTGCACAACTTCGACGCGCTCTACGACATGATGCGGGTCCTGCTGGATCCGTTGGACCTGTGGACCGAGCCGCCGACATTGGACGCGCCCGACCTGACCGGAGTGGAGTGGCCCGCGCACGACCACGGGCGCCCCGCATAGCTGCCCGCGCGCGGGGCCGGTGGGGAATCGGGGACCGGTTCTCCTCACTGGCCATCCCGGACTACCGGCGGTACTTCCTGGGCCAGCTGTTGTCGCAGACCGGCAACGCGGTGCAGACCATGTCCCAGGCGTGGCTGGTGCTGCAGATCAGCCACAGCGGTACGGCACTGGGCGCGGTCACCGCCGTCCAGTACCTTCCGCTGTTGTTGTTGGGTCCGTTCGGCGGGTTGCTCGCCGACCGGTTCGAGCGGCGACGGGTACTGCTGGTCAGCCAGTCGCTGCTCGCCCTGGTGGCGCTCACGCTGGCCGTGGTCAGCGCCGGCGGCCATCCGGCGCTGTGGCTGGTGTTCGGGTTGGCCGCCTGTACCGGCCTGGTCACCGCGTTTGACAACCCGGCGAAGCAGTCCATCGTCTCCGACCTGGTACCGCGGGAGCAGCTGAACAACGCGGTCACGTTGAACTCCATATCGCTCAACGTCGCCCGGGTACTGGGCCCCGCCGCCGGCGGCCTCGTCATCGCGTTCGTGGGCGTCTCGGTGTGCTTCGCCTTCAACGCGGCCAGCTTCCTCGGCGTGATCTGGGGCCTGGCCCGGATGTCGCCGGGCCGGTCGCAGCCGCGCGCGCCGCGTCGTGCGGTGGGCCGCGGCGTGCTGGACGGGTTCGCGTACGCGGCGCGTACGCCGACGGTGTTGCTGCCGCTGATGATGGTCGCCGTGGTGGGCATGTTCGCGTGGGAGTTCCCGGTGACCCTGCCGCTGCTGGCCGAGCGCGTCTTCGGCGGCGGGCCCAGATCGTACGGGTTCATGGTGGGCGTGATGGGTGCCGGCGCGGTGCTCGGCGGCCTGCTGACCCCGACGCGTACCGCCGGGCTGCCCAACCTTCCGATGACGTGCATCCTGTGGGGGATACCGATCCTGCTGACCGCGTTCGCGCCGACGTTCCCGGTGGCGATCGCCTGCCTGCTGCTGGTCGGGTACGGCAGCATCAGCTTCAACGCCATGTCGAAGACGACGCTGCAGCTCGGCGCGAGCCCGGAGATGCGCGGCCGGGTCATGGCCCTGTGGGGCATCGCCTGGCAGGGCTCGACGCCGGTCGGGGGACCGGTGGTTGGCCTGATCGGGCAGCAGGTGGGCGCGCGCTGGGCGCTGGCGACAGGTGGCTTCGCGGCGTTGGCTGTGGGCGCGTCGACGCTGGTCCCGTGGCGCGCGGTGCGGGCCGCTGCCCGGCCGGCATGCCAACAAAAGGAACCAAATCCGTCGCCGTCCGCCTCCGTTCAGTAAATTGTAGCCAGAATACTTGACACGATTTCGCGGGCGCTGCGACTCTGGTTTGCACTTCGGTGGCAGCGGCGCTGCCCGAGACATCGCAGCTTGAGGAGATGTCGTGTCCGCCTACCTAGGAGCCCGTCGTGTTTCCCCCGGCCGGACCGCTGTCGCGGTCGTCGGCTGCATAGCTCTCGCACTCACCGGCTGCGCCGGCAAGCCAAAGACAGCCAGCAACGCCGGCACCGCTCCGATCGCCCAGGGCAAGGATCTCGCCTCGGTCTGCACGGCCGCCGAGTCCGAGGGCAAGCTCAGCTTCCGCGACACGACCGACCCCGCGGTGTTCGCGAAGGAGGTCGCGGCCTTCGAGCAGAAGTACCCGAAAATCAAGGTGGACTTCGGTTCGCAGCGCCCGCAGGACTCGGTCCAGCGCATCGTGTCCGAGCAGCAGGCCAAGCACGCCATCGATGTCGACGCGGTCGCGATCGACATGCCGTCGACCGCCCCGCTGATCCAGCAGGGGCTCATCCAGCCGGTCGACTGGACCGCGCTCGGCGTACCCCAGACCGACGTCGTACCCATCCAGGGCTCGCAGTTCGTGCGCACCCAGCGCATCATCCTCGGCCTCGGGTACGACGCCAGCAAGCTCAGCGAGTCCGACCTGCCCGACACCTGGGATCAGCTGATCAACTCCAAGTGGGCGGGCAAGGTGGCCGTCGACCCCCGCGGCCTGTACCTCTCCGGGCTGGGCATCGTCTGGGGTGAGCAGAAGGCGCTCGACTGGTACAAGCAGTTCCTCGCGACCGACAAGCCGATGATCGTCCAAGGCGCCACGGCCAGCCTCCAGAAGGTCATCAGCGGCGAGGCCGAGCTGACCACCAGCTCGCACGACGCGGAGATCCTGGAGCAGCAGAGCAAGGGCGCGAAGGTCGGCATCAAGTACCTCGACGTCGTGCCGACCCAGGACCACTACGCGATCGTCGTCAAGGGCGCGGCGCACCCGAACGCGGCGGCGTGCTTCCTCGGCTGGTGGATCAGCAAGGACGGCGGCCAGGCGCAGCAGCTCAAGTACGAGTTCAAGGGCAACGACGACCAGCCGAAGGGCATGCCCGCGAACGCGAAGCTCGGCGCCCTGACCAGCGAGCAGGACGCCACGCTGCAGGACAAGGTCGCCACCGACTTCGCCGGCCTGACCAAGTAACACGCTCCACAAACGCAAGCAGGGAAGGTACGTACCTTGGCACGCTCCGTGACGCAGACCGGAACCACGCACTACGAGGTCCAGAAGAAGCGGCGGGCGGGCAAGGTGGAGGCGGCGAGGCGGCAACGTCCGCCCGCCGTCATCCACCTGGCCGACGCGGCGTTGCAGGACAACCCGGCGCGCCGCATGCGGCGGGGGGTGTACCTGGGCGCGGACGGCGACCGCCCGACGCACGTGCTCGACTCGCACCTGCACGAGGTGCCCGCGCACACGACGTCATCGATCCACCGCCACTCGTGGGACGCCATCATGTTCGTCACCGAGGGCAGCGGATGGAGTGAGATCGACGGGCAGCGCATCCAGTGGCGCCCGTGGGACACGGTCTACCTCCCGTCGTGGGCCTGGCACCGGCACGGCAACGAGGGCGACCGTCCGGCCCGCTACGTCACCTGGAGCGTCGCGCCGATGTACGAGTCGTTCGGGTTCGCCGTACTGGAGGACGCGGGCGACGAGCCGTTCGCGGCACTGCCCAAGCCGCCGGCGTCGGCCGCGTTCGCCGGTACCGGCTCGGACTCCTACAGCCGGCGGCGGCGTCGGCTCGCGGAGGCCCGGCCGGCGCCCGGGGCGCACCGACTGCACACCCGCTGGGAGGACGTGAACCCACGGGTGACCAAGCGCGGCGCGCGCAGCATGTTCCTCGTCGACGAGTCGATCGGGTACAAGACGTCCGGGCTCACCGCCGTCATGCACGAGCTCGCGCCGGCCCGTTGGCAGGCCAAGCACCGCCACGGCGGCGAGGCCTACCTGTACGTCGTCACGGGCAAGGGGCACTCCGAGATCGACGGGGTCAACCACCCGTGGAGCGCGGGCGACCTCGTCGTCGTCGACCACTGGTGCTGGCACGCGCACTTCAACGACGACCAGGAGAACTCGTCCCGGCTGATCCGCGTGCACAACGTGGACGCCCTCTACGACCTGATGCAGATCCTGCTGGACCCCTTGGTACTGCTGGAGGAACTGCCCGACCTGCACGACGCGCCGGACCTGACCGGCTACACGTGGCCGGATCCGAACGCGGGACGCCCGTCGTTCTGATGCCAGCGACTGTCAGGGGTACCGACAATGACTGATCTGGCGGTGGTCAACGCGGCCGTGTGGCCCTCGGATGCCGCGCCGGCTACGGCCGTGCTCGTGCGGGACGGGCGGATCGCGCTGATCGGCGACGCGAGCGAGGTCCGCTCCGCGATGGCGGCGGGCACCGAGACCATCGACCTGCGCGGCGGCAGCCTGCTGCCGGGATTCACCGACAGCCACACGCATTTCCACCGTACGGCGATCCTGCACGCGCACTTCCTGGACTTCGACAACCCGGCGGTGAGCACCGTGCAGGACGTCGTGGCGCTGGTGCGGCGGCGGGCGGCGGTGTTGCCCGAGGGGCGGTGGCTCGAGGGCGACAACCTGGTCAGCGGCCGGCTCGCGGAGCGCCGGATGCCCACCCGCTCGGAGCTGGACGCCGCCGCGCCCGCCAACCCGGTGCTGCTGCGTGGCATGGGCAAGCACGTCGTCGTGGCGAACTCGCTCGCCCTGCGGCTGGCCGGCATCGACGCCACGACGCCGGATCCGCCGGGCGGGCGCATCGAGCGGGACGGCGACGGCGAGCCGACCGGTGTCCTGCACGAGCGGGCCAAGCTGCGTCTGGACACCACCCGGGTGGACACCGTGGTGCCACCGCTGGCCGAGGCCGACCGGCTCAAGGCGCTCGAGGCCGGCCTCGCCGGGCTGCACCGGGCGGGCATCACGTCCATCCACGAGATCACCCGTACCCGTGACGAGCTCGGCGACTACGCGCGGCTGCGCGAGGGCGGGCACCTCAACATGCGGGTGAGCGCGTACGTGCGGGTCGTCGAGGGGCAGGCGACGCTCGGCGGCCTGACCGGCGCCGGGTTGCGCAGCGGCCTCGGCGACGACTGGCTGCGGCTGGCCGGAGTGAAGGTGAGCATCGACGGCGCCTGCACGTTCCGCAATGCCGCGCTCTACGAGCCCTATCCCGGCCAGCCCGACAACCTGGGAATCAACCGGGTCGAGCAGGCCGAACTCGACGCGCTGGTGGCCGAGGCGGACGCGGCCGGGCTACAGATCGCGGTGCACGCGATCGGACCGCGCGCGGTGGACATGGCGCTGGACGCGTTCCAGCGGTTGCCCGCACCGCGGCGTGGCCTTGCGCGGCACCGGATCGAGCACGCGTACCTGCCGCAGCGCCCCGGCCAGTTCGCCCGGATGCGAAGCCTCGGACTGCTGCTGTCGACCCAACCGGCGTTCATCCGCAGCGTCGGCGACGCGTGGTTCGACATCTTCCACGCCGACGACGTCGAGCGCATGGTGCCGCTGCGCTCGGCACTCGCCGAGGGTCTGACCGTCCTCGCGAACAGCGACTGCCCGACCGGCGCGCCGGTGCCGCTGCTCGGCATCCAGGCCGCGGTCACCCGTACCACGGCGTCCGGCCGGGCCCTGCTGCCCGGCGAGCGGGTGACGGTCGCGGAGGCCGTCGACATGTACACCTACGCGCCCGCGTTCGCCGTGCGGGAGGAGACCCGGGCCGGCCGGATCGTGCCCGGCGCCCGTGCCGACCTGGTGGGTCTGGCGGCCGATCCGGCCGCCGTCGCGCCCGGGGAGATCGGTGACATCCCGGTGGTCCTGACCGTGCTCGACGGCGTACCGGTCCACCACGTCCTGTGAGGAGACAGCATGTGCGGTAACGAATCCGACCACAGCCACGGCCACGCCCCGGCGCGGACCGGGCTGGGCGCCACCGGCGTACGGGTGCGGTCGATGGCCACGCTGCAGTCGATCGCGCGACACGTGGTGGGTTCGGAGGAGGTGCGGCGCTCGGCCGCCGGCTTCATCGGGTACGGCGGCACGAAGCGCGGCGACAAGGTGCTCATCGCGGTGCCGCGCATCGTCGACGCGGAGGTCCTCGACGCGGTCGTCGCCGCGCTGCATGACGTCGGGGCGCGGGTGGACGTCATCGTGATGGATGACGAACCGGGCCGCCCCTTCGAGCCCCGCGACGAAATCACCATGATGATGCGGCGCGAGCCGTACCACGTGAACCTGCGCCGCGGCGACCGCGCGCCCTGGGTGGAGGAGCTCGCCGCGGCCCGCGGGTACGACCTGCTCATCCACGGCGCCGCCGGCCCGGTCCCGAGTACGGCGTCGCGGTACGAGGCGTTCCCGTGGACCACCAAGGAGCACTTCCTCGGCGAGTCCAACGTGTTCCCGCGCGACCTGCACAAGATCATCAACCAGCGCACCTGGTCGAGGATCACGGAGAACATCGGCGGCCGCCTCCGGCTCACCGACCCGGAAGGCACCGACCTGTCGCTGACCATCCTCGAGCACCCGTTCCACGACGGGCGGCACGACTACGGCTTCAAGCCGAAGTGGGGTCACCTCATGGCGCACCCGCCGACGCCGGTCGGCGGCGACGACGACACCACCGGCGTCATCGCGGGCACGATGAGCCACTACGGCCGCGCGTTCCCGCGCATCAGCATCGACATCGACCGCGCCAAGGCGGTGAACATCACCGGCGGCGGCGAGTACGGCCAGGCGTGGCGCGAACTCGACGAGGAGACCGCCGACGTCCAGTACCCGTGCTTCCCGGCACCGGGGCTGTTCTGGTTGTGGGAGTTGGCCATCGGTACCAACCCGAAGATCCGCCGGCCGTCGAACATCGACTACATCTCCTCCGACGGCTTCGAGTGGGAGCGCCGCCGGGCCGGAGTCATCCACTGTGGACTCGGGACGCGCTGGCGTTCGCGTGAGGAGGACTGGGCCGGCGATCAGGGCATCCTGTACGGGCACCTGCACGTACACCTGCTGTTCCCGACCCTGGTCATCGAGACCACCGACGGCCGGACGGTACCCGTCATCGACAACGGCCGGCTGGCCGCGTACGAGGACGCTGAGGTGCGTGACACCGCGGCACAGTTCGGGGACCCCGACGACCTGTTGCACGACGACTGGGTGCCTTCGATCCCCGGCATCAGCGCTCCGGGTAGCTACGCGGACTACGAACGCGACCCTGGGCGCTTCATCTACGGCAACGCCTGAGCCGGTTGGTTCAGGCGGCGATCCTTCGTAGTTCGGGGAGGATCACGTCCCTGTAGAGGTTGATGAAGCGGGTCTGGTCCGGGCCTGGGGCGTGGAAGACGAGGTGGGTGAAGCCGAGGTCGAGGTAGCGGGTGATGGCCTGGACGTGTTGTTCGGGGTCGTTGGCGACGATGAATCGGCTGGCGGCGCGTTCGATGGGTAGTGCGTCGGCTAGTCGTTGCATTTCTTTGGGGTCTTCGATGCCGGTTTTTTCGTCGGGGGACAGGGCGAGTGCGCCCCAGAATCGGGTGTCGTGCAGCGCGCGTTCGGCGTCCGGGTCGAAGGAGACTTTGACTTCGATCATGAGGTCGAGGTCGGTGATGGTGCGGCCTGATTTTTCTGCGCCGTCTTTGACGGCGGGCAGCAGGGTGTCGGTGTAGAGGGTGGGGGTTTTGCCGCTGGTGGTGATGTAGCCGTCGCCTTGGCGTCCGGCCAGGCGGGTGGCTGCCGGGCCG
>JBPYFB010000400.1:0-28437 GCA_051986465.1 Rugosimonospora sp.
TCCCGCCCCATCTCCTCCACCGGCTGGTGCACCGTGGTCAGCGGCGGCTCGGTCTGCCGGGCGACCACCGAGTCCTCGAAGCCCACGACCGCCACGTCCGACGGGATGCGCCGGCCGCGCTCCTTCAGCACGCGCATCGCGCCGGCGGCCATCAGGTCGGAGGCGGCGAAGATCGCGTCGACGTCCGGCCGGCGGCTGAGGATCTGGCGCATCGCCGCGGCCCCGCTCTCCTCACTGAAGTCGCCGTGCGCGATCAGTTCGGGCTCGATCGGCATGCGAGCGTCCCGGATCGCGCGGCAGAAGCCGTCCAGCCGGGCCAGACCGGCACCCATGTCCTGCGGCCCGGCGACGGTACCGACGACCCGCCGGCCACCGGCGAGCAGGTGGTTGACGGCGATCTGGGCGCCGCCGACGTTGTCCACGTCGACGAAGCTGATCGACGCCTCACCGCGCAGCATCCAGGCCGGGCGGCCACCGAGTACGGCGGGCAGGCCACGGTCGGCCAGCCGGTACGGCAGGGGATCGTCGTCGTGCAGCGAAAGCAGCAGGACCCCGTCCACATGCTGGGCAGTCAGGTGTTGGTTGACGCGGTCGCGCTCGGCCGGCGACTGCGCCATCGCGAGCCAGAGCTGTAGCGGCGTCTCTGCGAGGATCGCGCTTACGCCTCGGACGATGCCTGCGAAGAACGGTTCCCCGAACACCCGAGCCTCCGACTCGGAAACGACAAGCGCCACCGAGTCGGTACGTTGGGTGACGAGCGCTCTCGCCGCCCGGTTGGGCACATAGTTGAGTTCGGCGATGGCCTGTTCGACCGCGGCGCGTGACTCCGGGCTCACCAGAGGAGAGCCGTTTACCACCCGGGAAACGGTGCCACGACCGACGCCCGCGCGGGCAGCTACTTCGTCGAGGGTTGGACGCCCCGCCGACCGGGTGCGCTGGGTCGTCATGTATTTACTCCTTGTCCGGGGCGCACCGGCTCCGCACCACCGGGCACGCACGCTCTCCTATTGTGCGGCCAAGCCGTTCCTGCGTGTCACCTCTGCGTACCATCGAGCACTCAACTTCGGTATGCGTTGCTGCGTTGGATAGTCCACATAGACCATCCCGAAGCGTCGTGTGTACCCCCACGACCACTCGTAATTGTCGAGCAGCGACCACGCGAAGTATCCACGCAGCGGGATTCCTTCATTGATCGCTTGATGGCAAGCACGTAGATGCTTTTCGATGTAATCCCGCCGTTGCGGGTCGTCGACCGTACCGTCCGGACCGACCTCGTCATCGAACGCCGCTCCGTTCTCCGTAACGTAAAGCGGCAGGTCGGTGTACTCGTCATTGACTCGGCGCAGCGTCTCCAGCAATCCGTCAGCGTCGATCTCCCAACCCATCGCCGTGACCGGCAGCCCAGTGCTGTGGAACCGCACCTGTTCGCTTCCCGGCCAGTGGGACGGCAGCTCCGCCTCGTCACCCGCGCCGACCACGTGTCGGCTGTAGTAGTTGATCCCGAGGTTGTCGATCTCAGCCGTGATAGTTTCAAGGTCGCCGTCGTGTACGTGACCGAAATCACTGATCGTCCGCAGATCTTCGATTACGTCGTCGGGGTAGCGGCCGCGCAGTAGCGGCTCCAAGAACGACCGGTTGGCGAGCCCGTCGATGCGCCTTGCCGCGTCGACGTCCTGCGGCTCGTCGCTGCGGGGCGTCACGGCGTACAGGTTCAACGTGATCCCGATCGCCGCGTCGGGGCGCTCCGCGCGCATTGCCTGTACCGCAAGGCCATGGGCCAGCAACAGGTGGTGCGCGGCGGCCACGCTCGCCGGTGCCTCGGCCCGGCCCGGCGCGTGCAGGCCGGACGCGTACCCGAGGAACGCCGAGCACCACGGCTCGTTGAGGGTCGTCCAGTACCGGACCCGGTCACTGAGTGCCGGGTAGGCGAGCTCGGCGTACTCGGCGAAGCGGGCCGCGGTATCGCGCTCCGGCCAGCCGCCGCGATCCTCCAGCGGCTGCGGCAGGTCCCAGTGGTAGAGGGTGATCCAGGGTTCGATGCCGTGCTCGAGCAGTTCGTCGACGAGGCGCCGGTAGAAGTCCAGCCCGGCCTGGTTGATCGGCCCGGTACCGTGCGGCTGCAGCCGGGGCCACGACAGCGACAGCCGGTACGCGCGCAGGCCCAGGTCGGCCATGATCCGTACATCGTCGCGGTACCGGTGGTAGTGGTCGCAGGCCACGTCCCCGGTGTGCCCGTCGGCCACCCGCCCGGGCATCCGACTGAAGGTGTCCCAGATTGACGGCGTCCGGCCGCCCTCGGTCGCGGCGCCCTCGATCTGGTATGCCGCGGTCGCCGCGCCCCAGAGGAAGTCCTGAGGGAACGCCAGAAGTCCCTGATCCGCTGCAGTGCCTGGTTGGACGTGGGTGGGCTGAGTGACGATCACGCTGTGGGGGCACCTTCCATGATGCCGCCGACGAACTGGCGGCCGACGACGATGAAGACGATCAACAGCGGTACCACGGCGACCGCTGTACCTGCGAAGACCTGGGCGTAGTCGGTGTAGGTGCCGAGCCGATCGCGTCGTCGGTACGGGTCGCGCCCACGAGCGTGACGTGGATCGGGAGGATCGCGAGAGCCACGGCCAT
The DNA here is from genome assembly GCA_051986465.1 of Rugosimonospora sp. GTDB lineage: Bacteria > Actinomycetota > Actinomycetes > Mycobacteriales > Micromonosporaceae > DATEJJ01. Next base: position 2,626 of record JBPYFB010000400.1, read on the forward strand.
CACCAGCGTGCGGTACGTGTGAGGGCTCGCCTTGCACAGCGCGATACCGGGCGGTTGCCGGCGCCCGATGACGAGTTGCTGCTGGTCTTGAAACATCCGGCCACGACAGCCAAAGCCACCGCCGCGCCTAGAGCGACCGCCGCGAAACCGCGACGGCGCGTCGTACCGCCCATCCTCCAGACCCCCTCTCAGGTCGCGATGTGCGAACGAGGCGCCGGACATGGTTGGACGACGTGGGAACAACGTCGCCGCCATGCGACCAAACGCCTCGTTTGGGATGGTGCGCCCCCAGGCGTTTTGTCCTCGCGGACGGCGACCGGGGGTGCCACACCAATACAGATGGTGTGCGTGCGCACACACCGACGGGAGCGCTCCCAAGACATTGCCGTGACGTTTCGCGACTGTCAAGGGTGGCATGGGAGCGTTCCCATTTTGTTACTATGGTCAATGTGGTCAGATCGGCGCTAAACGGCGAATAGATGCAGCTACAGCGATCCGAAATTGGTAATGGTTTGATCGGTATTGGGTGATGAAAATAGAATGGAACTCACTTGTAATCGATCTTTGCTGAGGGCGGCAGGCGACCGGTCAGGCCATCCGGCGCAGTAGTGCGGTGGCCCGGTCGGCATCGAAGTGGCGCGGATCGAAGGGCCGGCCGATCCACTCGAGCATCGCCTCGTGCTCCGGGTGCTCCCGGTCGGCCAGCGCCGTCAGGAAGCCGGTGTACCCGTACGCCCCGCCCACATCCTCCGGCGGGCAGGCGTTCTCTCCAGCGAGGCAGACCGGGTACCGCTCGTCAGGGTCGGCCGGGAAGATCTGCTCCACCACGACATCGTGCTCCCACCAGTCACCGAAGTCGTACGTGTAGAGGAATTGGCTGTCCTTGCCGGCCACCGAGTCCAGCCGCACGTCCAACTCGTCGCGCAGATCCAGTTCGCCATCGGGGTCTGGCTGCCCGTACTGGACACCATCTATCTCGAAAGAGTGCAGATGGTAATCCTGCCAGCCCATCGCGAGCTGGATCACCCGGTGCAACCGGTCCAGGCTGTACCCGCCGGGCAGTGCCACTCGCCGCCATACCTCGGGTACGACGTCGCCGAGTGAGAGCTTCACCTGGTAGATCTGTCGCGCCATGGGACTCCTGTCGTGACGGGCCTTCGCCAGCATCCTCTCAGCCGCGTCGAATATCAGCATCCAAAGCCGGTCTCGTCCACACTGACATCATGATCTGCGATGCGTGTCGCGAGCGCCGCCACGCCGAGTGCCGGGGCGGCACCTGGTGCGACTGCCAGCACCGGGAGCCGGTGCCGACGCCGCCGGTGACCGGGCCGGCCGGCGAGTGACGCCGAGCGTCGGCCAGGATGACGGAATGTACCTGATCTGGCCGGATACCGTTAAGCAGCCGCTGGATGACGAGGCGCTCGTCGACCTGTACCGGCCCGACTATGCCGCGCCGCTGCTGCGGGTCAACTTCGTCACCAGCGTAGACGGCGCCGTCGAGGTCTCCGGCTACTCGGCCGGCCTGGGTACGCCGCCGGACAAGAAGGTCTTCTCGATGCTGCGCATGTACGCGCACGCTCTTATGGTCGGCGCCGGCACGCTGCGCCGCGAGGGGTACGGCGCGATCCTGCTGGACGAGGAGCGGCGGACCTGGCGCCGCGAGCACGGGCTCGACCCGTACCCCACGGTCGTCATCGTGTCCGGACGCCTGGCCCTCGACCCCACCAACCCCGCGCTGGCGGAGGCGCCGATCCGCCCCATCATCCTCACGCACGCCACGGCACCGCCGGACCGCCGGACCGCGCTGTCGGCAGTCGCCGACGTGCTCGCCTTCGGCGAGAACACGATCGACCTGCCCGCCGCCATGGCGGCGCTGCACGGCCGCGGCCTGACCCAGGTGCTCAGCGAGGGCGGCCCGCACCTGCTCGGCGCGCTCACCGAGGCGAACCTGGTCGACGAGGTGTGCCTGACGGTGTCGCCGATGCTGGCGGGGCCCGGCGCGGGCCGCATCACGGCGGGCCTGCCGCACGCGATCCGCGGCCTCACGCTGGCCCACGCGCTGTTCGCCGAGGACACGCTGCTGCTGCGGTACGCTCGCAGTGCCTGATCTGCGCGAGGAGACGGCCATGACAGTCGTTGACATCCCGTTCCGTTTTCCGCTGACGGCGGAAGAGTTCGAGCAGCTTCCCCCGATCGAAGGCGTGCGCGTCGAGCTGTCGGAAGGAACTCTGGAGATGGCCGCTGCCGCTCAGATGCGTTGGCACGCGCACATCACGCGCCGCATAGCCAACATGTTCGAGGCGGCCGGGTGGGAGGTGAGCACCGAGACCGGTGTCGTGCTGGCGCCTCGCACGGTGCGTGAACCAGATGTCACCCGCTTTCGGCGGGAGGCTCAGCCTCCCATGCGCAGATCCCAGTTTGACGCGGCCGACGTCGACCTCGTCGTCGAAATCGTTTCGCCAGAGTCGGAGCACAGGGACCGCGTCATCAAGCCGGACGAGTACGCCGCGGCGCGGATCCGCGAGTTCTGGCTTGTGGAGCCCGAACCTGCCGACGACCGGGACGCCGTGGTCAACATCTATCAACTCACGCCGCGTAACAACTTCGCGCTCGTGTGCACCGTCGCGCTGTCGAAGTTGGAAAGTGAGGCACACTCCTGACGGCGTGCCCGCATGACTCGTACGGGTGTCGTAGGGCACGATGCTGAGGCATGAGTGTTGGTCAACAGCCGGTGGGGCGGGTGCTGGGTACGGCAGACGCCACCCCTCTGCAGTTCTGGGTGGCGGTAGCGCCCGGCTCGTACCTGCAACTCGATGATGTCGTGGTGACCAGCCGCGGTATGCCCGACAGCGAGCCGGTGACCATCTCCGGAGTGGTGACGCAGGTGCGCGCGCGGCACGAGGGAGCCGTCTTCGAGTCGGACGTCTTCGCGATCGCCGATGGCACGCTGCCGGCGCAGGTACAGGAGGCGGCCGAGATCACGACCACCCGGGTGGAGCCGGAACTGTACGTGCCGCCGACCCCCGGGGCGCTGGTACACCGCGCCGCGGGCGAGCAGCGCACCGCCGCCCTGCACTTCGACGGGATGACCAAGCGGGTACCGATGGGCACCGGTCGGGACGGCGAGCCGCTGTACCTGAACGCCGAGTTCCTCGACGGCACCCGGGGCGCGCACGTCTCCATCTCCGGCATCTCCGGTGTGGCGACCAAGACCAGCTTCGCCACATTCCTGCTCTACTCGCTGTTCCGCTCCGGCGTACTAGGCGCGGAGGCGGTCAACACGAAGGCGCTCATCTTCAACGTGAAGGGTGAGGACCTGCTCTTCCTCGACCACCCCAACACCCGGCTGGACGAGGCGACCGTGGCGGCGTACGCGCGGCTGGGCCTGCCGGCCGAGCCGTTCCCGGACGTCGCGGTCTACGCGCCGCCGCGCGCCGGCGACCCGACCGGTACGCCCGACGTGTCCAGCCGACTGTCCGGAGTGGACAGTTTCTACTGGACGCTGGAGGAGTTCTGCGCGGGGCGCCTGCTGCCGTACGTGTTCGCCGACGCCGATGACGAGAAGCAGCAGTACACGATGGTCATCCACGCGGTCGCCGCGCACCTCGCGAAGGTGGCCGTACCCGCCGACGGCGGGGTGGTTATCGACGGTACGCGCCTGGGCTCCTACCCGGATCTCGTCGACTTCATCGTCGCCGAGCTCGGCGACGAACAGAGCCGAGTGTTCTGGGCCGGCTCCGCGGTCGGCCTCGGTACCGTCAACGCGTTCGCCCGCCGGCTCATCGCCTCCAAGCGCGACCTGTCCCGGCTGATCCGGGGCGACCTGTCGGGCGGCCGGCCGCACAGCGTCGACACCTCCGATGGCGCCCAGTTGACCGTGGTCGACCTGCACAACCTGCCCGACCGCGCGCAGCGGTTCGTGGTCGGCGTCACGCTCAAGGCGGAGTTCGAGCGCAAGGAGAAGCGGGCCACCCGCAAGCCGTTGCTGTTCGTGGTGCTCGACGAGCTGAACAAGTACGCGCCGCGCGAGGGCTCCTCGCCCATCAAGGAGATCCTGCTCGACATCGCGGAGCGGGGGCGGTCGCTGGGCGTGATCCTGGTCGGCGCGCAGCAGACCGCGAGCGAGGTGGAGCGGCGCATCGTCACCAACTCGGCGGTGAAGGTGGTTGGGAGGCTGGATCCTTCGGAGGCCTCGCGTGCGGAGTATGGATTCTTGCCGGGTGCGCAGCGGGCCCGCGCGCTGATCGCCAAGCCCGGCACGATGTTCGTGAGCCAGCCGGAGCTGCCCGTACCGCTGGTGGTGCAGTTTCCCTTTCCGGCCTGGGCGAGCCGGGTCGACGAGGCGGGTGCCGCGCCCCGGGCGACGCTCCGCTCGTTGACCCAGGCGGCCGACGCGTTCGCGGTGGTCGGCTCCCGAGCGTCCGGCGCCACCCTGACCGACGAGGACATACCTTTCTGATGCGGATTCTGCACACCTCCGACTGGCACGTGGGGAAGGTCCTCAAGGGACAGTCCCGACTCGACGAACACCTGGCGGTACTCGCCGAACTCGTGGAGATCGCCCGGGCGGAGCGCCCCGATCTCGTTATCGTGGCGGGCGATCTGTTCGATACCGCCGCACCCAACCCCGACTCGACCCGGATCGTCACCCGCGCGCTGTCCGCCCTGCGCAACAGCGGCGCGGCGGTGGTCGCGATCGCCGGCAACCACGACAACGGCGCGGCGCTGGACGCACTGCGCCCGTGGGCCGACGCGGCCGGGATCACGCTGCGCGGCACGGTACGCGACCGGCCGGGCGAGCACGTCATCGAGGGGGTGACCGGCGACGGCGAGGCGTGGCGGCTGGTCGCGCTGCCGTTCCTGTCGCAGCGCTACGCGGTACGGGCGACCGAGATGTTCTCGCTGTCCGCCGCGGAGGCGAACCAGACGTACGCGGATCACCTCGGCCGGCTGCTCGCCGTGCTGTGCGAGGGGTTCGCCGCCGATACCGTCAACCTCGTCGCCACGCACCTCACCGTGTTCGGCGCGAAGTCCGGCGGCGGCGAGCGGGACGCGCACACGATCCAGGCGTACGCGGTACCGGCGACGGTCTTCCCGGCGGCGGCGCACTACGTCGCGCTCGGGCACCTGCACCGGGCGCAGGCGGTACCGGGGCCATGCCCGGTCCGTTACAGCGGTGCCCCGCTCGCGATCGACTTCGGCGAGGAGGAGAACGCGCCCTCGGTCACGCTTGTCGAGGTGACCGCGACGACGCCCGCCCGCACCCGGGAGATCCCGCTGACCCGCGCGGTTCCGCTGAGGACGGTGCGCGGCACGCTGGCCGAACTGTCCACAATGGATGCCGGTGACGCGTGGCTGCGCGTGTACGTGCGCGAGAAGCCGCGGGCCGGGCTGCGCGAGGCGGTACAGGAGGTGCTGCCGCGGGCGCTGGAAGTGCGCATCGACCCGCAGGTACTCGCCGAGGCGATCGACGACGGTCCGGCCCGACCGTCGCGCTCCGGCCGCCCGCCCGGCGAGCTGTTCGGCGACTACCTCGCCAGCCGGGGCCACGACGACCCAGCCGTACGCACGTTGTTCGACCGGCTCTACGCGGAGGTGAGCACCTGATGCGACCGCTGCGCCTGGACCTCGCCGGCTTCACCGTGTTCCGCGACCCCACGGTCGTGGACTTCACCGACGCGGACTTCTTCGCGCTGGTCGGCCCGACCGGTTCGGGTAAGTCGACGATTCTCGACGCGATGTGCTTCGCGCTCTACGGCACCGTACCGCGCTGGGGCGACCGGCGCGCCATCGCCAACGCGCTCGCGCCCTCCGCGGCGGAGGCGCGGGTACGGCTGGTGTTCGAGTCGGCCGGCGCCCGGTACGCCGCGACCCGGGTGGTGCGCCGCGACGGCAAGGGGCGGGTGGCGACCAGCCACGCGGGGCTGGAGCTGCTACCCAAGGGCTTCGATCTGTCGACTTTGGACAGTGGTGAGGCGACCGAGCTCGGCGAGCCGCTCGCCGGTACCCCTGGGGAGCTGGACGCGGCGGTACTCGACGCGGTCGGGCTGCCGTACGAGCAGTTCACCACGTGCGTGGTGCTGCCGCAGGGCGCGTTCGCCGAGTTCCTGCACGCGAAGCCGGCGGTACGCCAGCAGATCCTGGTCAACCTGCTGGGCCTGTCCGTCTACGAGCGGGTACGCGAGCAGGCGACCGCGCTCGCCGCGCAGCACGAATCGCGGGCGGCCGCGAACGACCGGCTGCTCGCCGAGCTGGCCGACGCGAGCGACGAGGCGATCGCCGCGGCGTGCGCGCGCGTCGAGGCGGTACGCGGGCTCGCGTCCGGCGTCGAGGCGGCGGTACCCGATCTCGTTGATGCGGCGACCCAGGCGCGGGCCGCGCAGACCGCGCTCGCCGACCTCGACGGCGAACTGGATCTGTTGGGCCGGGTCAGCCGCGGCGCCGCCGCCCAGGAGGCCGCCGGTCAGGTTGCCGCGGCCGTGCTCGCAACGGCGAGGGCGGCACACGCGGCGGTCGACGCGGTGACCGCCGCCGAGGAGCGCGAGGAGAAGCTGCGCGGCGAGCTCGCCGACGCCGGCGACGCGGCGGCGCTACGCCGGCTGCTGGACGACTACGGGGAGCTGGACCGGTTGACCGCGCAGGCGGGCGACTTCGCCGGCACGGTCAGCACGGCCGAGGCCGAGTACGAGGCGGCGATCCGCTCGCTCGACGCGGCCTCGGAGGGCGCGGCGCAGGCCGCCGCGGCGGTGGACGCCGCGGCGCGCGGCGTCGAGGAGGCGCGCACCGCGGACCGCGCGGCCACCCTGCGCCCGCATCTGCGCCTGGGCGAGCCGTGCCCGGTCTGCGAGCAGACCGTGGCGGAGCTGCCCACCACACCGCACTCGCCCGCGCTGGCCGCGGCGAACGCGCGGCTGGAGCGGGCCCGCGCGGGCGCGGAGGCGGCCAAGCGCACGGTGGCCGAGCGGGACATGGCCACGCGCCACCTCGACCGGGCGCTCGCCGCGGTACGCGCCGAACGCGACCAGCTCGCGCTGCGCGCGGCGCAGCTGTCCGCGCGCCTGACCCGCACCGCCGACCGCGACGCCGTGCGCGCCGACCTCGACGCCGTGGGGGCGTTGCAGATCGCGCTCGACGAGGCGGCGCTCGCGGTGCGCGCCGCACGGGAGGCGCACCGGCGCGCGGCCGCCGCGGCCAACCGCGCCCAGGAGCGGGAGCGGGCCGCGTGGCGGGAGTTCGACGGGGTACGCGACGCGCTGGGTACCCTCGGCCCGCCGCCGGTCGACCGGGACAACCTCGCCACCGCGTGGCAGGACCTCGCGGGCTGGTCATCGTCCGAAGTGGAGACTCGTGAGGCACGCCGCGCCGAGCTGGCCGCCGCGTTGCGCACCGCGCGCGCCGCGGCCGAGTCGGCGGCGCAGCGGATCGCGCGACTGTTCGCCGGCGCGGGGTTGAGTGCGCCCACCACTCAACCCACCATGGATCCCGCCGCGTTCAGCCAGGCCGCGGCGGTCGCCGTCGAACGGGCACAGGCCGCGCACGCCCGCCTCGTGGAGCGGCGGGAGCAGGCGGACCGGCTGGGTAAGGAGCGCGACACCGAGCTGCGCGAGGCCCAGGTCGCCAAGGCACTCGCCGGACACCTGCGCGCCAACAACTTCGAGCGGTGGCTCCTCGCGGAGGCGCTGGACCTGCTCGTCGAGGGCGCGTCCAGGATCCTGCGCGAGCTGACCGCCGGCCAGTACGACCTCGTCCACGACAAGGGTGAGTTCTTCGTCGTCGACCACCACGACGCGGGCCTGCGCCGGGGGGTACGCACGCTGTCCGGCGGCGAGACGTTCCAGGCGTCGCTGGCTCTCGCGCTGGCTCTCTCGGAGCAGCTGGCCGGTTTGTCGACGGGCGTGGCGAGCCTGGAGTCCATTGTGCTCGATGAGGGCTTCGGCACGCTCGACGCGGCCACGCTGGAGACGGTCGCGGCGACGCTGGAGAACCTGGCGGCGCGCGGCGATCGGATGGTCGGCGTGGTAACCCATGTGGGTGCGCTCGCGGAGCGCATACCGGTGCGGTTCGAGGTACGCAAGGACGCCCGAACCGCCCACGTCGAGCGGATCAGCCTGTGAACTTGTATTGGGATGCGTGGGATCCGGCGTATGCGCGGCCGGTCACGGACGAGGCCGCCCCCGACAGTACGGCCAGCGTCGACCCAGACGTGGAGCTGGCCGCCTCGGCCTGGGTTCCGCGCGCGCCTTCGCCGGAGGTCCGAGCCCCTGACGTGGTGCTTTTCGTGGACGGTGTGCTGCGCAACGAGGCGCGCGGCTGGCTCGTCGACGACCAGGGCGCCTCGCATCCCGCGCTGGCCGCCTCGTACGCGGCCGGCGTGGTCCGCTGCGACCTGGCCACCGGTACCGCTGACGTGTTGGCGTCTCGGGTCGACCGGGCGGTGCTCTCCTCCGCGCCGCTGGTCGCCGGGCTCGGTAGCGGGCCCAGCCGGTACCGGGCGCACCAGGTGGACGCGACCGACCATCAGGCGCTCGACGGGAAGCTGCGCGGTTTGATGAGCGCGCTGGAGGTGGCGATCTCCAAGGAGGCGCGAGCGTCCACAGTAGACACTGACCTGCTCGTCGCGGACGGACGGCTGCGCGGCCGCGCCAGCCTCCCGCGCACGATCGGGTACGTGAAGACCCAGGGCACCCGGTACCTGCCGGTGGAGCTGGTACGGGTGGTGACCGGCCTGCCCACCGGCTCCCGTACCCCCGTCTTCCGGCTCTCCACCCTGTACTCGTGGTACCTGCGCCTGCCCGGCCCGGTCCGGGGGCCGTGGGCCGGGATCGTACGCGTGGAGTGCTCCGGGGAGCTCACCGCACAGGACGCGATCGCGCTCGCCGACCTGTCCACGGTGACCCTGCCGCGGTTCGGGGCCACCCCGTACACGGATCCGAGGGCGCCGCAGAACCTGGTGCCGATCGCCGGCCTGGAGCGCCGGTTGCGGGGCCTGCTGGGCGACTCTCGGCTGTTGCACCGCACCCTGGTACGTTCGGCACAATGATCGCGCTACGGCGGTTGCGCCCACCCGAGCGGTACGACTTCGTCGGCACGCTGGCACCGCTGCGCCCGCTCGGGCGCGACCCGTCGATCCGGCTCACCGCGGGCGAACTGTGGTGGGCGGCGCGCACCCCGGACGGCCCCGGCACTCTGCACCTCATGCGCTCCGGCGGCGACCTGCACGCGCAGGGGTACGGGCCGGGCGCGGAGTGGATGGTCGAGCACTCGGACGCGCTGGCCGGGCTGCGCGACGACGTGACCGCGTTCGAACCGCTGGCGAGCCGGCACCCGGCCGTACGCCGCGCCTGGCACGAGCACCCGGGCCGGCGGATGACCCGCAGCGGCCGGCTCTTCCCGCTACTCGTACCGACCGTCCTCGGCCAGAAGGTGACCGGTAAGGAGGCGGCGCACTCGTTCGCCCGCCTCGCGCGCCGCTTCGGCGAACCCGCCCCCGGGCCGGTACCCGACCTGCTGCTGCCCGCCGACCCGGAGGCGGTCGCGGCCAGCCCGTACTGGCTGTTCCATCCCTTCGGGGTGGAGCAGCGGCGGGCCGACGCGTTGCGCCGGGTCGCCGCGGTGGCGGACCGCCTGGAGCGCGCGCCGGATTCGGCCTCGGCGACCGCGGTGCTGGTCTCGATCCCCGGCATCGGGGCGTGGACCGCGGCGGAGGTGGTACGCGTCGCGTACGGCGACCCGGACGCGGTGACCGTTGGCGACTACAACCTGCCGCACACCATCGTGTACGCGCTGACCGGCGCGGCGCGCGCCGGCTCCCGCGACTCGGCACCGGGCCGGCTGTCCCCGGCCGACGCGCGCATGCTCGAACTGCTCGAACCGTTCCGCGGCCAGCGGGCCCGGGCGTGCGACCTGCTGCTCGCGACCGGCCCGCGACCGCCGCGCTTCGGCCCGCGCAACCCGATCCGCTCGTTCGCCCGGTTCTAACCGGTTCTCCATGGACATCGCCATCCTCCCAGCGGTGCCGGACGACGCCGGCGAGCTGATGACCCTTCAGCGTGCCGCGTACCTGAGCGAGGCTCGGCTACACGAGAACTTCGAACTGCCACCGCTGCTGGAGACCGCGGCCGAGGTGCGCGCCGCGATCGCGCGGGAGCTGGTACTCAAGGCGCTCGCCGGCACCCGCATCGTCGGCACGGTACGCGGGCGGATCGCGGACGGCACCGGGTACATCGGGCGGCTGTCGGTCGCGCCGGACCTGCAGGGGCGGGGCATCGGCAGCCGCCTGGTCGCCGCGATCGAGGCCGAACTGGCCGGACTTGCCGAGCAGGCCGGTGGCGTCGAGCGCTTCGAACTGTTCACCGGTCCGCGCAGCGAGCAGAACGTCCGGCTCTACGAACGCCTCGGCTACCAGCGCATGGCCTCCGCAGAGACGCTGGTGTTCCTGGAGAAGCGCGCGAGTTGAATACTGGACCCCATGCGCCTACCCGTGATGCCACCCATCGAGCCCATGCTGGCCAAGGCGGTACCCGAGATTCCGGTCGCCGAGGGCATGACCTACGAGCCGAAGTGGGACGGCTTCCGCTGCGTCATCTTCCGCGACGGCGACGAGGTTGAGCTGGCCAGCCGGGGCGGCAAGACGCTGACCCGGTACTTCCCCGAGGTCGTCAAGCAGGCGCAGGCGCAACTGCCCGAGCGCAGCGCGATCGACGGCGAGCTCGTCGTGATCCGCCGCGACGAGCGGGTACCGCGCCTGGAATTCGACATGCTGGGGCAGCGCATCCACCCGGCCGCCTCGCGTGTCAAGCTGCTCGCCGAGCAGTGGCCCGCCTCCTTCGTCGCCTTCGACCTGCTGGTACTCGGCGACGAGGCGTACCTGGAAACCCCGTACGCGCAGCGCCGGGCGATGCTGGAGGAGGCGCTGGCGGGCGCGGTACCGCCGGTACACACCACGCCGATCACGCCCGACCTGGACCGGGCCAAGGAGTGGTTCCAGATCTTCGAGGGCGCCGGGCTGGACGGGCTGATCGCCAAGCCGGCCGGCATACCGTACGCGCCCGGCAAGCGGCTCATGTACAAAATCAAGCATTCCCGCACCGCGGACGTCGTCGTCGCCGGCTTCCGCTGGCACAAGTCCGGCCCGGTGGTCGGTTCGCTGCTGCTCGGCCTGTACGACTCGGCCGGCACCCTGCACCACGTCGGGGTGTGCGGCAGCTTCACGATGGCGCGCCGTAAGGAATTGCTCGACGAGATCGCGCCGTACCGCGAGAACGTGACCGAACATCCGTGGCTGCGCGGCGACGCGCCGGCCGACGATGGGCAGCGGGTACCCGGCGCGGTGAGCCGCTGGACCGGCAAGAAGGACCTCTCCTGGGAGCCGCTTCGCCCAGAATGGGTGATCGAAGTGGGGTATGAGGCGATGGAGGGCGACCGGATCCGGCATACTGCCCAGTTCCGCCGCCCCCGCCCGGACCGCGACCCCGATTCCTGCACATATGACCAGTTGGAGCAGCCGCTGCGCTTTGACGTGGACGAGGTCCTGCGGGGCGAGTTGCCCGCATAGCTACGATTGCCGGGGACCGCCCAGGCGAGAGGATGCGGCTGTGCAACGACGCGCAATAGTAGCGATCTTCGCAGTTTTGGCGATGGTCGCCGCCGGATGCACGCCCAGCCTGCGCTGGGTCTCCCCCACCGCTGGCGGCGGCGCGACCGCGCCCGCCTCGCCCGGCGCCTCCACCGTACGGTGGAACTCCTGCCAGGACGTCGCACGGCAGATGCTGCGCCAGGTCCCCGCGGACACCCGGTACGACTGCGGCTCGGTGCTCGTACCGCAGGACTGGCACAACCCGAAGAACGGTAAGACCTTCGAGGTGGCGCTGATGCGGGTACGCAGCACGCACCAGTACCACCGCATCGGCAGCCTCATCACCAACCCGGGCGGCCCCGGCGCCTCCGGCGTGCAACTGGCCGCGTACCTCTCCCTGGAACTGCCCGCCGACATCCTGTCGCGCTTCGACATCGTCGGCTTCGACCCGCGCGGCATCGGCAACTCGACCCCGGCCCTCAAGTGCTTCAGCGACGAGGACCTGGACACCGCCTTCGGCACGGACCCGGACCCGAAGACGCAGGCGCAGTTCGACTCGCTGGCCGACCTGTGGCGCCGGATGGACGCGGGGTGCCAGGCGAAGTACGGCAGCTCGCTGTCGCTGTTCTCCACCGAGCAGGCGGCCCGCGACATCGACGCGATCCGGACCGCGGTGGGCGACGCCAAGACCAACTACCTGGGCTTCTCCTACGGCACCCTGCTCGGCGCCACCTACGCGCAGCTGTTCCCGAAGAACATCCGGTCGTTCGTCCTCGACGGCGCCGTCGACCCGACCCAGAAGGCCGTGGACGCCGCGGAGGGCCAGGCCAGGGGCTTCGAGAACGCGTTCAACCAGTTCGCCAAGTGGTGCCAGCAGAACTCCTGTGCCATCGCACCGGACGCCCGCGCGGCCGTCACCTCCGTCCTGGCAAAATCAAGGACTTCTCCGGTACGAAGCGCAGACGGCCGGATGGCGACCGCGGGCTGGGTCCTGACCGGCGTGACCGCGGCGCTCTACTCGCAGGCGGAGTGGCCGGCGCTCGCCAGCTCCATCGCGGCCCTGGCCCGGGGCAACGCCGACACCATCCTCGCGCTCGCCGACTCGTACGCGGAGCGGGACAGCAGCGGCCACTACGACAACATGTTCGACGCCTTCAACACGGTCTCCTGCGACGACGACGCGAGCGGCGAGACCCTGGCCCAGGCGCGCACCCTTCAACTGCAGTGGCGCGCCAAGTACCCGCTGTTCGGCGCGTCGCTCGCCACCGGGCTGCTCAGCTGTGCGCTGTGGCCGGCCAAGCGCGACCCGTACCCGACGGGGCAGGCGAAGGGCGCGCCGCCGATCGTGGTCGTGGGCACCACGAACGACCCGGCCACCCCGTACGCGCAGACCGCGAAGCTCGCGAACATGCTGGGCAACTCGACCGTGGTCACCTGGGAGGGGCAGGGCCACACCGCGTACCCGCAGACCAGCTGCATCAGGAACACGATCGACGCGTACCTGATCGACCTGTCGGTACCGGCGGCCGGTACCACCTGCCCGGCCAGATAACGCCTTACGGCTGGGGGTTGCGGGCCCGGCTGGGCTGTACCCGCATCGGCTCGCCCGGCATCTTCGGGTACTCAGGGGGGTAGGGCATGTCGCCCAGCCCGTCCCGCTCGTCGCGCTCGACCCACTCCAGCAGCGGCGTCAGGTCGTGCGCCACGTCGTCGATGGCGGCGTGCGGGTCCCCGATCTTCGCGAAGCGCTCCGGTACCGTGCGCAGGTCGAAGTCGTCCGGCTCCACGTCGGGCAGCTCGTCCCAGGTCACCGGCGTCGAGGCGGTGGCCCTGGGGTTGGCGCGCAGCGAGTACGCACAGGCGATCGTGCGGTCGCGGGCCATCTGATTGAAGTCGAGGAAGACCCGCCGGCCGCGCTCCTCCTTCCACCAGGACGTGGTCGCGAGGTCCGGCCGGCGCCGCTCCACCGCCCGGGCCAACGCGATCGCCGCGCGGCGTACCTGTATGAAGCTCCACTCTGGACGGATGCGGACGTAGACGTGCACGCCCCGGCCGCCGGAGGTCTTGGGGTACCCGACCCAGCCCAGCTCGTCGAGGACCGCGTGTACCTCCGCGGCCACCCGGGCGGCGTCGGCGAAGTCCGTACCGGGCTGGGGATCCAGGTCGATACGGAGCTCATCAGGATTGTCCACATTGGAGCGCCGTACGGGCCAGGGGTGGAAGACGATGGTACCCATCTGGGCCGCCCATGCGACGTGCGCCAGGTCGGTCGGGCACAGCTCGTCGGCGGGGCGCCCGCTGGGGAAGGTGATCCGCGCCGACTCGAGCCACGGCGGTACGCCCTTCGTCGGCAGCCGCTTCTGGAAGAACGTCTCCCCGTCCAGCCCGTCCGGGAAGCGCTGCAAGGTCGTGGGCCGGTTCTTGAGAGCTCTTTCGATCCCCTCACCCACCGCGAGGTAGTACGAGAAGACATCCCCCTTGGTGAAGCCGCGCGCCGGGAAGTACACCTTGTCCGGGCTGGTCAGGCGCGCCGTACGCCCCGCGACCTCAACCTCCACCGCGCCTTTCGCCATGCCCCGACCCTAGCCCGTCCCACCATGATCACGGTGGCCTCACCCCCGGCTCCTCGCGAGATCTTGGACGATTTTCCTCGTCATAGCGGGAACAACTGACCACGATCCGCGGCGAGGGCGAAGGGCAGCGGCGCCGCGCCGGTACCGTTGAATCATGACGACGGACGAGGAGTGGCGGGTACGCCTGTCACCGGAGGAGTTCCGGGTGCTGCGGGGCGCGGGTACCGAGCCGCCGTGGACCGGCGAGTACGTGTCGACCAAGACCGCGGGCGTGTACCACTGCCGCGCCTGCGGTGCCCGGCTGTTCAGCAGCGACACGAAGTTCGACTCGCACTGCGGCTGGCCCTCCTTCGACGAGGCCCTGCCCGGCGCGATCCGGTACGTGGAGGACCGCTCCATGGGCATGGTCCGTACCGAAGTGCGCTGCGCCAACTGCGACTCGCACCTCGGGCACCGCTTCGATGGCGAGGGCTTCACCCCGAAGGACGCGCGCTACTGCATCAACTCGATCAGCCTCCGGCTGGCGCCCGGGGAAGATGCATGACTCAGCTCACCGGGCCACACGTGGCCGCCTTCGCCGAGCTGGACACCTTCACCCTGTACGGGTTGCTGCGCCTGCGCGTGGAGGTCTTCGTGGTGGAGCAGAAGTGCCCGTACCCGGAGCTGGACGGGCGGGACGTGGAGCCGGACACCCGGCACCTCTGGCTCGACGACACCGGCACCCCCAGCGCGTACCTGCGGTTGCTGCGGGATCCGGAAGGTACGTCGCGTATCGGCAGGGTATGCGTGGCGCAGAAGCTGCGGGGCGGTGGCGCCGCCGCGGTACTCATGCGGACGGCGCTGGACATCGTCGGCGCGCAACCGTCCACTCTGGAGGCTCAGGCGCACCTGGTGGACTTCTACGCCCGCTTCGGCTTCCGGCCGTGCGGTCCGGAGTACGTGGAGGACGGCATCCCGCACGTACCGATGCTCAGGGCAGCGAGCTGACCAGTTCGGCCACGGAGCGCCGGCGGCCGGTGAAGAACGGGATCTCCTCGCGTACGTGCCGGCGGGCGCGGGAGGCGCGCAGGTCCCGCATCAGGTCGACGATACGGTGCAGCTCGTCGGCCTCGAAGGCGAGGATCCACTCGTAGTCGCCCAGCGCGAAGCTGGCCACCGTGTTCGCCCGCACGTCCGGGTACCCGCGCGCCTGCCGGCCGTGCTCGGCGAGCATGTCCCGCCGGTCCTCGTCGGGCAGCAGGTACCACTCGTACGAGCGCACGAACGGGTACACGCACACGTACGCGCGCGGCGCCTCGCCGGCGAGGAACGCGGGCAGGTGGCTCTTGTTGAACTCGGCCGGCCGGTGCAGGGCCAGCTGCGACCACACGGGTGCCAGGTGCCGCCCGAGTTCGGTGCGGCGCAGCCCGCCGTACGCCTCCTGTAGCAGCTCTGCGCTGGGCGCGTGCCACCAGACCAGGATGTCGGCGTCGGCGCGCAGGGCGGATACGTCGTAGGTGCCCCGGACCACGACGTCCTTCCGGGCGACCTGTTCGAGGAGACTGTCCACTTCGGACACCATGCCGTCGCGCAGCGCGGGCAGCGGCGTGGCCGCGCGGAAGACCGACCACATCGTGTACCGGACCGTGGAGTTCAGCTCCCGGATCCGGGCCGCGTTGCTCTGAGTGTCGGGCTCAGTCATCAGCTCCATCCTTTCAGTGCGTCGGCCACCTGGTCGGCCGCGGCCCAGCCGGACCGGACGCAGGCGGGGATGCCGACTCCGTCATATGCCGCGCCGGCCAGGGCGAGGCTCTCGCCGGACAGGGCGACGCTCTCGTCCGCGAGCGCCGCACGCGCCCGGGCGACCCGCGCGAGGTGGCCCGGGGCGTACTGGGGCAGCGCGCCACCCCAGCGCGTCACACCGGCCGCCACCGGCTCGGGCAGGCCGCCGGGCAGCAGCGCGCCCAGCTCGGCGCGTACCAGCGCGATCAGGTCCTCGTCGGGGTGCTGCAGCACGGCCGTATCGCGGTACCGGCCGACCGACGCGCGCAGTACCGCGTATCCGCGCGTGTCGAGGTGCGCCCACTTGGTACTGAAGATCGTGAGCGCCTTCACCGCGTACCCTTCGGTCGCCGGCACCAGGAAGCCGGACAATTCTGGGAGCGCGGTCGACCCGGGCACGAGCAGCGACACGAGCGCCACGCTCGCGTAGTCCAGTTCGGCGATCTCACCGGCGGCACCCGGGCTGATCCCGGTGAGCAGGCGCGCGGCGGGCGCGGCCGGTACCGCGAGCACCAGAGCGTCCACCTCCAGCACCTCCGGTTCCCGGGTCGAGCCCACGGTCAGCTGGTAGCTGGTGTGCGTGCGGTGCAACTCCCGCACGGGCTGCCCAAGGCGCAGCCGCGCCCGCGACGCCCGGGCGACCGCGTCGACGAGGCGGCTCATCCCGCCGTCGATGGTGGCGAAGATCGGCCCGGCCGGCCGGGCGCTTTGGTCGAGGGCGGCGGCGACCGCGCCGGCGAGCGTCGAGTTCGCCCGGCAGGCCGCCGCGAGCGTGGGCACGGTCGCCGCCAGCGACAGGTCGTCGGCGCGCCCGGCGTAGACCCCGCCGAGCAGCGGGTCGACCAGCCGGTCCACGATCTGGTCGCCGAGGCGGAGCCGGACCAGCGTACCGACCGAAATGTCCTGGTCCATACCGAGAAGGGGCAAACCTTCGTCGGGGTCGGCGCCGGGGGCCGGCACGGCCACGTCGCCAAGGGCGGCAGGATCAGCCGGTACGCCCATCAGCGTGCGCGACGGTATCGGCAGCAACCGGCCGCCCACGGCCAGCGCGGCCGGTACCCGCTGGGGATGGCGCAGCGCGTCGCCCAGTCCGACCCGCTCCGCCAGCGCTACCGCCGGGCTCGTCCCGCCATCGGGATCCCGTACCAGAAAAGACTCGGCCCCGGTCTCCACCCGGACCCCCGCCAGCTCGCCGGTGTGCAACTTCCCGCCCAGGCGGGTGGCCTGATCGATCACGGTGAGCGCGGCGTCGGCACCGAGCCGCTCGCGCAGGCGCAGCGCGGCGGCGAGGCCGGCGATTCCACCACCGACCACGGCAACCCGGGGAGTCATGCCTTCAACAGTGCCAGCTCAACCTGGAAGGTGTGCAAACGGGGCCGTCCACCCATCTGTACCCGCGGGCTGGACGCGTGGATGGCCCCACGCGCGCCCCGGAGGAGGCACACTCAAGGGGTGAACCAGGAAGCGACCGGCGGCTCGGCCGACCTCGCCGCGCTCGCCGCGGATCCGAGCACGCCCACGCCCGAGCTCGCCTCGGCCCTGATGCGCTGCGCCGACCCGGATACCGCCGACCCTGACGCCCTGCCCGTAGCGCTCGATCTGGCTGGCCATCCCGACGCGGAGATCCGCCGGGCGGCCGCGCAGGTGCTGCCCGCACTCGGCCAGCTCGCCGGCGAGGACCCCAACAAGCGCGACGCGGTGGTGAGCAGCCTGATCATGCTGTCCCGCGACAGCGACGAGGACGTGCGCGACTGGGCCTGCTTCGCGCTCGGCACCCAGCTCTCCGATGTGGACAGTCCACAGTTGCGGGACGCGCTCGCCGAGCGGCTGGACGACCCCCACGACGACACCCGCTGCGAGGCGACGCTGGGCCTGGCGCGCCGGGCCGACGACCGCATTCTGCCGGGGCTGCGTGAGCGGCTCGCCGCACCCAACGTGTACGCGCTGGAGATCGAGTCGGCGGGCGCGCTGGGCGACCCCTCGCTGAACACGCTCGTCCGCGCGCACCTGGCCGGCTGGGACGAGGAGGTGGTACCGAAGGTCTGCGCCGCGCTGCGCCTGACCGACCCGGACGGGGTCGGCGAGGACGTGCTGGACGGCCTGGCCGACTGGTACCGGGCCGCCTGCCCACCCGGTACCGAAGCCGAGGGGTACTGGTGGACGATCACCGAGGGCCTGCTCGAACTGGCGCCGCGCCGGGCACCGGAGATCGTGGAGGCGGTACGGGAACGGCTGGCCAGTTCCCCGCCCGCCCTGGAGCGCCTGCTCGACTCCCCGCTCGCGGATACCGCGCGGGATCACGGGTGGACCGCCTGACACCCACCCCGGTAACCTCCCCGGTGTGCTCGCCCAGGCACCCACCCCGATACACCACTCCCTCGGCCTGAGTGTCCTCACTGGACTCCTGGCGCTCGTCATCGTGCTCCTCGGCTGGTGGGGTGTTCGGCACTCCATCACCGCCGCGCACGAGGGCGGGCATGCGCTGTTCGCGTCGCTGCTCGGCGGGACCGTCGAGTCCGTCCACATCGCACACCCGAAGAAGGGCAGTGTCACTGCGTGGAAAGGGTCCGGCGGCACCATCAAGTTCGTGGTGGCGCTGGCCGGATACCTGAGCCCGTCGCTGTTCGGTCTGCTCGGCGCGCTGCTGCTTGCGCACGGCGCGACCAAGGGGGTGCTCTGGATCAGCCTGGTGTTCCTCGCGATCCTGCTGCTGCAGATCCGCCACCTGCGCGGCGCGCTGATCGTCCTCGCGACCGGCGCGGTCATCTTCCTGGTCGCCCGCAACGCCTCGGACCGCGCGCAGACGGTGTTCGCCTTCACCTGGGTCTGGTTCCTGCTGATCGGCGGCTTCCGGCATGTCGTGGGCTACGTCCAGGAGCGCGGCAAGGTGACGAAGAAGAACCCGGACGACAGCTCCGACGGGTACCAGTTGCGGAAGATGACCTACATCCCGACGTCGCTGTGGGTCGGCTTCTTCTGGCTCGCCACCCTCGCGGCGCTGGTACTCGGCGCCGGGATCCTGCTCGGCCTGGTGGGCCAGCCAGCCCGGACGGCCTAAACGGCAATCGGCTAGCGGCTGGAGAGCTCGTGCACGAGCGCGACCACCCGGGTCAGGATGTCCGGGTCGGTATCCGGCAACACGCCGTGGCCGAGGTTGAACACGTGCCCGGCGGCGGCCTTGCCCTGGTCGAGGATCTGGCGTACCTCCGCCTCGATCACCGGCCACGGCGCGAACATCAGCGAGGGATCGAGGTTGCCCTGCACCGCCACGCCCGGGCCGACCAACTCCGCGGCGGTATCGAGCGGGGTGCGCCAGTCGACGCCCACCACGTCGGCCCCGGCCTCCGCCATCGCCCCGAGCAGTTGGTGCGTACCGACGCCGAAGTGGATGCGCGGCACCCCCGCGTCGGACAGCCCGCGCAGCACGTACGCGGAGTGCGGCATGACGAAGCGCCGATAGTCCCCCTCGGAGAGGGCACCCGCCCAGGAGTCGAAGAGCTGGACCGCGGCGACCCCCGCATCCACCTGTACCCGCATGAACTCCAGAGTGATCTCGGCGAGCCGCGCGCACAGCCCGTGCCACAGGTCCGGCGCCTGGTACATCAGCGCCTTGGTGCGCTCGTGGTGGCGCGACGGGCCGCCCTCGACGAGGTAGCTGGCGAGCGTGAACGGGGCGCCCGCGAAGCCGATGAGCGGGGTACCGGCGAGCTCCGCCACGGTCAGCCGGACCGCCTCCGCGATGTACCCGACGTCGTCGGCGTGCAGGGGGCGCAGCTTGTCGACCGCGGCCTGGTCGCGGATCGGCTCGGCGATGACCGGACCGACGCCGGACACGATCTCCAGGTCCACCCCGGCCGCCACCAGCGGTACCACGATGTCGCTGTAGAGAACGGCGGCGTCCACGACGTGCCGGCGTACCGGCTGGAGCGTGATCTCGCAGACCATCTCCGGGTTGCGGCAGGCCGCCAGCATCGGTACGCCCTCGCGCACCTTCCGGTACTCCGGCAGTGAGCGCCCGGCCTGGCGCATGAACCAGACAGGAGTATACGGAACGGGCTCTGCCCGGCAAGCGCGGACAAAGACGGCTTCTGGCGTGTCGCTAGGGGTCATCGGCGCTATCATCGCACGTTTCCGGCGCGTTTCCGGCCGGCATCACAACCCGGCCGGCGTGCCGTAGCCAGATCCGAGCGGTACACCGCAATAGGCTGCGAGTATGGCGCCCTCGACCGTTCTCCCTGATCTGTTCGCGCGCGCCGTGGACACGCTGGCCGCGGTGGACCCCCGGCCAGAGATCCTCGTGGAGGAGCTCGCGGCGCCGCGCCGGCTCGCGCCGTACGCGTACGCACTCGGCGCCACCGTCAGCCGCGACGGTGACGACGTCGCGACCGGCCGGCTCGTGCTGCTCTACGATCCCGCCGGCCAGGACGCGTGGGCGGGCAGCATGCGCCTCGTCAGCTACGTGACCGCGGAGCTCGAACCGGAGCTGGTCAACGACCCGCTGCTCGCCGCGGTGTGCTGGAGCTGGCTGACCGACGCCCTGGAGGCGCACGGCGCGGCGTACACCGCGATCGGCGGTACCGTCACGCAGACCACCTCGGCGCGCTTCGGTGAGATCGGCGAGCCGGCGAGCTCGGCCGACCTGGAGCTGCGCGCCTCGTGGACACCGCTCTCCGTCGACCTCTCGACGCACCTGTCGGCATGGCTGGCGCTGCTCGCCTCGACCGCCGGACTCCCGCCGCCCGGCGTCACGTCGCTCGCCCGCTAGCCGCCCGAGCCGTCAGTTCACGTACTGGCTGGCCTGGTCGCAGGCGGTCTTCATCGCGTCGAAGTTGGCGTTGAACGTGTTCTTGTCGTTGTTCAGCAACGCGTTGACGACCTTGTCGTACAGGTTGAGGCACTTGGAGATGACGTCCTTCTCCTTCGTGATCTCGTCGAGCTGGTCCTGGGTACCGGTCTGGCGCTGCTGTACGTCGTTGAGCTGATCTTTGGTGGACTGCAGTTGCTGCTTGAGATCGTTGATCTGGTTCAGGTCGCCGGAGATCGCGCTGTCCCGCTGGTGCACCAGGCTGACCTGGTGGCGGTATGCGCTGTTCTTCGTGACGTACAGGGTCGTGAACACCACGGCGACGAGGAAGAACACCGCGGTGAGGATGGCCAGCAGGAGCGTGGGCGCGCCGCGCCTGGGCGCCGGTATCGCGGTCGTGGGCAGGTACCCGTAGCCCGGCGGCCCGGACAGCGGCGGACCCGAGAGAGGCGGACCGGACAGCGGTAGCCCAGACAGGGGCGGACCGGAGAGCGGCGGGCCGGACATCGGCGGGCCGTAGCTGGGTAGACCGGAACTGGGTTGGCCGGGCAACGGTGCTCCAGCGTTCGGCGGGTCGGCGGGCGGCGTCTCAGGGTAGGGCGGTGCCGCGGAGTACAGGGGTTGTGGCTGGGGGGGTTCTGGCTGGGAGTTTCCGGGGTAGGCCATTCTTCCTCCACATGGGACAGCTGGCCCGGAGAAGTCCGGTGAACTCACGTTAGCGGTGCCGCTCCACCCCCCGCCACGGCCCGGTTCCGGCGCGCCTTGACGACCTTGCACCACGATGTGAGCGCGCGCACCGTAAGTTGGGATGGTGATGGACCAAGCTAACCCCTCAGACAAGGAGCCGCCTCGCTTACCTGTGCTGCTCACGGAGCCCCGCGAGGGTACCCCCGAGCCAGTCACCGACCCCGATGACCTGGAGCGGGTGGCGGCCCGCTTCGCGGCCGGTACGGGCCCGGTCGCCGTCGACGCCGAGCGCGCCTCCGGCTACCGGTACACCCACCGGGCCTACCTCGTGCAGCTGCGGCGGGCCGGCGCCGGTACCGCCCTGCTCGACCCGCTGCCGTTCGACACCCTGGCACCGCTGGCCGACGCGATCGCCGACGCGGAGTGGGTACTGCACGCGGCGAGCCAGGACCTGCCGTGCCTGGCCGAGATCGGCCTGCGCCCGCGCCGGCTCTTCGACACCGAACTCGCCGCGCGGCTGCTCGGGTACGAGCGGGTGGGGCTGGCCGCCCTGGTCGAGCAGCTGCTGGGATTCACGCTGGAGAAGCACCACTCGGCGTCGGACTGGTCCACCCGCCCGCTGCCCCCGTCCTGGCTGAGCTACGCGGCGCTGGACGTCGAACTGCTCGTCGAATTGCGCGACCTGCTCGGCGCTGAGCTGGTACGCGAGGGCAAGGCCGAGTGGGCGGCGCAGGAGTTCGCCGCGCTCGTCGCGAACGGCGCGGGGCCGGGTCGCGTCCGGCCCGACCCCTGGCGGCGCACCTCGGGCATCCACCGCGTACGGGGTCCGCGCGCGCTGAGTCGGGTACGGGCCCTCTGGTACGCCCGGGACGAGGTCGCCGCGCGCCGGGACACCGCGCCCGGGCGGGTACTGCCGGACGCCTCGATCGTGGCGGCCGCCGAGTCCGACCCGAAGGACGAGCGGGAGCTGATGCTGCTCACCGGGTTCGGTGGCAGGTCGGTGCGGCGGCTGGCGCGGGTGTGGCTCAACGCGCTGGACGAGGCGCGCGAGCTGCCGCCCGAGGAGCTGCCCGGCACGCCGGTCACCGAGGGTCCGCCACCGCCGCACCGGTGGGCGGAGCGCGACCCGGTGGCGGCCGCCCGGCTGGCCCGCTGCCGGGAGGTGGTCAACCGCCTCGCCCAGCAGCACCGGCTGCCGCCGGAGAACCTGCTCTCCCCGGACGGAGTGCGCCGGCTGGCCTGGGAGCCGCCCGACCCGCCCGGCGAGGCCGCGGTCCGCCTCACCCTGGCCGGCTACGGCGCCCGCCCCTGGCAGGTCGACATGACCGCGCCAGGGCTTACCGCGGCGCTGCCGGTACCCGATCAGAGTCGTGGGGAGAACCACACCCCCGGAGAGGTTACTGACGAGTAGCATCTGGGGAGTACCCGTCATCCAGGAGGCTCCCGTGCCCCGTACCGTCCGCGACGTCGTCTTCGTCGACGGCGTACGCACACCGTTCGGCAAGGCCGGCGGCGTGTACGCGAACACCCGCGCCGACGATCTCGTGATCCGCTGCATCCGCGAGCTGCTGCGCCGCCACCCGAACCTGCCGCCCGAGCGGGTCGACGAGGTGGCGATCGCCGCCACCACCCAGATCGGCGACCAGGGCCTCACCATCGGCCGTACCGCCGCCCTCCTCGCCGGCCTGCCCAAGTCCGTACCGGGCTACGCGATCGACCGGATGTGCGCCGGTGCGATGACCGCGGTGACCACGGTCGCCGGTGGCATCGCGATCGGCGCGTACGACATCGCGATCGCCGGCGGTGTGGAGCACATGGGCCGCCACCCGATGGGCGAGGGCGTCGACCCGAACCCGCGGATCCTCGCCGAGAACCTGGTGGACCCGTCGGCGCTCGTGATGGGCTCGACCGCCGAGAACCTCCACGACCGGCTGCCCGGCATCACGAAGGAGCGAGCCGACCGGTTCGGGCTAGCCTCGCAGCAGAAGACGGCGAAGGCGTACGCGAACGGCAAGCTGCAGCCGGATCTGGTACCGATCGCCGTACGCGACCCGGAGGCGGGCTGGGGACTGGCCACTGTGGACGAGGCGCCCCGGGACACCAGCATGGAGAAGCTCGCCACGCTCAAGACGCCGTTCCGTCCACATGGGAGGGTCACGGCGGGCAACTCGGCGGGGCTCAACGACGGGGCGACGGCGTGCGTACTCGCCGCCGAGGATGTCGCCGAGGAGCTGGGGCTGCCGATCGCGATGCGCCTGGTCTCGTATGGTTTCGTCGGGGTCGAGCCGGAGGTGATGGGGTACGGGCCGATCCCGTCGACGGAGAAGGCGCTCAAGAAGGCTGGACTGTCCATCGAGGACATCGGTCTGTTCGAGCTGAACGAGGCGTTCGCCGTGCAGGTGCTGGCCTTCCTCGACCACTACGGGATCGCCGAGGACGACGAGCGGGTCAACCCATGGGGCGGCGCGATCGCGATCGGCCACCCGCTGGCCAGCTCGGGCGTACGCCTCATGACGCAGCTCGCGCGCGAGTTCGCCGAGCACCCGGAGGTCCGGTACGGGCTTACCGCGATGTGCATCGGTATCGGCATGGGCGGCTCGGTCATCTGGGAGAACCCGCACTGGGAAGGGCAGCGCGCATGAGCTTCGAAGAGGTGGTGACGAAGGCGCTGGTACGCGCCGTCCACGTACCCGGGCTGGCCAAGCCGGCCGCGCTGATCACGCTGGACAACGGCTTCGACCACAAGAAGCCCAACACCTTCGGCCTCGGCGGCCTGGAAAACCTCGACCAGGCGATCAGCGCCGCGCTCGGCGGTGACCCGGCGTTCATCGCCGTCACCGGGAAGCCGTACATCTTCTCGGTCGGCGCGGATGTCACCGGCATGCCGCAGATCACCAGCCGGGAGCAGGCGTTGGAGGTGGGCCGCCTCGGGCACCGGGTCTTCAAGCGGCTCAAGGACAGCCCGGTGCCGACGTTCGCGTTCGTCAACGGCGCGGCGATGGGCGGCGGGCTGGAGTTGGCGCTGCACTGCCACTACCGCACCCTCTCCGCCGGCGCGAACGCGGTCGCGCTGCCCGAGGTGTCGCTCGGCCTGGTACCCGGCTGGGGCGGCACCCAACTGCTGCCGAACCTGATCGGCGTCATCGGCGCCGCGCAGGTGATAATCCAGAACCCGTTGCAGCTCAACAAGATGCTGCGCGCCAAGGACGTCATGGAGCTGGGCATCGCGGACGTGATGTTCGAGCCGGCCGACTTCCTGGAGCGCTCCCTCGAGTGGGCCGCGAGTGTCGTGAGTGGACAGACGCAGGTCAGCCGGGCCGAGGTGGACCGCAGCGAGATGTGGGACGCGGTGCTCGGCTTCGCCCGGCAGCAGCTCGACGAGCGGCTGCACGGCGCGCCGCCGGCCCCGTACCGGGCGCTGAAGCTGCTGCGGCTCGCGAAGGACGCGGACTTCGAGACCGGTACCGCCGCCGAGGACGAGGCCCTCGCCGACCTCGTGATGAGCGACGAGCTGCGCGCCGGCCTGTACGCGTTCGACCTCGTGCAGCGGCGGGCGAAGCGGCCGGTCGGCGCCCCCAGCCCCGGGCTGGCCCGCGATGTCACCAAGGTGGGGCTGGTCGGTGCGGGACTGATGGCCGGCCAGATCGCGCTGCTGTTCGCGCGCCGCATGGAGGTACCGGTCGTGCTGACCGACCTCGACCAGGCCCGCGTCGACAAGGGCGTCGGGTACGTGCACGGCGAGATCGACAAGCTGGTCGCCAAGGGTCGCCTCGCCGAGGGCAAGGCGGCCAAGCTGCGGGGCCTCGTCACGGGCAGCGTCGACAAGGGCGCGTTCGCCGACGCGGATCTGGTCATCGAGGCGGTCTTCGAGGACCTGGCGGTCAAGAAGCAGGTCTGGGCCGAGGTGGAGAAGCTCGTCGGGCCCGAGTGCGTCCTCGCGACCAATACCTCCTCGCTGTCGGTCACCGCGATGGCCGAGGAACTGGAGCACCCGGAGCGGGTCGTCGGGTTCCACTTCTTCAACCCGGTCTCGGTCATGCCGCTGCTGGAGATCGTGCGCGCGGCCAAGACCGACGACGCGACGCTGGCGACCGCCTTCGCCGTCGGCAAGCAGCTCAAGAAGTCGTGTGTACTGGTGAAGGACGCGCCCTCGTTCGTGGTCAACCGGCTGCTGACCCGGTTCCTCGGCGAGATCACCGCGGCGCTGGACGAGGGCACGCCGTTCGAGGTGGCCGACCACGCGCTCGACCCGCTCGGCCTGCCGATGCGGCCGCTGCCCCTGCTCACCATGGTCGGGCCGGCGGTCGCCAAGCACGTGGCCGAGACGCTGCACGAGGCGTACCCGGACCGGTTCTCGGTCAGCGAGAACCTGGGCCGCATCGTGGCGGCCGGCAAGCCGCTGACCGACCGGG
>JBPYFB010000401.1:0-3261 GCA_051986465.1 Rugosimonospora sp.
CACGTCCCGGCCACATACACGGTGCTGAACTTCCCGGTGGCCGACGTGGTCGCGGCGGTGACCGAGCTGGCCGGGCACGGCGTGCAGATGCAGCGCTACGACAGCCTGAGCACCGACGAGCAGGGCATCCATCGCGGTGACGGTCCGGACATCGCCTGGTTCACCGATCCGGCCGGCAACATCCTGTCGGTGCTCCAGGAGTCCTGACCGGACCGACGCCCGCTACTTCTAAGCGCCCGTCCTACCGTGGTACAAATATGTAACAGCGCTGTTGCATCTTTGGCCCGAGGAGGCGGACGGTGCCCGACCGGTACCCGGAAATCGAACCCTACGACCACGGCATGCTCGATGTCGGCGACGGCAACCACGTCTACTGGGAGGTCTGCGGCAACCCGGCCGGGAAGCCGGCGGTCGTCCTGCACGGCGGACCCGGTTCCGGCTGCGGCCCGGGGTTCCGCCGGTACTTCGACCCGACCGCCTACCGGGTCGTGCTGCTCGACCAGCGCGGCTGCGGGCGCAGCACGCCGCACGCGTCGGACCCCGCGACCGACATGAGCGTCAACACGACCGACCACCTCGTGGCCGACCTGGAGTTGCTGCGCGAGCACCTCGGCATCGACCGGTGGCTGCTGTGGGGCGGGTCCTGGGGTTCGGTGCTCGCGCTGGTCTACGCGCTGCGGCACACCGAGCGGGTCTCGGAGATCATGCTCACCGGCGTTGCCACCGGACGGCGGGCCGAGACCGACCTGCTGACCCGGGGCCTCGCCGGGGTGTACCCGCGGGAGTGGGCCAGGTTCCGCGACGCGGTACCCGAGGCGGACCGCGACGGCGACCTCTCCGAGGCGTACCTGCGCCTGATGGAGAGCCCCGATCCGGCGGTACGGGCGAAGGCGTCCCGCGACTGGTGCGACTGGGAAGACGCGATGCTGCCCGCCTCGCCGCCGCACCGTGGCTTCGACGACCCGGCCTTCCGCGCGGCGTTCGTCCGCATCGTCACGCACTACTGGAGCCACGGCTCCTGGCTCGAGGAGGGCATGGTGATCCGGGAGGCCGGGCGGCTCGCCGGAGTTCCGGGCGTCATGGTGCAGGGCGCACTGGACCTGGGCAACCTGATCGGCACGCCGTGGCTGCTCGCCGACGCGTGGCCCGGCAGCGAGCTGACCCTGGTCGACGCCGCACCGCATGACGGCAGCGACGGCACGCGGTCGCTGCTGGTGGCCGCGACCGACCGCTTCGCCCGTACCTGACGAACGCCGGCGACGTCAGCCGCCGGTCTTGCTGAAGTGCTGGTAGTCCGGGGCGTCCGTCCACCGGCCGCCCCACTGCCAGCCGACCGCCGCGAACGCCTGCACCAGCACGCCGCCCGGTACCGCTATGCCCGGGCGCACCACCGACCGGTCCTTGTACGCCGCGCCGGCCGGCGGCATCACGTCCCCGCCGAGGATGTACGGGTTCTCCACGGTGTTGACGTCGATCGCCTCCCCGTAGGCGTGTACCGACCAGTGCGGCGTGCCGGCGGCGACCGCGTTGCGGCAGTTGAAGCCGGACGTGTTGTCGGCCGCCATCGAGTCCGGGTCGCTGCCGCCGTAGGCGTCCTCCGGTTGCATCTGCCTGATCGGGAACCGTTGCTGGTAAAGGCTTTCGAAGACCTTCAGCACGTCCGGTACCACGGACTTGTTGACCACCATGGTGCCGACGTGTGGCTGGTCGTCGAAGCCCCAGTAGCTCAGGTGCAGCAGGCTCAGCTGGTCCGGGCCGACCGGGCAGCCCGAGTGCCAGGTGTGCGCGACGGTATCGGCGGTGACGGGCGAGGCCGTACCCACGAACGCGGTGGGCGACGGCGCGGCCGAAGTCGGCGCGGGCGTCGACGGCACGGTGCCGGCCGGTGAGGCCGTCGGGCTCGGGTGCGGTGAGCCGGGCGTCGGTGACGCGGCCGGCTCCGGCCCGCCGCAGCCGGCGAGCAGCAGACACGCCGCCGCCACGGCGACCGCCCCACGCAGGCTCACGCCGCCAACCATAAGCGTCGGAGGCGAGCCATGTCCCATGACCGGCTACGGTGTAACGGACCGTCCCCGGCACCCGATTCCCAGTGCGGAATCCCTTGGGGCAGAGGAGCACACGTGAGGGCATGGCTGCGCTGGACGGCGGCCGGCATCATCGCGGTCGGCCTGCTGCCGTTCGGCGGGCTCGAAACCGCGCCGCAGCCCCGACCCGTCCCGCGCCCCGCCGCCGTGCCGGTGGCGGCCGACCTCCCGATCCCAAGGACGGCCATGCCGACTGAGCCCTCAGACAGCCCGTCCCCGTCCGCCGCCCCGCCGTCGGCCTCCCCGTCGGCGGCCGGTCCGTCGTTCCAGCCGGCCCGCGCGGCCTCGCATGCGCCGACCACGACGCCGGCCACCACCCCCGTGGCGGCGCCTCCGAGCAACACCGCCTCCCGGCTGCGCACCATTCCCGCCGGTACCCGCCAGCTCATCGTCGTGACGACGAACGGCTACGGTACGAGCAGCGCCACCATCGAGACATTCAATAAGGTGAATGGCGTGTGGCAGCCCGCGTTCGCCGCGATGAGCGGGTGGATCGGCAGCAGCGGCTTCAGCGACACCCACGTCGAGGGCGAGCCCTCCACGCCGACGGGCGTCTACTCCATCGGCTCCACCATGTACGGCATCGACCCCAACCCGGGCGTCCGGTACGGATACCACGAGCTGGTCGCCGACGACTACTGGGACGAGAACCCGGCCTCGCCGACCTACAACAGCTTCGTACACGGAGCCGATCCGGGCGCGGGCAGCGAGGCGCTGTGGCAGATCGCCCCGCAGTACAACTACTTCGCGGTCATCGACTACAACATCCCGGCGGTACCGGCGAGCCCGGCGCGGGGCAGCGCGATCTTCCTGCACGTCCTGAACAAGGGCGCCACCGCCGGGTGTGTCGCATTAGGACAGTCCGACCTGCTCCGGGTGCTGGCCTGGTTGGACCCGGCGGCCTCGCCCCGCATCGTGATGACGCCGACCCAGAACCTCGGCCGGTACTGAGCACGCCGGTCGCTCTGGTACCACAGGCCACTCCCGCCCCAGGCCCCCCGTCTCGCCTCCGGAAACATCGTTACTCTGCGTGCGCGGTCCACGAGCAGAAAGTAACGTCGGGTGATGAGGGCTGTTCGCCCTGTCCAAAACCGGAGGGAAGTCATGAGCCACAACAGCGGCACCAGACGGGCCGTGGCCCGCGGCGGAATGTACTTCGCGGCGGTCACATTGCTGG
>JBPYFB010000402.1:0-13575 GCA_051986465.1 Rugosimonospora sp.
GCGTCACGATCCACACCGACCGGCTCATCTACCAGGTGAACCTGCGCGGCGGTGCGCTCATCGACCGCATCGGGCAACCCACCGACCTGGCCAGATGGCTCGACCTCGACGAGATCAAGCAGCTTCCGCTGCGCCCGTTCACCTCGACCGCGCTGGGGCTCCCGCCGGCCGCCGTGGACCTGCGCCCGGACGAGCCGCCGGACTTCCCCTCGTTCCACGCGGTACCCGGGCCGGACGGGCTGCACCGGGCCCAGCGCTTCGCCGCGTACGCGGTCGCCACCGACCCGGCCGGCCGCATCCTGCTCACCCGGATCGCCGACGGGTACCCGGGCGCCGGCCAGTGGCACCTGCCCGGCGGCGGTACCGACTTCGGTGAGCAGCCTGGCGCCGCGCTCATCCGGGAACTGACCGAGGAGACCGGGCAGCGCGGCGAGCTGGGTGAGCTGCTCGGCGTGGCGAGCCACCGGGACGCCGCCTCACTGGGTCCCGAGGGTTACCCGATCGACTGGCACGGGGTACGCGCCTTCTACCGGGTGCGCGTCGCCGCCCCCGGCGACCCCCGGGTACACGACGTGGGCGGGTCCACGGCCGAGGCGCGCTGGTTCACCCGGGAGGCCATCGACGCGTTGCGGCTGACCGAGGTCACGACCGAAGCCCTCGGCGCGCTGTCATGAGCACGGCTTCGCCCGCGGCTTCGCCGGTTGTCCGACTTCGACGCGTATCCTCCTGAGCGTGCCGACGGGGACAGTGCAAGAGCGCCGGATCGCGGCGTACGGGCTGTGCCGCGACGCGGAGGGCCGAATCCTATTGGTACGCGCCGCGGTACACGACGATTTCCCCCGGTACTGGGGGCTGCCGGGCGGCGGCATCGAGCACGGCGAGGCGCCCCGCGACGCGGTCGTACGCGAGTTCGTGGAAGAGACCGGGTTCAATGTAAGGGTGCTCACTCTTCGTGAGGTGATCAGTGACCTCGGGCACGTCCGGCGGAAGAACAAGGTGGTACACACGGACCGGGTGATCTACGACGTGCGGATCACCGGAGGCACTCTGCGTAACGAGGTCGACGGTACGAGCGATCTTGCCGAGTGGCATGATCCGGACAAACTGCCCGATCTCGTGCTGCTGCCGTACGTCTCCCAGGTCCTGGAGCTCCCGATCTCGTATCGCGAGGAGATCCCACCCGCGCGGCCGGTGACCGTACCCGAGGTCACGCACGTGCAGCGCTTCGCCGCGTACGGGCTGGTGACGGAGCCGGCCGGGCGCGTGCTGCTGACCCGCATCGCGCCCGGATACCCGGGTGCCGGCACGTGGCACCTGCCCGGCGGCGGTACGGACTTCGGCGAGCAGGCCACCGCCGGCCTGCTGCGCGAGATCGCCGAGGAGACCGGCCAGCGCGGCCGGGTGACCGGACTGCTGGACGTCACCCACTTGCACCGACCCGGCGCGGTCGGCCCGGAGGGGTACCCGATCGACTGGCACACCGTACGCAGCCTGTACCGGGTGGTTGTCGACGATCCCTCGATACCGAGAGTCATCGAGCAGGCAGGGTCGACGGCGGAGGCCCGGTGGTTCTCGCACGGCGACACTGATCGGCTGCGCCTCAACGGCCTGGCACGGGACGTGATTACGCGATACGGTGCGTAACCGACATACACTAGTTCTGGCTCTACCGGACGGGCTGGCCTGGTTGATCCAAAAAGAAGAAGCTTCTGGGTCGGCAAGCATCGCCAATCGGCGTCGCGGTATGCGATGGTGTAGGCCGCGAAACCGGACACCGATCCAGAACTGAGTCCTGTAACTGGAGGAACCGTGCCGAGAGCCCCTTGGGTTCGGCGCCGACGTACGACCGACAGTCCCCGTCCCGCAGGACGTCGCTGGGCCGGCCGGCTGCGCCGCAGCGGCTCTCTGGCAAGGCAGATGCTGCTGGTACGGGTGGGGCGGCGCCGTCGGGACTCTGGGATCACGCGGGTACCGGTCGATGGCGGCCGGGTGGTCGTACCGGCCGACGTCAACTCCAGCGTGGTCGCCCCGGTCAGCCCGGCCGTACCGCGTACCGTCCAGGCCCCGACGCCGGCCGGCCCCGTACCGCTGCTGCCCGGCGACCGTACCCGCCGCCGCCGGCTGCGCTTCGCCCTCGTCAACGCGTGCACCCTGGCGAGCCTCGGGCTCGGCATGTCCGCGATCTTCCTCGGCATGCGGGGTGCGCTGCACGCGGCGGCCGGCTGCCTGATCGGCTGCGTGGTCTTCGACGGGCTCGATGGCGGCCTGGCCCGCCGGCTCGGCGTGGCCAGCCCGTTCGGTGCGCAGATGGACTCGCTCGCCGACATGTGCTCGTTCGGCATCGCGGCGCCGATCGTGGTCTACGCCTCGATGCGCGGCACCGCGCCGATGCCCGCCGTCGCCGCGGCCTGCGCCCTGGTCGCCGCGTGCGCCGCGATCCGGTTGGCCCGCTTCAACGTCTCACCCAAGGACGGCCGCTTCTTCTGCGGTGTACCGACCACGATGACCGCTGCCGTGCTGGGCCTCGCGACCCTCATGGGTCTGCGGCTGCCCGGGGCCGTCGCGGTGGGCGCGATCACACTGCTCGCGCTGGCGATGGTGTCCAGCTTCCCGTACGCGAAGCTCGCCCGGATCGCCCGGCTGCCGGTGTGGCTCTGGTTCGCCGCCGCGGTAGGGGCGTTCATGGACTACCGGATCACGTTCGCCGCGCTCGTCGCGCTCTACCTGGCCAGCGGCCCGCTGGTCTGGCTGCGCCAGCGCCAGCGCGCCTGACCGTCACACCCTCACACCGATCCACCCTGATCACCCCAAGATCGCCGCAACTTCATTGAAGTTGCGGTGATAGGGCACCCCCAACCCCGCAACTTCAATGAAGTTGTGCGGATCTTGGGCGGGCGAGGGTAGCGCGGATCTTGGGCGAGCGAGGGTAGCGCGGATCTTGGGCGGGGCGAGGGCGCGGTCAGCGCCAGCGGGCGATGATCGAGGTGGCGCCGCGTACCGTGTCCCCGGGCGCTACGGTCGGCACCGCGGCGTCGCCGGGCAGGTAGACATCGGTACGCGAGCCGAACCGGATCAAGCCGAACCGCTCGCCCTTGGCCAGCAGCGAACCGACCGGTGCGCGCTGCACGATCCGCCGGGCGAGCAGGCCCGTGCGCTGCGCGACGACCACCTGCCCGCGTTCGGTCGAAAGCACCGTGTACGCCGCCACGTTGTGCTCGGCCTCGGGCCGCATCGCCGCCGCGTACCCGCCGTCCTCGACGAAGTAGTCGACCACCCGCCCGGCGACGGGAGCCCGGTTGACGTGCACGTCGAGGACGGAGAGGAACACCGCGACACGCAGGAACTCCCCGTCGCCGAAACGGTCGTCGCGCAGCCACTGCACCGAAAGCACCCGGCCGTCGCTCGCCGCCACCACGGCCGCCTCGTCTTGCGGGATGTCGCGCACCGGGTCGCGGAAGAACGCGGCGAGCGGCAGCGCGGCAAGCGCGGGCGCCAGCCACAGGCGCGAGCTGGGCCGGGCCAGCCGGGCCGCGATGGCAAGGCCCGCGGCGGCGCCCGCGGCCGCGACCCCGTTCGAATCGATGTTCATGGTACGGGTGAGGGGTACGCTCGACGGCCGGTACGCCGGTGCCAGCCGGCCCACCGTGGCCACCCGTCCCGGGGTGAACCGCAGCCGGTGTACCCGTACCGGCGGCACGTTGCGCAGCACCAGGTCCGTACCGGCGCCGGAGAACGCCTGCTGCCGCTCCAACTCGCTGGTTGCCCCGTCCGCCATGCCGGGTGCGGCCAGTACCGCGAGCGTCAGCACCCCGCCGTCGGCGATGTACTTGCCGAGATCGTCCAGGTAGCTGCGGGTCGCCTCGGCGGTACCGGTCAGCGGCTCGCCGAGGATCACGACATCGGACGGGTCCGCCTCACCCAGCGAGTCGATCACGCGTATCCGCCGCTCGACCCATGGCCCCTGGGCCGCGACATGGGCACGCAGCCGGCCGCCCGCGTCCCGGGCCGGTACCAGCGTCAGCTGATCGTCCGGGAGCAGCGCGTCGAGCGCGGCGGCGAGTACGGCCGAATCCACGCTCGCGCCGATGACCAGGCCGGTCTTGGGTCCGGCGTGGCGCGACAGTTCAGTGGCCAGCGCCTGCGCGGCCCGGCCGCCCAGGCCACCGCGGCGCGCGGAACCGGCCGCACCGTCTGGTGCGGCCGGCGTGGTGGACGACTCGGTCATCGTGCTCAGGCTCCTTGACTGGCCACCCGGGTGCGGCATGGACTGGCCGGCGGGGTGTGGCCCCGCCGGCCAGCATATTCGGTCCTCGACGGTCAATCGGGAGGGTTGTCACTCCGGTTGGCACGCAACGCGCCGACCAGCCCGACCGCACCGAGTGAGATCAGGGCGGCGGCCACGATCCAGCCCACCATCGGCAGGCCGATCGAGACCGAGCGGCCGATCAGCCACCACGCCGCGATGAGGAGGAAGACCAGCCCGAACACGAGCGACAGGACGTCGGTGCGGTGACTTTTCACCGGTTCACCTCCACACTTCCCAGGTTCACCTTGATATTGATCACCAGGCGGCCACCGCCGGGCCCGTCCGTACCGTTGTCGGTGATGGTGTGCTCGGCGTTGTTCACACCGCTCCACCGGTCCTCGAAGATCCGTACGTCGCCCGTGTCGACCTTCGCGTTCACCGTGGCGTCGACCTTGCTGGGCAGCATGATCCGCGCATCGCCGAGATTGAGATGCACCGTGATCACCTTGGTGTGGCCGGTGAAGTCGACCTGGCTCAGGTCGAGCTCGAGGGTACCGGCGCCGTGCGTGTACCTGTCGGATATCTCCGCGAAGCTGGTCGGGGACCACCTGATGTCGCCGCCGCCGGCCTCGATCGGGCCGAACCGGGGCGCCACCGAGCTGACAGCGAGCGCGAGGCTGAGCAGGATGCCCGGGAAGATCAGCCAGCGGGCCCGGCCGACCCAGGCGCCCATGAGCAGGCCGACCCCGACAGCGGCGAGGGCAGCGGCGAAGTACGCGGCGGCCGGTACCCCGCCCGAGGCGAGTCCGATGATCGCGAGCGTGCCGACCGACAGCAGAGTCAGGGAGAGCGTGACCAGCCCCAGCCGCGAGCGGGGCGCGGGCGGCTTCGGCGGTACCGACACCGGTGGCCTCGGTACGTACGGCGGCGGTTGCGGTACCGGTTGCTGGACCAGTCCCGGGTACGGGGTGGTGGTCGCGTACGGGCCGTGCGGCGCGAACGGCGGCCGGTACGCACCCGGCTGCGGTACCGGAGGCGTGTACCCGGACGGGCCGGGGCCGGGCGAGGGCGGCACGTACGTGGCGGCGCTCGGCGGTACCGGGTTCCCGACCTGGGACGGGGGTTCCTGCCCGTACATCCTGTTTCCGCCGTCGCGCCTGGTCACCAGCACGATGGCGACGACGATCAGTACGAACGGGATGATCGCCGACGGCAGGCTGTGCCGGAACACCGAGCCGAGTCCGATCGCTGCGATGATCGCGATCACGACCACCAGGATCGGGTTGGTCCGCGACCGCCCGCGCCCGACGAGCGCCTCGGCCGGTGAGGCGGTATCGCCCTCGTCGGGAATGAACAGCCAGCCGACCAGGTACAGGAGCAGGCCAACGCCGCCGGCGAGCGTGAAGACGGCGAGCAGCACGCGCCACAGCACCGGGTCGGTGTTGGTGGCCCGGCCGATCGCGGCGCACACCCCGGCGAACATCCGGCCCTGCGCCGGGCGTACCAGGCCGTAGCGGGTCGCCCAGCCGCCGGTGCCCGGCGGCGGGGGCGGGAAGCCACCCGGCGGCGGGAAACCAGCGCCACCGGAAGGCGGCGGGAAGCCGGTCCCACTCATGGATGGCGGAGGTGGCGGGGGCGGCGCGGCGGACTCGAAAGCGGCGGTCGGCTCGACGGTGTCCACCGGCTCGGCGGCTGGCTCTATGGAGTCGATCGGCTCCGTAATGTCGACTGGCTCGGCAGCGTCGGCTGGCTCGGCGACCTGGGCTGGTTCAGTGGCGTCAGTTGGTTCGGTGGCGTCCGCCGGTTCCTGAGTGGGGGCGGCGCCAGGCTCGTCCTCGGCGGGCTGGTTCGTCATGACTCGATACTCGCTCCAGAGCGGCCCGAGGCGCCTCAGGCGCGTACCCTGATCGAACCCTGAGATAACCAGGGGAATGTCCGGGTGGTCCCCGTGGCCGGGCGGGCTGCGTACGTGTGACGATCGGAGCACGCACACCACTGGAGGTATCGACGTGAACGCGGTCCGCCGCCTGTACCGCGACCCGCGCCATCGGGTCGTGGCCGGCGTGGCCTCCGGCATCGCCCAGCACCTGGGCCTGCCGGCGATGGCCGTGCGCATCGCGTTCGTCGCCCTGCTCCCGCTGGACGGGCTGGGTGCCGTGCTGTATGCGGCCTTCTGGGCGGTACTGCCCCCCTTGCCGGTACCCGGCGAGCAGTCGCGCCGCGACAGGCGACAGGTACTGCCGTACCTTGCCCTCGGCGCCGGCATCCTCGTGCTGCAGGTGGCGGCCGGCTGGGGTGGCGTGGACGCGGCGCTGGGCTGGCTCATCGCGGTGATCGCCGTCGGTGCGGGCACCATCTGGCACCTGGCCGACCCGGTGGCGCGGCGGCGGTGGAGCGAGGCCATGCCACAGGCGCCGTGGCTCGGTGTGGTGCTCGAAGGCACCGGCCGGCGCGGATACCTGCTCCGGCTCATCGGCGGCGGCATCTGTGTCATCGGCGGCATCATCGGCATCATCGTGGTCTTCGGCCCGATCTCCGGGGCCGGCTTCGCCGCGGTCCTCAACGGCCTGCTCTTCGCGCTTGTCGCCATGGCCGGTGTGGCCCTGGTCGTCGGCCCGCTGCTGTGGCGCACGTTCGCGCAGTTGCGCGCCGAGCGCGAGGGGCGCATCCGCGAGAAGGAGCGTGCCGAGGTCGCCGCGATGGTGCACGACCAGGTGCTGCATACGCTCGCGCTCATCCAGCGCAACGCGAGCGACTCGAAGACCGTGCTGCGGCTGGCCCGCGGCCAGGAGCGGTCGCTGCGCAACTGGCTCTACAAGCCGGCCGCCGCCGCCCACGAGCGCCTCGGTGCCGCGCTGGAGGAGGCCGCCGCCGAGGTCGAGGATACGTACGCGATCGCGGTCGAGTCGGTGACCGTCGGCGACCTGGACGTGGACGAGCAGATCGGCGCGCTGGTCGCGGCGGCCCGGGAGGCACTGGTCAACGCGGCGAAGCACGCCAAGGTGGAGGTCGTTTCGCTGTACGCGGAGGTGGAGCCCGGTGCGGTGAGCGTCTTCGTACGGGACCGGGGTATCGGCTTCGATCTGTCCACAGTGGAGTACGACCGGCACGGCGTGCGTGGGTCGATCATCGGCCGGATGCAGCGGCACGGTGGCCGGGCCGAGATCCGCAGCAGCCCGGGCGAGGGTACCGAGGTGCGCCTGACCATGCCGATCGACAACAACGCGAAGTAGACAGAGGTATAGCGAGATGAGTGAGATGGACGAGGCCGTGGGCGGCGGGCGTCCGCTGCGGGTGTTCCTGGTCGACGACCACGCCATGTTCCGTGCGGGGGTACGGGCCGAGCTGGGCGTACACGTCGACGTCGTGGGTGAGGCGAGTACGGTCGCCCAGGCGGTCTCCGCGATCGGGACCAGCCTGCCCGACGTGGTCCTGCTGGACGTACACATGCCCGATGGAGGTGGCCGGGCCGTGCTGGAGGCAATCCGCCGCACCCACCCGCAGGTACGGTTCCTGGCGCTGTCGGTGTCCGACGCGGCCGAGGACGTGATCGGACTGATCCGGGCGGGCGCGCGCGGATACGTCACCAAGACCATTTCGCCGGAGGATCTCGCCGACGCGATCCGCCGGGTCGCCGACGGGGACGCGGTGTT
Source organism: Rugosimonospora sp. (assembly GCA_051986465.1). GTDB lineage: Bacteria > Actinomycetota > Actinomycetes > Mycobacteriales > Micromonosporaceae > DATEJJ01. The sequence continues at coordinate 7,900 of JBPYFB010000402.1, forward strand.
CAGCCCGCGACTGGCCGGCTTCGTGCTCGACGCGTTCGCGGCCCGCCCCGACGCGCCGGTCGCCGATCCCGAGCTGGATCAGCTGACCAACCGGGAGCGCGAGGTACTGCGGCTGCTGGCGCGCGGGTACGCGTACAAGGAGATCGCCAAGGAGCTGTACATCTCGATCAAGACGGTGGAGACGCACGTCTCGAACGTGCTGCGCAAGCTGCAGATGTCCAACCGGTACGAGCTGTCCCGCTGGGCCGCCGACCGCCGCCTGGTTTGAAGGAACGGCCTCAGGCCGTACTCAGGACGGTGAATGCCTCGGCGAGGCTGCCCTCGGGCAGGCCACCCTGGCGCGCCGTCTCCGCGAGCCTTGGCCGCAGCCGGGCCTCGATGTCCTCGTGGCTGGTCTGCGTGGCGTGCGCGAACAGCGCCGCCATCTTCTGCTGGTAGGTCAGGGTGATGTCGACGACGTGGTCCGGGTCAGGGCCGGAGAAGTACCAGACCTCGCGTACGACCCACGGCTCCAGCCCTTCTTCCCGCAGCAGTTCGGGATAGGCGAACGCGTTGCGCGCGTCCGGATAGATCGCGCACGTGGTCGCCTCACCGACCGCGAGGTGGTCCGGGTGGCTGGGGCCGGCGATGCGCTCCCAGCGGCGCAGCGGTGAGCTGGTGACGACGCGGTCGGGGCGTACCCGCCGGATGGCCCGGGTGATGTCCCGGCGCAGCGAGATCGACGGGGCGACCATGCCGTCCCGGTACCCGTCGAGGAACACCACATCGGTGACGCCCAGCGCGGCCGCGGCCGCCCGCTGCTCGGCCTCGCGCAGGATCGGCATCTCCTGCCGCGGCGTGTCGTCGAAGCCACCGGCGTCGCCGCGCGTCACCAGCAGGTACGAGACCTCAAGCCCGGCCTTCACCCAGGTGGCGACGGTACCGGCGGCGCCGAAGTCGATGTCGTCGGGATGGGCGGCGACGACCAGTACCCGCTGGACATCGGCGAGCGGCTCGGCGGAGGGTGGGAAGCTCACGCTACAGCGGGCCTCGTCCGGCGCGCAGGATCAGCAGCGCGAGCTGCGTACCGTCGGCGCCGAGCGCGTTGCGGAACCGGTCCAGGATCTCCCGCTCGCGCGACAGCACCAGCCGGGTGCCGCCGGAGGCGACCCGGGTGGCGCCCACTTCCTGTGAAATCGCGGCGCGCTCCTGCCATAGCCGGATGATCGCGGCGTCGATCTCGTCGATGCGTTCCCGCAGGTTGGATATGCGCGCGTCGGCTGCCTTGCTACCGGCAGCGTCGGGTCGGTCCGCGGTCGGCTGCGGATCGTCCAGAATCGTGGCGGCCATCTCGTTCGCTCCTCGTGGTGGTTGGCTCGGTCGGGTGTCGAGTTCCGCTGGCCTCCCAGAGCGAGAAAAGCCCCGGGGGTCCTTTCGGAGCCCGGGGCTTCGTAGGTCTGTGATCAGGCGCGACCTACGGCTGCCGAACTCCGGTAGCCGTAGTAAAAAAATCGTTGATGGCGGATCACGCTTGCGAGTATGCCACTCCGGGTGCCTCGTGCGTCAAGGCTTGACCACATCCCGGTCAGGCTCTGCCGCCGCGGCGCCGGGCCGGCTTCGGCCGGTGTAGCGCAGCCACAGCAGGCCGAGGACGGGCAGGACGAGTGGTACGAAGCCGTACCCGGCGCCGTACCCGGACCACACCGTGGCGTCTGGAAACGCGGACTTGAAGATCAAACTGACGGTACCGATGGCGAGCACGCCAACCAGTTCGACGGTGCAGCAGGCGAGCGCCAGCCGTCGATTGGCTCGGGCGAGGCCCACGGTGGCCGCGATGTAAATCACACCGGCGAGCGCGGAGAGCAGGTACGCGAGAGGCGCTTCGTGGAACTTCGTGGCTATCTGTACAGCCGCGCGTGCGGTCGCCGACAGCGCGAAGAGTCCGTACACGGCGATCAGGACGCGCCCGGGTCCCCTGTTCACGCTCCCGTCCAGACCTGGTGCAGCCGCAGGACCAGTACGGCATCGACGAGGCAGCCGGCCACGGCGATCACCGAGCCCCAGCGGGTCGGCTCCAGCCTGGCCAGCAGCCCGGCGACCGGAAGGACGATCGAGAACGCGATCAGGTACCCGATGAACGTGGCGTACTCGTGCGGCCGGTCACCGTGGGCCAGCGCGGCGACGCCGTACCCCACGTGTACCAGTACGAGCAGCTCGACCAGGGCCAGGCCGGCGAAGTGCGCGACGGAAAGTCCCCGCCCCCGGGCCACCGCCACGAGGCACCACGCGGCGACGAGCAGGCTGGCCACCACGACCGCGGTACCCGCCCACTCCGTCATGGCCGACACTCTAAACCGGCGCCGGTCCGGGCTCCGGCGCGGCCGGCGGTGACTGTCGTACCGGCGGCATAGACTCGCGATGCGATGCATGCTCTCAATGACGCGAAACCCACGACCACCCGGGATTCGCCCGCCCCGGATCCGTCCGCTCCCCGCCAGGCCCGCAAGGCGGCTGAGCTGGACGCACTGCTGGACGGGCTTAACGAGCCTCAGCGGGCGGCGGTCCTGCACGCCGGTTCGCCGCTGCTGATCGTGGCCGGCGCCGGCTCCGGCAAGACGCGGGTGCTCACCTACCGCATCGCCTACCTGCTCGCCGCGCGCAACGTCCACCCGGGACAAGTCCTCGCGATCACCTTCACCAACAAGGCCGCCGGCGAGATGAAGGAGCGGGTCGCGGCGCTCGTGGGCAACCGGGCCAGGTTCATGTGGGTATCCACGTTCCACTCGGCGTGCGTACGGATCCTGCGCGCCGAGCACGAGGCGGCCGGGCTCAAGTCCACCTTCTCCATTTACGACGCCGACGACTCCCGCCGCCTCATGCAGCTCGTCTCCCGCGAACTCGACCTCGACCCGAAGCGGTACTCGCCGCGCTGGCTCGCCGGCCAGGTCTCCAACCTCAAGAACGAGCTGATCGACCCGGACTCCTTCGTCGCCACGGCAACGGGTCCGGCGGAGCGCGCGGTGGCCGAGGCGTACCCGCTCTACCAGCGCCGGCTACGGGAGGCGCAGGCGCTGGACTTCGACGACCTCATCATGACGACTGTCCACTTGCTACAGGCGTTCCCCGCCGTGGCGGAGAAGTACCGCAGCCGGTTCCGGCACATTCTCGTGGACGAATACCAGGACACCAACCACGCGCAGTACATGCTCGTGAAGGAGTTGGTCGGCACAGAGGACCCCGCCGAGCTGTGCGTGGTGGGCGACGCGGACCAGTCCATCTACGCGTTCCGCGGCGCGACCATCCGCAACATTCTCGAATTCGAGCGCGACTACCCCAACGCCACCACCGTCCTGCTGGAGCAGAACTACCGGTCCACCCAGACGATCCTGTCCGCGGCCAACGCCGTCATCGACCGGAACAGCTCGCGGAAGCCGAAGCGGCTGTGGAGCGACAAGGGCGCCGGCGAGCAGATCGTCGGGTACGTCGCCGATACCGAGCACGCCGAGGCCGACTGGATCGCGCGGGAGATCGGCCGGCTGCGCGACGCGGGCGAGACGCGCCCGGGCGACGTCGCGGTCTTCTACCGCACCAACGCGCAGTCCCGCGTCTTCGAAGAGGTGTTCATCCGCAGCGGCCTGCCGTACAAGGTGGTCGGCGGGGTGCGCTTCTACGAACGCAAAGAGGTACGCGACGCGCTGGCGTACCTGCGCGCCGTCGCCAACCCCGACGACATGGTGAGCCTTCGGCGCATCCTCAACACGCCGAAGCGGGGCATCGGCGACCGCGCCGAGGCGTGCGTCGAAGCTCTGTCCACAAGGGACAGGATCTCGTTCGGCGAGGCGCTGCGGCGCGCGGCGGACGCGCCCGGCATCTCCACCCGATCGGCCAACGCGATCGCCGACTTCGTGACGCTCATGGACGACCTGCGCGAGCTGGCCGCGTCCGGCCTGCCGGAGGAGGTACTCGAGGCGGCACTGCAGCGCTCCGGATACCTGAGCGAGTTGACGGAGAGCCTCGACCCGCAGGATGCCGGCCGGGTGGAAAACCTCCAGGAACTGGTCAGCGTGGCCCGCGAGTACACGGAGCGGGCCGAGGTGGCGGCGGAGGCGGCGGACGAGGCCGGCGGTACGGAGGGGCCGACGCTCGCCGGCTTCCTGGAGCAGGTCTCGCTGATCGCCGACGCGGATCAGGTACCGCCTGACGACCCCGAGCACCAGGGCGTCGTGACGCTGATGACGCTGCACACCGCGAAGGGCCTCGAATTCCCGGTGGTCTTCCTGAGTGGGCTGGAGGAGGGCGTCTTCCCGCACATGCGCTCGCTCGCCGACATGCGTGAGCTGGAGGAGGAGCGGCGCCTGGCATACGTGGGCATCACCCGGGCGAGGCAACGGCTCTACCTCAGCCGGGCGGTCACCCGGGGCGCCTGGGGGCAGCCGCAGTACAACCCGCCCTCGCGCTTTCTCAAGGAGCTTCCGGACGAGCTGACCCGCTGGGAGCGCACCGAGGGTGCATACACGTCCTGGTCCGGAGGCGGTGGCGGGGGCGGCGGGCGGGCGGCCTTCACCGGCGGTACGCCGAACGCCACGCGCCTGGCGCAGCGGCTGGGCCTGCCGTCAGCGGCCGGCCTGAGTACCGCGTCGGAGTTGCCCCGGGCACCCGCGCTGGAACCCGGCGACCGGGTCAACCACCAGCGTTGGGGCCTCGGTCGCGTGCTCGCGGTCGAGGGCACCCGCGCCCAGATCGACTTCGGCGAGCAGACAATGTGGATCGTCCTCCGCCACGCCCCGATCGAGAAGATCTGACTAGCGAGCGGAAAGGGTCGCGGCGGCGTCTGGACTGAACCGGCTCGCCGGACGAAGTCCGGGGTTTCGAGCCGGTGAGGGAAGACGTCGCACCGAAGCGACCCGCGAAGCGAGCGAAGAGGTTCTAGCGAGCGGAAAGGGTCGCGGCAGCGCAACCGCCGATGGCCTGTCGCCGGCGGCCTCTGGACTGAGGAGCGCCGGAGCGAAGCGAACGGCGGCGACGAGGGAAGAGGTCGCGTCTGAGGCGACAGGCCACGCGCGAGCGAAGCGAGCGCCAGCTAGCTGAGCGCGTCCATCTGGCGTTGGACGTCGAGCCCGTACTGCTGGAGGTAGGTGACCGGGTTGACTGGCTTGGCGTTGACCCGGATCTCGAAGTACAGGGCGTTGGTGAAGGCGTACCCGGTGCAGCCGACCGTGCCGAGCGCGTCGCCGGCCCGTACCTGCTGTCCCTCGTGGACGAGCAGCTTCGAAGCGTGCCCGTAGCTGACCGTGATGCCACCGCCGAGGTCGACCACGACCGTGTAGCCCATGCCACCGTCGTACCGGGCGAGCTTCACGGTGCCGCTGTGCGCGGCGAAGAACGGCGTGCCTTCCGGGGCGGCCAGGCTGACGCCCTGGTGCAGGCTGTCGGCGTGCTGGCCGAACGGTGAGCTGATCGAGTAGTGCTTCAGCGGCAGCAGCCAGAGGTCCTGGGTCGCCTGGTCGGTGCTGGTCGTCGTGGAGCGGGCATCGGCCCGGGTGGCCCGGTCCGCCGCAGCCTGCCGGCCGAGGTCGGCGGAGCCGTTTGCCGGGTTGTTGAGTGCGGCGAGGGTGGCTGGGTCCGCCTTGATGTCGGACATGCCGTACGAGGCGCCGATGGCGACCATTCCCGCGCCCACGAATGCCGTGGTGACCA
>JBPYFB010000403.1:0-2385 GCA_051986465.1 Rugosimonospora sp.
TGCGGCGATCCAGGTCTGGTAGTCGGCGTCGGACTGGGCGCCGCCCGCGGAGTACTGCGAACAGTCGCGCAGCGGGATGTCGTACGCGACGAGCACCGGGACGGCATGCTCGGCCGCGGCCTTGTGCGCCAGATCGCGTACCTGCGAGTTGACCTGGCTGGGTGTGCCCTTGGTGAACCACGTCGCCTCCGGCCAGGAAGCGAGCTTCGCCATCGCGGTCGCGTCGGCGAAGTCCCGGTTCTGCAGATCGGTGACCGCCTGCTTGGCGGCCCCGCTGTGCGGATCTACGTAGAAGCGGGTATCGGCGGTGAGGGTCCGGCTGGGTTGTGTCGATGCCTCCGCCCAGCCGGTACCGACAACGGAAATGGCAACGCCTACGCCCACTGTCAGTACGCCGGCGAGCACCATGCGTCTTTTCGACGGCACGTGCATACGTCCTCTCCTTGCTTGGGCCCGTGGGCACGGCGCGGACCCGTGCGGTAGCCACATCCCGGCGGGCAGATCCCAGGCGCGGTCGATCCCGCCACGCAGGGCCGGGCGAGTTCGTCCGCATGAAAGCCGCGTCGGAGCGTGTGCTCCGGGCTCGGTTTGGTGTCTGTGGGAACGCTCCCGAGCAGTTTCGAAGGTGCCAGACTCGCTGTCAATAGAGCGGTACCGTCCATTTGTGTTACCGGTAACCCTGATTGTTCAACCGGTAGGCCCGCATGGCTGTCCGGCGCTCAGCCACACTCCACCAGCACCTTGACCTCGCCCCCGCGCTCCAGCGCGGCGAACGCCGACGCCACCTCGTCCAACGGCACGATCCGCGTGATGAGCTCTGCCGTCGGGATCTGGCCGGTGGCAACGAGTTGTACGGCGCGTTCGAAGTCCTCCCGTTCGTAGGCCCGCGCCCCTATGACGGTCAGCTCCCGCCAGAACAGCCGGAACAGATTCATTTCACGCGGTACCGAGTGGATCGCCACCATCACCAACCGACCGCGCACCGCGAGCACGTCGGTTGCCGTAGCGACGCCGGACGCCGACCCGGACACCTCGAACGCGACATCGGCGCCGGCTCCCGAAGTCCACTTCGTCACGAGCCGGCCCACGTCCGACCTCGCGGGATCAACGGCATGCAGCCCGATCCGGGAGGCGATGGCGCGCCGGTACCCGTCCAGCTCCAGCACCAGCACCTCGGCACCGGCGGCGCCGGCGACGAGCGCGACCAGCATGCCGACCGGTCCCGCGCCGACCACCACGACCTTCTCCCCCGTCCGCACCCCGCCGCGGCGCACGTCGTGTGCGGCCACGGCCGTGGGTTCCACCAGCGCCCCGCGCGGCAGCGGCAGGTCGTCGGGCAGCCGCACGAGCAGCTGCACGGGTACCGTCCAGGAGCCCTGCATCGACCCGGCCGAGTCGATGCCGACGAAGTTGAGGTCGTGGCAGACGTGGCTGCGCCCCGCCCGACACGCGGGACACCTCCCGCAGGAGTCCAGCGGCATCACGGTGACCGGATCGCCCAATGCCCAGCCCTCGACGTGCGGACCGAGTTCCGCGATCCGGCCGGACATCTCGTGACCGATCACCGCCGGCACGCCGACCCGCTGGTCCATCGCGCCGTGCGCGATGTGCAGGTCGGTACCGCAGATGCCGGTGTAGGCCACCTCGATCCGCACGTGCCCGGCGCCCGGTGACTGGATCGCATAGTCCTCGACGGCGAAGCTCCCGCTGCCGGTGTACAGCGCCCTGCGCGTCGTCGCTCCCGCGGGGTTCGGCTGTGGGCTCATCGCGTCCGGCCCGTCCAGGTCACGCGACGTCGGAAGCCGCACGTCGTACGTACCCAGGGCGCTGAAGTGCTCGGTCACGATCCGCCTTTCCCCGCGCGACGGCGCGATGCGATATGGCTTCTCCGGGTCCTCTGTGGACAGTCCCTGCCTCGTTCGGTGACTGTCGCGGGCGGTGAATGGCGGGCGGGCCGCCGCCCCAGTCGCGGCCCGCCCGCCGGGAGGCGCAATGCGGACCGGTACCGCTCGCCCCGCTGGCATGCCGCGACCGCGAACGGCGCGCCGTCCGCACCGCGGAAGAGTGAGCGTTCCCGTCCAGGCTTGCGCCAGGATCAGGTCTGTCGAGGTCGGCGACTTCAACTACGGTCAACGCCTCAGGCGATGGGCGCGGGGTCGCCAGCGCGGACCGGCGCCCGGAGATGCTCCAGCCGCCCCCGCGCCTCGGTTATCGCGACGGCTCAGGAGCTGGTTGCGCCCGCCGGCACACCGGCGGGCCACAGCATCAGTGTTCGTTTCACCGACAAGCCTCCTCGTGCGACGCCTTGCTCGGGTCGGCCGCCCGACGTTGTGTCTGGGCGGCCGACCGTTGGACCGCCACGCCCGTCCAACCGTGGCGGTTCGA
>JBPYFB010000404.1:0-19884 GCA_051986465.1 Rugosimonospora sp.
CCGGCGCGCTGGGCCACTGCCGCCGGAAGATGTCCGCGATGTCCACCCCGGGAGCCGTGTCCACCACCGGCAGCCCGGCCCGTACGGCGTATCCGACGCCCTCCGCCGCGGTCGCCACCAGCACCTCGTGCCCCGCGGCCCGCGCCGCCCAGGCGAGCGGCACCATCGGAAAGAAGTGCCCGGCCCCTGGCAACGTGGCAATCATGAGTCGCATCGTTCCGCCTCCCCGTCCGCACCCGGTCGCTGTCTATTGTGGACGATCAGCCGGTGGTCCCGCGCACCCATGGCAGCATCAGGTGCTCCACCACGACCAACGCGTAGAAGAGCACGATGCTCATCAGTGCCAACAGGGCGATCGCCGCGAAGGCGATCGCCATGTCCGGACCGGCGTTCTGAATAACGAAGCCGAGGCCTCCGGTCGCGCCGAAGAGCTCGCCGACCAGGGCACCGATCACCGCCAGCGGCATAGCCGTCTTCAGCCCGGTGAAGATTTGCGGCAACGCGGCTCTCAGGCGCACTTTGATAAAGGTCTGCCACCGTGAGGCACACAGCGACCGGGCGAGCTCGACCAGATCCGCCGGGGTCGATATGAGTCCGGTCACGGTCGCCAGTACCACCGGAAAGAAGCACATCAGACCCACCATGATGACCTTCGGCCCCGGTCCGAAGCCCATCAACACGATCAACAGTGGGGCGAATGCCAGCTTGGGTACCGCGTTCAGCGCCACCAACACCGGATTCAGCGCCTGTTCGATCAGCGGCGAGACGGCCAGGACGGCCCCGAGCGATATACCCACCACTGCTGTCAGGCTGAACCCCGCAAGTGTCTCCTCAAGCGTTGTCCACGAGTTCTGCAGGAGGTACCCGGGTAGCCGTCCGAATGCGGCGGCCGTCGCCCACGGCGTCGGCACGATGTAGGGCCGGATGTCGAATGCCACGATCGCGAGCCACCACAGCAGCACGGTGCCGGCCGTGCCCAGGGCCGGCAAACCGAGCGCGACAACGGCCGTCCTCGACCGTTCCGGTCGCGGTCCGGGTGTCGGATCGGGTGTGGCCACCTGCCCTGGTCTTCCTTCCTCGTCACGGACTTGGCGCGAGATCGAACGAAGCGACATCGCCAGGTTTCACCACCCCGCTCGGCATGGCTGCCGCAGACTCCAGGATGGCGATGTTCTGCGCCACCCGGTCGGAGGTCAGCGCGCCCACGGGTTGGCCACTGATCTCGGTGTACGGCTTGAGCAGAGTCACCTCGGCGGTGGCCACGGCCTCGGGCTGCAGCTTCTGGTACTTTGCGTATGCCTTCCCCGCCTCGTCCGGATGGTCGACGGCGTACTGAAGTCCCTTCAGCACCGCCGTGTTGAACCGCCGCACCAGATCCGGCTTCTCCGTGGCGAGCTTCTTCGACACGGCAATGCCGTTGCCGTACAGGCCGGGCAGGTAGTCGCTGTACGGAAGGACGACGACCTTCCGGCCCTGCGCGACCGCCTCGATCGCGGGTTTGCCGACCACGAACTGGGTGCTCGCGTCGATCGTGCCGGCCGCCAACGCCGAACCCAACTGCTGGGGCGGAACGTTCACCCATTTCACCGAGTTTGCTGGTACGCCGGCGAGCCGGGCATAGGCGTCGAACAGCACCTTGACCACGCCGCCCGGGATGTAGCCGATCCTCTTGTTCGCCAGGTCATGCGGACCGGCGATCCCGCTGCCCTCCAACGCCATCAGGCAGGCGAGTGTGTGCTGCTGGAGAGCGTTGACGACGGTGAAGTCGCGGAAGGCACCGGTACCGTAGTCGGTGATGGCCGCGGCGATGTCCACAGTGGCGAAGTCGGCCTGCCCGCCCTGGAGCACCTTCAGGTTGCCCTCGGTGCCCTGGCCGGGCTTGACGTCCACCTCGATACCGGCGCCGGCGAGGAACCCGCGCTCCTTCGCGACATACACGTAGCTGTCCCAGCCCTGCACGTTGAGGCCGCCCAGGAACGTGACCCTGGCAACGCTGGCCGAACGGCCGGCGCCGGCCGTACCCCTGTGCGCATCGCCGCATCCGGCGGCGACGAGTAAGACGGTGGCCAGCCACATAGGCGCGAAATGGCGGCGGGACCGGCTGAACCAGAGCATGACTACTTCCCCCCGATTTGATGGCTGTGACTGTGCTCCGTGGCGCCTACCGGCCGCGTGATCCGGCGGACGCCACCCCCGTTGCGGGCATGGCCGCATCAAAGCACCGGATTGGTTCAGATTTCCTTCAGCGCCCTGGCGGCAGGGAACCCGACGGCGGTCGGCTGGGCGACAATGTCGTTGACCGGTGTCGCTGCGTCGGGCGACGATCGCAGACGATCGTTACGAACTATGGCCAACTACGACAAGGGTATCGCCGACGGCAAGCAGGCCGCCGGGCCGGCGGATCCGCTTTGGGATCTGGGGATGGAGTTACGGCTGCTGGGCGCTGTGGAGTTCGCCGTGGACAGCCGGGTGCTGGACACCGGCGGGCCGCGGCAACGGCTGGTGCTCGCGGTGCTGGCGGCCGAGGTCGGCCGGCGGGTCGGTGTCGACAGTCTGATCGACCGGGTATGGGACGAGCCGCCCGAGGATCCTCGCCGTGCACTGCACGTGCATGTCAGCCGCATCCGCCGGCTGCTGGAGAACGGGAACGGTCCCGGGCCGGTACGGGTGCTGCGCGGTTCGGGTGGCTACCTGCTTGACGCGGACCCCGACCGGGTGGACGTGCACCGGTTCCGGCGACTGGTCAGCCTGGCGTCGCAGGAGGACCGGCCGGGGGCGGAACGACTGGCGCTGCTGGGGCAGGCGCTCGAACTGTGGCGCGGTCCGCCGCTCGCGGACCTTCCGGGACAGTGGGCCAGCCGGGTACGGGCGGCATGGGAGCAGCAGTACCTGGATGCGTTGCTGGTGTGGGCGCGCATGGCCCTTGACGCCCCGGAACCGGGTGCCGTGCTCCCCCGGCTCGCCGAGGCGGCCAGCGAACATCCGTTGGTGGAGCCGCTGGCCGCGGTGTTCATGCGCGCGCTGGCTGCCGCCGGGCGCACCGCCCAGGCGCTGGACCACTACTCGATAGTCCGGCGTCAGCTGGCCGAGCAGCTCGGTACGGACCCCGGCCCTGAACTGCAACAGCTGCACCGACAGATCCTGTGCACGGACGCTGCACCCACCCCCGGCGCGGCAGCGGCCGGACCCTCGCCCCTCATGCCACGACAGCTACCCGCATCGGTACAGTTCTTCACCGGCCGCGCCGTCGAGCTGGCCGATCTGCGCAGGGTCCACGACGCGTCCACAGTGGTCATCACCGCGATCGATGGGATGGCCGGCGTGGGCAAGACCGCCCTGGCCGTACGGGCGGCGCACCAGCTGTCGGAGCGGTACCCGGACGGGCAGCTGTTCATCGATCTGCACGGCTACACCCACGGCGTGTCGCCAATTGAGCCGGGCGAGGCGCTGGACCGGATGCTGCACTCGCTCGGGGTTCCGGGGGAGCGCATCCCGGCCGGCCTGGACGAACGAGCCGGGCTGTACCGTAGCCGGCTGGCCGACCAACGCGTGCTGATCGTGCTGGACAACGCCGCCACGGAGAGCCAGGTGACGCCGCTGCTGCCCGGCGCGCCCGGCTGCCTGGTGCTGGTCACCAGCCGCCGCCGGCTGGCCGGACTCGACCACACGCACACCCTCTCGCTGGACACCCTGCCACTCCCCGACGCCGTCGAACTGTTGCGCCGGACCGTCGGTGCAGGCCGGTTGGCCGGGCAACCAGCAGAACCCGTGGCAGAGCTGGTCGAGTTGTGCGGCCGGCTGCCGCTCGCGATCCGGGTGGCCGCGGCCCGGCTGCGCGCTCACTCCACCTGGGACCCGACGCATCTGGTACGGCGGCTGCGCGACCAGCAGCACCGGCTGGTCGAGCTGGGGGCCGGGCACCGCAGTGTCACCGCCGCACTCGATTTGTCCTATGAGGACCTTCCCGCCGACCTGCGACACACCTACCGGATGTTGGGCCTGCACCCCGGTTCCGACATCGACGCGTACGCGGCGGCGGCGCTGCTCGACCGCACGCTGCCGGAGGCGGCTGTGTTGCTCGACCGGCTGCTGGAGGTCCACCTTCTGCAGGAACCCGTGCCCGGCCGGTACCGCTTCCACGACCTGACCCGCGCCCACGCTGCCCACACGGCAACCCGTTCCGGGGACGGGGACGGCGGCCGGACGGCGCTGGACCGGCTGCTCGACTACTACCGGCATAGCGCGTCGATGGCGATGGACGCCGGTTACCCGTACGAGCCCGAGCGTCGCTCGCCGGTCCCGCCCACGTGCACGCCCAGCCCGGCCCTGACCGACCAGGCGACGGCACTTGCCTGGTTGGACAGCGAACTGCCCAACCTGCTGGCCGCCGCGAGGTACGCCGCCGAGCACGACCGCCCGGAACACACCATCCACCTGTCCACCACGCTGAGCCGCCACCTGCACACCCGCGCCCGTCTCCATGACGCGGTAACCCTCCACGAGCAGGCGTTGGTCATCGCCCACCGCACCGGCCGCCGGGCGGCGGAGATCGAGGTACTGATCCGCCTCGGCGACATCCACCGGCTGTTGGGCCGGCAGAAGCAGGCAACCGAGCACTACCAGCAGGCGATGCGGCTCGCCAGGGTCAGCGGCATTCGCACAGGTGAGATGTGGGCGCTGATCGGCCTCGGCTGGGTCCGGTTCATGCTGGGCCGCAACGAGCTGGCCACCGACCATTACCAGAAGGCACTGCGGCTCGCCCGTGCCATCGGCGAGCGCCAGGGTGAGGTGGACGCGTTGGTCGGGCTCGGTCACGTCCGCGTGCGGCAGAGCCGGTACGAGCTGGCCGGCGAGGATTACGAGCTGGCCCTGCGGCTCGGCCGCATGCTCGGCGACCGACTGGCCGAAGTGGACGCGTTGGTCGGGCTCGGTCACGTCCACCTGCGGCAGGGCCGGTACCGGCAGGCCACCGACCATTACCGGCAGGGTTTGCGGCTCGCCCGCGCCGCCGGTCATCGCCCGGGTGAGCTGTACGCGCTGGCCGGCCTCGGTCACGTCCACCTGCGGCAGGGCCGGTACGGGCAGGCCACCGACGATTACCAGCGCGTGCTGCGGCTCGCCCGCGCGACCGGTCATCGCCCCGGTGAGCTGTTGGCGTTGGGCGGCCTCGGACGCGTCTGCCTGAGGCAGGGCCGGTACGGGCAGGCCACCGACCACTTCCAACAACTGCGCCGCCTCGCCCAGGAAGGAGGCGAGCGCCACCAGGAGTTCCAAGCACTGCAGGGCCTGGGCCGCCTACTGCGTACCACCGGCCACCCGGATGCCGCCCTCACCCACTACGAGCAAGCCCTCGCACTCGCCGACGAACTCGGCCAACCCGGCGATCAGGCCCGCGCACACGACGGGCTCGCACACGCCTACCACGCACTACACCGGCTGGATCAGGCCCACGCGCACTGGCAAAGCGCCCTGGACATCCTGACCCGTCACGGCGACGACCATGCCGACGACGAGGAGACCACCGTAGCGGCTATCCAGGCCAACCTCGCCGGCACGCCAACCTCGGGAGCACCCGCGGTGACCTGAGGTCGGGCCAGGCTCAGCAGGTGCCCTCCTGCACTGGATAGTGGATGACGACCACACCACCGGTGGCGTAATTGGCGACATCGGCAGTCACCTGCTGGCCCTGCGGAGACGCCCTCGCCGCGGTCATTGCCGCAGCGTCAGCGAACTCGGCCTCGAAGACCGCGAAGTACGGCGTCTGTCCCTGCGTCGCTGCCACCTCGAAGCTGTAGCGCCACCCGAGCAGGCCCGGCATGCGCGTGACCAGCGGGAGGTGGTTGCTCACGTAGTAGTCGCGGAAGTGGTCGGGATCGGCGGGCTCGGGATACAGGACCAACAGCTTGTGCACAACAACCCCCGTTCAGCGGTAGTAATCGCCTTACGAAGCCCCTCCAAGCGCTTCGGAAATCGAATCGATAGTTCGCACGATAGTGCGCCGGATAACGAAGCCGCAAGGGGGTGATGTGCGTGCGGCCCAGCACGCCCCGACCGCCCGCAGGGCGGCTTCCGGCCTCACGGCTGCTGCCCGGATCGCGACCGGCAATACGCGAGGTGATAGCCGAGGCCGGCGTACTGCACGATGGTTTCGTTGTGCAGCCGCGAGAACAGGTCGACCTCGGCCCGGCCGGCCCACTGTTCCACCAGGAATCCGGGATTGCGCCGGGCAACCTCCTCGAACAGCTCGACGGCGGCTGCGTACTCGCCCCGTGCCTGCCGTACCAGCCCCTGATTGAGCCGGACGTGCAGCAGGTACGGATCGAGTGCCGCGGCGCGCTCCAGCGTCCGTCCGGCCTCGTCGAGCAGTCCGAGGCCGAGCTGCATGACACCGACCATGTTGGCGAAGGTCGCCTCGCCGGGGTCGGTACGCCACGCGGTACGGTACGCGTCGAGGGCCTGTTCGGCGTGTCGGGTTGCGCGCAGCATGTGCCCGTGGTGGTACCAGATGGAGGCGGACGACGGATCCATCGCCACCGCCCGCCGGCTGGTCTCCAGCGCCTCATCCAGGCGACCCAGCGCGCGCAGCATCATCGCGACGTTGGCCAGCATCCGCGCGTCGCCCGGGTGCTCGGCGAGATGCTCGGTGAAAAGCGCGAGGTACCGCTCGGACTTCGCGATCCGCGCCTCCAGCGGCCTGGTGTGGCCGACGTGGTTGAGGGTCAGCGACGCGCGACCAACGCTGCCGCCGGCGTCCAGGACGACTCGCTTGACCGACTCGGCGATCCGCCGGCGGAACCGGATGTGCGGCCGGTTGCGCATCAGCTTGACCACCCGGTTGGTAAAGAACCCGCCGGTGGCGAAGAAGTTGTACCGCAGCACCGTGAACGCGTGCACGCTCGGATCGGCCTCGGCCAGCAGGGTGCGCATGGACGCCAGCTCGGAGTCGAGGAAGCGCTCGTCGGCGTCGAGGAACAGCACCCACTCGGTGCGCACGTGTGCCAGCGCGGCGTTTCGGGCGGCAGAGAAGTCGTCGTGCATCGGATAGTGGTACACCCGGTCGGTATAGGACCGGGCGATGTCCGTGGTGGCGTCGGTGGATCCGGTGTCCACAATGACGACGTCGTCGCATACCGGAGCGGTGGCCGCCAGACAGTCGCCGAGAAAGTCTTCCTCGTCCTTTACGATGAGGCAGAGCGTCAGCTCTTTGTCCTCCCGTGCCGTCTGCGCCATCTATTAACCCCCGGTGGTCGTCGCGCTGCGCAGTCGCGCCGCGGCACAGGGGCGAACCTACCGGCGCGGACGCGGCCGGGCAACGGGGATCGGAGGCCGCCACATGCCGCCTGCCACGGAGGCGGGACAGCGAATCCGGTGGATCGACCTGCCGGTGCCGGTCCGTACCGGCGTCGAGGCGATACTCGGCGGCACCGTCGTATCCGCGGTCCCGCAGGCCGGAGGATTCTCGCCCGGTACCGCGGACCGGGTGTGCACGGCAGCTGGCCGGCGCGCGTTCGTCAAGGCGATCTGCCCCGCACGCAGCCCGCGCAGCACCGCCGCGCACCGGCGGGAGGCACAGGTGACAGCGGCGTTACCGCCAAGCGTCGCCGCGCCGCGCCTGCTCGGCTGCTACGACGACGGCGACTGGGTCGCCCTGGTACTCGAGGACGTCCCGGGCCGTCACCCGGCGACTCCGTGGCTGTCCAGCGAGCTCGAACGGGTGCTCGCCACGGTAGCCGACCTGGCGCGCACGCCAGTACCGCCCCGGTTGGAACTGGTACCGGCGAGCCGGGCACTGGCGTATGAGTTCGGCGGCTGGCGGCGGATCGCCGAGGATCCGCCAGCCGACCTGTGCCCGTGGGTCTCGCGGCGGCTGGACCAGCTGTGCCTACTGGCCGAGCAGGCCCGGTCCGCTGTGGACGGAGACGCCCTTGTACACCGGGACATCAGATCTGACAACGTGTTGCTGGGCCGGGACGATGAAGTGACCATTGTGGACTGGCCATGGGCCTGCCGGGGCGCGGCCTGGCTGGACACGCTGCTCCTGCTGGTCAATGTCCGGCTGTACGGCGGTCACGACACCCACGCACTGCTGGTGGGGTACCTGTCGGCCGCCGGGCAGGAGCTGGCCGGCCCGGTGGCCACGATCGCCGCTTTCGCCGGCTACTACCGTGACGCGGCCCGGCAGGCCGACCGCCCACATGTGCCGAGGTTGCGCGCGTTTCAACGGGCCCGTGCCGACGCGGCGTTGTCCTGGCTGCGCGAGATGCTCGAAAGGTAATGGCGCCGTGCGAATCCTCCTGGTCAGCCCGATGGCACCGCGGCCGCACTCGTACGGCGCCTCGATGCGCGTCGGCGCCGTCGCCCAAACGCTGGCCGAACTCGGCACGGTAGACCTCGTCCTGCTTACCGGCGAGCCCGGGGAGGGGGCGCTCGCGGCAGAGTTCGATCGCAGCGCGGCGCTGCTGCCACACTCCGGCCGACGAACTGCCCCCTCGATCAGGTCTATGTTCGGCCCCTCGGTACCGGCGCAACTCGCGGCGCGACGGCGACGGCTGGCGGCGGTCCAGCCCGAATGGCTCACCCGGACCCGCTACGACCTCGCCTGGTACAACCGGGAACGCAGCTTCCTGGTCGCCAGGCCGTTCGTCCACGCACGTCGGTCCATTGTGGACATGGATGATCTGGAAGACGTGGTACTGCGACGGTGGTTGGACCTCGGCCTCGGTCCGGACGGTCACCGGTCGACCGGGTGGCGACGCCGCCAGATGCGCGCCGATGTGCGATGGTGGCAGGCCGCGCACCGCCGGGTCGCACGGCAGACCGATGTGCGGGCGTTCGCCAGCGAGATAGACCGGGGCCGAGGCGGCGGTGCGAGATCGGTCGTACTGCCGAACACCTACCCGGTACCGGCTGAGGCCGGCCGCATGCCCTCGCCGGTACCGACAATCGTCTTCGCGGGCCTGCTGACCTACCCGCCGAACGAGGACGCTGCACAGTGGACGGTCGAGCAGATCATGCCGCGGGTATGGCAACGCCTGCCCGGTGCGCGCCTGGTACTCGTCGGCGAAGCGTCCGCCCGGGTCCGGGCACTGGCCCGGCACCCCGCCGTCGAGGTGACCGGGCGGGTGGAGAGTACCGCCCCGTACCTGCGCGCGGCCGACCTGGTGCTGGTGCCACTAAGGGTCGGCGGCGGTACCCGTATCAAGATTTTGGAGGCGTTCGCCTACGCCGTGCCGGTCGTGGCGACCAGCGTGGGCGCCGAAGGGCTGGACGTGGTGGACGGTGTGCACCTGGAGATCGCCGACGACGCCGAGGTTCTCGGTGCGCGTTGCCTGCGACTGCTGGCCGATGCGCCGGCCCGGGCCCGTATCGCCGCCGCCGCAAGCGAGCTGCATCTCCGGCGGTATCTACCTGAGCAGGCGCGGATCGCTGTCCGGCAATCCATAGAACTGGCCAGCCTGCCGGCTGATTGACAGCACTCGATGGACGGCTGACCGGCCCGGACGCGTCAATTGCCGCTTGCGACGACGCGGACGCAGAAGTCCTCGAACTCGGCCGTCGAGTCGCCGACCCACACCATCCCGTGCTCGCGCACGATGAACCAGTCGGTGTCGCGGCGGCGCAGCTCGGTGTGATACTGCCGGCCGGTCGTGAAGTGCCCGCCCTCCATCGTCGAATCGGTGACCAGCTCCCGGTATCGCGGGCCGCGCGTCAGCTCGCGGTGGTGGAAGTGCAGGATCAGCCGCGGCCGCCGCCCGTGCATCGCCATCAGGCCGCTGAGCGTCAGGAACTCGGGCGCGTCGGAGCTGGGCAGGCGCGGACCGGCGTAGGTGATGCCCCGCGTACCTTCGTCGAACGACGTGACGAGGTCGAAGTCGTCGACGGTCATCAGCGTCTTGTCGGTCATGGTCTGCGAGACGAACCAGTGCCCGTCGTGCGTGAACATGACGGAGCCGTCGGTGTAGGGCTTGCGCTGCCACAGGTGGTGCTCGCGGTACAGCCGGGCCAGCTCGGAAACGTCGCCGACGTGCTCGCGCTGCAGCCGCGCCCGGGCGGCGAGGTCGTCGGGGTCGAGGCTGCGGGTCGGCTGATACTTGATCCGGATCGTCTCGCCGATGACATTGACGTAGACGTCCTGCCAGTTGTTGGTGCGGATGCCGCGCACCTGGTCGAGGTCGTCCGGGTAGATCGCATTGATGTCGAGGGCGTCGCACAGGTCAGG
The DNA here is from genome assembly GCA_051986465.1 of Rugosimonospora sp. Taxonomy (GTDB): domain Bacteria; phylum Actinomycetota; class Actinomycetes; order Mycobacteriales; family Micromonosporaceae; genus DATEJJ01. Next base: position 10,220 of record JBPYFB010000404.1, read on the forward strand.
GACCACCGTGCGGGCCCGCTCATATCCGGGCCGATCGGTTCCCGCCGGCGTCAGCGGATAGGCGGATATGACATTGGTCTTGATCCCGGTAGCGGCGAGCGAGGCGAGATATGCCTGCTCCGCGAGCGGCATCTCCAGCGGGTTGGTCGGACCGTAGATGACGTATGTGACGACGTCGTGGCGCGGCGCCGGGACCTCGCCGTATGCCAGAGCCGCGACGGTGATGCCGTAGTCCGCGCCCAGCGCCCGGAATGCAGGACGGATGATCTCGCACAAGGCCCACTCGCCGTGCGGCGACTCGGGATTGATGACGTAAAAGCATCGGACTTCGGCCGCACTGCGCTTGTGACAGTAGTCGTTCGACCGCGCATTCCCCCCGGAAGGTATCGCAGTGATCATGGCGGCAACCTTACATTGACCGAAGCCAGGGGTGGGCCCCGATAAACGCCCGGTTGCGCGACACACTCCCCGTGATGGCCGGAGGGTGCCGCGTGCTCGACGAGCGCTGCCGTCGCCGAGCAGGTCCATGCCGTGCTCGCGCTTCGCGACGCTGCCTAGGTAGTGGTCAGCTGGTCACGCATCCGCGCGTAGGTCTGCGCGTCGATCTCGCCGCTGGCGAAGCGCCGGTCCAGGATCTCCTGCGGCGTTTCTCGCGGCTGCCCGGCGGTTGGCGTATTTCCGGGTCGCTGGAGCAGGCGGACCGCTGCCCACCCGAGCGCCAGCGGCAGGGCCAGCCACAGCAACGGTGCCACCATCATCCAGCCCCACCCGGGCTGGTACCCGAACATCATCGCGTCACCTCCATATCGCCCTATCGGTCATTTGCCAGGCTGCCCCGGCTGGGCCCGTGCCGCCCAGGGCCGTTGGGCTTGTTCCGGGCAGGGCGCAGGTCCCGCGGGCTCGGGTCGCCCGAACCTGCCTACCGATGTGTGCGGTGCGGTTGGCTGGACGAAGAGACACCCGGTTGAGGGAGGACACGATGAAGCGTTGGTACGTCGGCGACGTCATGACCCGCGACGTGGCGACCGTCACCGCTGACACCGGCTACAAGCGGATCGCGGACCTTCTCGTGCAGCGCAACATCAGCGGTGTACCCGTCGTCGACGAGCAGGATCACGTGCTGGGCATGGTGTCCGAGGCGGACCTGCTGGCCAAGTTGCAGTACCCCGACCGGGTGCCGCGCCATCCTCTGGTGACCCGCCGTACCAGCCGGGCATCGCGCCGCGCCGATGGCGACATCGCGGGCGAGCTGATGAGCTGCCCGCCGGTCACCATCGGGATCACGGCAACTGTCGAGCAGGCGGCGCGGTTGATGGACGCCGCCCGGGTCAAGCGGCTGCCTGTTCTCGACGACGCGGAGCGGTTGGTGGGTATCGTGTCCCGCCGCGATCTGGTGCGCCTGTACACGCGGTCGGACGAGCAGGTCCGGGCAAGCGTGGTCAACGATCTGCTCAGCGCGCTGTGGGTTGACCCGGCGGCGGTTGAGGTGTCGGTGACAGCCGGCATCGTGACGCTGCGCGGCCAGTTGGACCGGCGGAGCACCGCCTCGATCGTGGCCAGTTTCACCCGGGCGATCCCGGGCGTGGTGGACGTGGTCGACGAGCTGACGTACGAATTCGACGACGGTGAGCTGGCCCGGTCCCACTGGTACTCCCGCTCGGTCCTGCGGCGCTGACCGGCGCCGGGGTTCAGGTCCGTTCGTCACGCATCTCGATGGCGCCGCAGGGGCACTCGGTCGCGCACAGCCCGCAGCCCTTGCAGTAGTCCAGGTCGATCGCGTACCCGTGGCCCGGTCCCAGCTTGATGATGGCGTTGTCCGGGCAGACGCTGTAGCAGTTGTCGCATTCGAAGCAGTTGCCGCAGGACAGGCAGCGCCGGGCCTCGAACAGTGCGGTGTCCTCGGTCAGGCCGCCCACCACCTCGTCGAAGGTACTGGCGCGACGGGCGGCGGACAGGTGCGGGGCGACGCTGGCGGGCGCGTCCGAGTAGTACCAGGAGTTGACTCTGTCCACTGTGGCCAGTGCCGGTTCGGATGGCGAGGAATACTCGATTGCTTTCAGGTACGCGTGGATGGCGGCGGCGGCGCGGGCGCCATTGCCGATCGCGTGGGTGACGGTCTGCTCTCCGGCAACGATGTCGCCGCCGGCGAATACGCCCGGGTGGCCGGTCATCAGGTCGGTACCGACGTCAACGGCGCCCGACCGCAGGGCAATCGCGGGCAGTTGCTCCAGTAGCGACAGGTCGGCCTGCTGGCCGAGGGCGAGGATGACCGAGTCGGCAGCCAACTCCTCGAATTCGCCCGTAGGTTGGGGAAAGCCCGTGTCGTCCAGGCACATCTTCTCGATGACGACCCGTTCTCCGTCCACCCCGCTGATGGTGGACAGCCAGCGCAGGGTCACGCCCTCCTCCTGCGCCTGGGCCACCTCGATGTCGTGCGCGGGCATCCGCTCCCGGGTGCGGCGGTAGATGACGACCGCGTCGGTGGCGCCCACCCGCTTGGCGGTACGGGCGGCGTCCATCGCGGTGTCGCCGCCGCCGTAGACGAGCACGCGGCGGCCCAGCCGTACCGGCTCGCCCTGCGCGACGTCGTGCAGCACGGACAGCGCGTCCACGATGCGGGCGCAGTCGCCGGCCGGGATCTGGGCGTGCCGGCTGAGCTGAGCGCCGACCGCGACGTACGCCGCGTCGAAGCCGCCCGCAGCCATGTCCTGGCGCAGGTCGGTGACGGTGCGGGAGGCTTCGAGTTCCACGCCCATGGCGAGGATCCGGTCGATCTCGGCGTCCAGGATGTCGCGGGGCAGCCGGTAGCGCGGGATGCCGTAGCGCATCATGCCACCGGGTTGCGGGTTGGCGTCCCGTACCACCACGTGGTGGCCGCGGCGAGCGAGGTGGTACGCGGCGGACAGGCCGGAGGGTCCAGCGCCGACGACGAGTACCCGGTGACCGGTGGGCGCGCCGGCAGGCACGGTCCAGCCGTGCCGGATCCCCTCGTCGCCGATGAACCTCTCCACCGCGTTGATACCGACCGGCTCGTCGATCTGGCCACGGTTGCACGCCGTCTGGCACGGGTGGTAGCAGACCCGGCCGATCACCGCGGGGAACGGGTTGACCGCCATGATGAGACGCCAGGCCCGTTCGTAGTCGGCCTCCTCAGCGGCGGCCAGCCAGCCGCGCGGGTCCTCCCCAGCCGGGCACGCCTGCGCGCACGGCGGCAGCAGCGCGACGTACTCGGGGCGCCGGGTGCGCCACGCGCCGGTCTTGTTGGCCAGGCTGGAGCCGACGGTCAGGGTGATGGCGAACGGCGGCTGGCTCATGCCAGATCACCTTCCAACAGGTCGTATTCGGCGATGGTGCGTTCGGCCTGGGCGGCGAGCGCGGCGAGAATGTCGGTCCGGGGCGGGTCGCCGAACAGATGCGCGTAGCGGGCCTGCGGGCGCAGGTACTGCTCGACGGTGGCCCGGTGGCGGATCTTCGTGGTCGCGGTGACCGAGCCGTACTCGGCTTCGAAAACCGGGAACAGGCCGCTCTGGGTGGCCAGCCGCGCGACCCGGACGGTGTCGCAGGAGGCGTGCCCCCAACCGAGCGGGCAGGGAACGAGCACGTGCAGGTACCGGGCGCCGCGCAGGGACATCGCACGGGCCACTTTCGCCTCCAGGTCGCGCAGGTCGGCGACGGTCGCGGTGGCCACGTAGCGGATGCCGTGCGCCATCGCGATTCGGGGCAGATCCTTGCCCTGGCCGAACCGGTTTCCGGGGGCGCCGGACGCGACCGGGGTGGTGGCGGTGCGAGCGGCCGGCGGGGTGGCGGCCGAGCGCTGGACGCCGGTGTTCATGTACGCCTCGTTGTCGTAGCAGACGAACAACACGTCGTCGTCGCGCTCGAACATGCCAGACAGGCAGCCCAGTCCAATGTCGACAGTGCCGCCGTCGCCGGCCTGCGCGAGCACCCGGGTGGTGCTGTCACCGCGGGCGCGCAGCGCCGCGGCCACCCCAGAGGCGACCGCCGCGGCGTTGCCGAACAGCGAGTGCAGCCAGGCGACCCGCCAGGAGGATTCCGGGTACGGGGTGGAGAACACCTCCAGGCACCCGGTGGCGTTGACCACGACCAGCTGGCCGCCGGTCGCCCGCATCGCGGTGTCCAGCACGTACCGGGCACCCAGCGCCTCCCCGCACCCCTGGCACGCCCGGTGCCCACTGGTCAGCGAGTTGGCCCGGTCCGGGTCCGCTTGCACCGACTGGTACCCGGGTCCGAGCAGCCGGTTGCCCGCCGCCCAGCTGCCGACCTGGTAGAACTTGACTCGCTGCGTGGTCATCCCGGCCTCCTAGCGTGCTCCAGTTCCGGGCGCACAAGACCAGCGTCGAGGTCCAGGAACGTCAAGGGCTCCAGCCGATCGGCCACCACGTCGGCGAGCATCCCGCGCAACGCCTTGCCGGTGACCGGCCGGCCACCCAGCCCGGCGACCACCGTCCACAGTGGTACGTCCGTGGCAGCTCGGAGGTCAGCGGCGACGATTCCGCCGACGCCGAGCCCGAACGCCCGCTCCAGCACCACCACGCGTTCGGCATCGCGCAGCGCATCGCGCACCGCGTCGAACGGGAACGGCCGGAACGCCGTCAAACCCAGCGCGCCCACCGGTTCGCCTTCCGACCGCAGGGCGTCGACCGTGTCCTTCACGGTACCCAGCACCGAGCCGAGCGCGACGACGACCGTGCGCGCATCGTCGGTGCGGTACGGGTCGACCAGGCCGGGTACCGGTCGGCCCAGCACCGTGCCGAGTTCGGTGGCGAGCACCGGGATCCGCTCCAGGGCATCGAGAGTGCGCCGGTGGGTGAGGTACCGCACCTCGGTGAACGCCTCCGGTCCGACCATCGCGCCGATGGACACCGGCTCGGCCGGGTCCAGTACCTGCCGCGGCCGGTACGCCGGCAGGTACCGGTCCACCTGGCCCGCCTCGGGCAGGTCGACGCGTTCCACCGCGTGCGTCAGCACGAAGCCGTCCATGCACACCATCACCGGCAGGGACACCTCCTCGGCCAGCCGGAACGCGAGCACGTGCAGATCGGTGGCGTGCTGGTTGTCCTGTGCGTACAGCTGCAGCCAGCCGCTGTCGCGTTGGGACATCGAGTCGCTGAGGTCGTTCCAGATCTTGATGGGCGCCCCGATGGCCCGGTTGGCGACGGTCATCACGATGGGCAGGCCCAGCCCGGCCGCGTTGTACAGCGCCTCGGCCATGAACAGCAGGCCCTGGCTCGCGGTGGCCGTGTAGGTCCGGGCCCCGGCCGCCGAGGCGCCGATCGCCACCGACATCGCGCCGAACTCCGACTCCACCGTGACGAACTCGCACGGCGCCAGCGACCCGGCGGCGACCATCTCGGCGATCGCCTCGACGATATGGGTCTGCGGGGAGATCGGATACGCCGGTACGACCTGCGGCCGGCAACGGGCCACCGCCTCGGCCACCGCGCGGGATCCCTCGATCTGCCTAAGCACGGCTGGCCTCCTCGACTCCATTGTGGACTGAGTGCCACGCGGCGGTCGCGGCGACCACGTTCCGCTCGGCCACCGGTACGGCGAAGCGCTCCCGGATCGCGGCGCACACGGCTTCCAGGTGTACCGCTTCGGTCAGCGCGGCGAACGCGCCCAGCAGCGCGGCATTCGGTACCGGCCGCCCGATGTGCCGCGCCGCGAGTTCGGTGGCGGGCACCAGCACCAGCCGGCCGCCGAATGCGATGCCGAGTTCGGCGGCCGGGCGGGCGCTGTTGACCAGCAGGTACCCGTCGGCGCGCAACCCGGCGAGCACGTCGACCTGGTGCGTGACGGTCGGGTCGGCGACCAGTACCGCGTCCGGCACCGCGATCGGCTCGCGGGTGCGGATCGGCCGGTCGTCGATACGGCAGAACGCGGCGACCGGTGCGCCGGTGCGCTCCGAACCGAAGCTCGGGAACGCCTGTGCGTACCGGCCTTCGGCGAAAGCGGCGACGGCGAGCAGTTCCGCGGCGGTCACCACGCCCTGGCCGCCCCGCCCGTGAATCCGTACCGAGAACACCGTCGCCTCCGGGTCAGCTCTCGCCCAGCAGCAGCGTCAGGTCGACGAGGCGGTTCGTGTAGCCCCATTCGTTGTCGTACCAGCCGAACACCTTGACCAGGGTGCCGCTGGCCTGGGTCAGGCTCGCGTCGAACACGCAGGATGCCGGGTCACCCACCACGTCCCGGGACACCACCGGCACGTTGGTGTAGCGCAGGATCCCGTCCAGCCGGGTACGCGCCGCCGCGGCGAACGCCGCGTTCACCTCATCCACTGTCACCGGTACCGACAGCTCACACGTCAGATCCGACACCGAGCCGTTCTCCACCGGTACCCGCAAAGCGACACCGTCGAGGCGGCCGGCCAACTCCGGCAGCACCAGACCGACCGCCCTGGCCGCGCCGGTACTCGTCGGGATGATGTTCACCGCCGCCGACCGGGCCCGGCGCAGGTCCTTGTGCGGCGCGTCCAGCAGCACCTGGTCGTTGGTGTACGAGTGCACCGTCGTCAGGTACCCGCGCTGGATGCCGAACGCGCCATGCAACACCGACGCCATCGGGGCCACGCAGTTGGTGGTACACGACGCGGCGGAGACGATCTCGTGGCGTACCGGATCGAATGTGTGCTCGTTCACGCCGGCCACCAGCGTCGCGTCCACGTTCTTGCCGGGCGCGGAGATGAGCACGCGCCGGGCGCCCGCCTTCAGGTGCGCCGCCGCGTCGTCGCGCGCCCGCAGCTTGCCGGTGGCTTCGATGACCAGGTCCACGCGCAGCGCGCCCCAGTCCAATGTGGCCGGATCGCGCTGGCGCGTCACCGCGATGCCGTGCCCGTCAACGAGGAGATTCGCGGCGTCGTGCGCGACGTCCCAGCGCAGCCGGCCGAACGTGGAGTCGTAGGTCAGCAGGTGCGCCAGGGTACCGGCGTCCCACAGGTCATTGACCGCGACCACGTCGATACCGCGACCCAGCAGGCCGCGCTCCAGCAGGCACCGCAGGTAATCCCGGCCGATGCGGCCGAAGCCGTTGATGGCTACCCGGTACGTCATCGTGTTTCCCTCCCTGGGCTGATCCATCCCACCTTCACGTTCACCCGCCGCGGCGGATCCCGGCAGTGCCGAAGGTCCCGGCCCGGCGGGGCGCACCGTCGTTGCGCCTGGACGCCTTGGCCGATGCCAGCTCGGTGGCGACATCGCGGGCGACCCGTCGGGCCGCCGCGTCGACCGCCGAGCTGAGCCCTTCGCCGTACCCCACGCGGCTTACCTCGATGACGTAGAGCACCAACTCCGCGGGCATGCGGCCCAGCACCCGTGCCAACTCCACGGCCTCACCGAGGTCCATGGCGTGGGAGCTGGCCGCGCCACCGTGCCCGCCCGGCGGATCGCGTACCACCACGCGGTGCACCCGGCCGGGGTGCGGACTTTCGACGCGCAGCGCGTCCACCACGATCGCCAGCCGCGCGCCGTCCCACAGCTCGATCAGCTCCGCCGTGTCGCCGAGGCTGGCCGCCAGCAACACTTCCGGAACTCCGCGTGCCACGAGGAGTTCGAGGACCGCGGGCCCGACGCCATCGTCGCAGCGGTACGGGTTGCCGACGCCGATTACCACCGTCCTGCCCATCACGGGGAGACCAGCTTCCGTGAATCGGCTACCCGGGCGATCGCGGCGAGCCCGGCACCGACCGCGACCAGTGCCATCCCCCACGCGGCCGGGACGTGTACCGGCGTGCCCTTGACGGCCAGCGCCAGTAGGGCGGTGACCGGCGCGCCGAGCGTCAGGACGGCCGTCACGTCGACCGCCCGCGCGCGGGACAGCGCCGTGAACCAGGTGGCGACGTAGCCGGCGAGGATGACACCGGTCGCCGCGGACCACAACCACCCATGCGTGCCGAGGTGGGCCAGCCCGCCAAGCTTGCCGGTGGCCGCGACCCAGCCGAGCAGGATCAGTACACCGCCGCCCATCCGGGCCACCGCCACGGTCGACGGTGCGAGGTCACGGAGCAACGCCCGAACGACGATCACCTCGACCGCCCACAGCAGCGTGGCGGCGAGGATGAGCACCTCGCCGTCGCCCAGCCGGAAGCCGCGCAGCCCGCCGTCGAGCGCGATCAGGCCGCCGACGATCAGCGCCATCGCTGCGACGTGCGTTGCGCGCAGGCGCTCGCGAAGCAGCGGTACGGCGAGCAGAGCCACCCAGACAACGAGTGTCTTCTGCACGAATGCGGCGTGCGCCGAGGAGGCGCGGGCCAGCCCTTCGAAGAAGAGCACGAACGGTACGCTGCCGCCAACCACGGCGACCGCGGCCAGCCCCGCCAAGTGCCGCCTGGTACGCGGCCGTTGCACCGCACGCCTCGACCACACAGCGGCGACAACCACCAGGACGCCGGCCGCGACGAGGTTCTTGGCGGTCGTGTATACGGTCGCGTCGGGTACGGCGCGCACACCGTACCCGTTGACGAAGACCGCCACGCCGCTGATGGCCGCCGCCGCGAAGGCGAGCGGGATGCCGAGCCGGTGCATGATGCCTCCGATCGTCAAGGTGCCTGGACCCGTTGAGGTGGCTGGAGCGCGGCCAGCTCTTCGGTGATGTCGATGCCGACGGGGCACCAGGCGATGCACCGGCCGCAGCCCACGCAGCCGGACTCGCCGAACTGGTCGTGCCAGGTGCCCAGCTTGTGGGTGAGCCACTGCCGGTACCGGCTGCGGGTGGAGGTGCGCACCGCCCCGCCGTGCAGGTACGAGAAGTCCAGGTCGAAACAGGAGTCCCAGCGCAGCCAGCGCTGGGCGTGCTCGCCGGTGAGGTCGGTGGTGTCTTCGATGGTCGTGCAGAAGCAGGTGGGGCAGACCATCGTGCAGTTGCCGCAGGACAGGCAGCGGGACGCCACCTCGTCCCACCGCGGCGATTCGAGGTTGCCGGCCAGCAGGGCGCGCAGGTCTCCTTCGGGCAGTGACCGGCTCATCCGCCCGGCGGCCGCCACCACCTCGTCCCGCGCCCGGTGCACGTCCGCGTCGGGCGCGGGTTCGGTGGGAATGGCGTCGAGGAGCCGTTGGCCGGCGGGGGTGCGCGCCTCGACCACGTAGCGGACCGCCTCGCAGCCGGCCAGCTCTGTCATCGCCAGGTCGGTCGCGGCCCGGTCGCCACCGGGGTCGACCGCGGGGCCCTGGCCGGCCGAGGCGCAGAAGCACGTGCTGGCCGGCTCGGTACAGGAGACGGCGACGATGAACAACCCGGCCCGGCGCCGCGCGTACTCGCCGTCCACCGCGCCGAGCACCCGGTCCTGTACCGCGATCGCGTGCAGGTCGCACGCGCGTACCCCGAGGAACGCGTAGCGCGGCGCCGGCTGCTCGTCCTCGCTGACCGCGAGCTCCCGGTCGGCTGTCCAGAGTGGATGGCGCGGCGGGTGCAGGTAGGTCTTCCAGGACGTGGGGCCGGCGGCGTGCCCGAAGGCGGCGCGGTCGTCGCGGCGGCGCAGCCGATACCGACCCGGGCCGGTGGTGACGCCCCAGCCGTGCGGCAACTCGTCGGCCGATTCGAGCGCGGCGAGCACGATCGCGCCGTCGCGCAGGGTCGGGCCGATCACCTGGTACCCTTCCGCGCGCAGCGCGGCGACAAGCGGCCCCAGCGTACGCAGCACAACAGCCATC
>JBPYFB010000405.1:0-7767 GCA_051986465.1 Rugosimonospora sp.
GATGTGGCCGCGGTTGACCTCATGTACGCGGACCTCGATGCGGCCGTCGGCGGCCGCCAGCGCGCGCGCCGCCTCTGCGGAGTCGTCGGGCGAGGCGTCATCGATGATGAGCACGCGAACGTCGACACCGTCCTGCTGTTCGAGGACGCTTCGCGTGCAGTCCGCGAGGTAACGCCCGTACCTGTAGCAAGGTATGACGACGCTGACGCTGCTCACGGTCGACCCTCCCCAAGTACACCGCCGAGGCCCTCGCATGCAGAGCCCCGGCGGCCGGTGTTGTCAGAGATTACCTACCTGTTGGGACCGCCGTCGTCCTGCGGTTCACGACATCCTGCGTCGTGGGGACCACGGCGGCGGGTCCTTGGGGCGCATCCGACGGGTTGAGTCCGGGCAGTGGAGGTCGCACTGGCTTCGGCGCCGTGTACGTCCAGCTGATCGCCTTCACCGCCCGTCCCGAGGTGTCGGTTGCCGAAGCGACCAGCTTGTAGGTGGCGAGCGGCACCAGCTTCCCGGAGGGAGTGAAGGTGGCCGTGTGGGACTTCTGGTCGTAGCTGACGGTGCCCGGCATCGCCGTCCCCTCGCCCGCCTCGGCCGCGGTCGTGGTTGCGGTCGCGGTTATCGTAATGGACGCCGGAGCAACCGCTGAAGCGAACGTGACTGTCAGGTTGGCCGCCTGTCCGGCCGGGGCAGTGCCGCCCCCGGCCGGTGCGGTCGTGGTGAACACGGGATCGACCCAGTAGTTGGCGGAGCCGTAGGTGCTTGTCGGGAAATTCGGCGAGCTCTCCGTACCGTACCGGTACACGCCGTTGGCCCCGGAGGTACCGTCGGCGAGCCCAGTCAGCGGGTAGTTGAACTGTGCCCGGCTGAAGTATCCGGCGTCCGCCGAGTAGTGGCCGTTGGGTGCGTAGTAGGACACCACGTAGGGCGTGTTGGCAGTGATCGGAACGGGCGCCGCGAACGTCAGCGTCTGCCAACCGGATGCCGTCTCGTTCTGGAACGTACCCGTGGCCAGCAGGGTGCCGGTGTTCGTCCACAGTGTACCGGTGTGCACGCCAGTGTTCGTGGGCGCCTTGTAGAACTGGACTCCGCTGATGTATCCGTCAATCGCCGAGCTGAACCGGGTGCCGACCTCGAGCGCATTGGGGTCGTCGGCGTCGACTGTGGCGGGTGTCGCGGCGTCAGCCCAGATCGAGCACGGACAGGTTACCGCGGGCGGCGTCGCGCTGGTCGTGAACGACCAAGTGTAGGGCGCCGTCATCGTGTTGCCCCAGAGATCGCTCGCCGAGATCGTCGCCGTGTAGCCGCTGCTCAACGACAGCTGGCCGGATGGCCTCAGGGTCGCCGTCCTGGTCCCCGCGTCGTAGCTGACCGTTGCGGGAACCGCGGCGTTGGCCGCGTCCTTGAGGGTGAACTGGATCGTGCTCGAGTCCAGGCCCTCGTTGAAGGTTGTGGACACAGCGGAAGCGATGGACACGCCGGTGGCACCGTTGCCGGGCGTGACTCCGGTCACCTGCGGTGGGTCGGTACTTGCCGCGGTGGTGTCGATAATGGCGTCGACCCAGTAGTTGGTGTCGTTGTAGCTCGAGCTCGGGAACCCGCCGCCCGCGCCGTAATGATAGACGCCATTGCTACCGTCGACTCCGGACTGCAGAGCCTGCATCGGCACAAGGCCGGCCCCCTGGCTGGTGAAGTAGCCGCCGTCGGCGGAGTAGCCACCGTTGGGCGCGAGATAGGAGGCGACATAGGTGGTATTGGCTTTCACCGGTACGGGCGAGGAGAAGTTGAGCGTCTGCCAGCCGGACGCGGTCTCGTTCGTGAAGGTACCGGTCGCCAGCAGCTGCCCGGTCGAGGACCACAGATCGCCCTTGTGCGTGCCGGTGTTCGCGCTCGACTTGTAGAAGCGGATGCCGGTCACCGAGGCCGCGACCGTGGTGCGGAACTTGACACCCAGCTCCACCGCGCCGTTGTCCCCGGCGTTGACCTGTCCTGGCGTCGCATTCGCCGGGAAGATCGAGCACGGGCACTGCTGCGGGCCGACTGTCACCGCCAGCGTCGCGACAGCACCGGTGTTGAGGCTGTCATCAACTGCGCGCACCTGAATCTGTGCCGGGCCCTGCTGCGTCGGCGTCCAATTGTAGGTCCAGGTCGCAAGGCCGATCGCGGCGTGCCACGTGGTGCCTCCGTCGACCGACACCTCCACCCGGGCGAGCTGGCCACCACCGATGTCCGCGGCCGTTCCGGTGACGGTCACCTGCGACATCACCGGCACCGTTGCGCCGGCGGCCGGTGCGGTGACGGTGACGTTGGGTCCGGTCGTATCGGTTGACGCTCCGGTCTGGATGAGGTTGGACTGTAGCGTGGTCGCCTGCACCCCCATGTCCGCGAGCAGGTTCACTGTCGCCTGCTGCATCCGGGGGTCCTCGGTGGTGACGTTCCCTTCGTGGTTCGCGTCCAGACCCCACGACCACTGGACCGTGCCGGCCCCGAAGACCAGGGCGTGCGAGGCCGGGTCACGGTACTCGACGATGCTGTGCGTCGCGGTGCCGTTGCCGTACCGGTTCCCGTAGTCCTGCAACAACGTGCCGTCGGTGATGTTTATGGTGGTCGACGAGAAGTCGACTGCCCCTGCCGGCCGGGAGCCGTTTTCCGCGTCGACGTCCCACTCGTAGCCGAGGGTACCGGTGGGGAACGTAGCCACCTGGTTTCCGGTCAGGCTGGCGATCGTGGTGTTCCGCCACAGCCTCAGTTTGGCGTAGGCCGCCGGTACGGTCATCGCGTCGTACCGGTACCCGTTGGCCATGAAGAGCGTCCCTGTGAGCTGATTCTGCGGTGTCCCGCCCCCGGTACCCGCCCCGGCCGGATCCATCCAGGTGCCGGTCCACTGCCCGGTCGGGTCGGGCACACCGTCGGGCGGCGTGAACTCCAGCTTGGTCATCTTGTAGCAGACGAGCGTCCGGTTGGCCGTGTGACTGCTGTCGGTGCTCGCCTCGAACCTGGTGCGCCAGAAGACCTCGTTGCCGCTGAAAAAGGCCAGGTTCACGCCGGCGGCACGCGCCGCGGTCACGTTGTCCCACTGCGCCTGGTTCCAGTATTCATCGTGCCCGGAGGACATGAAGACGTGGTGGTTGAGCAGCAGTGAGCCCTTCGTGGACACGTCGACACCGGACAGGTAGCTCACGTCGTAGCCGTTGCGCTCCAGCCATCGGATCATCGCGTACTCAGAGCCGAAGATGCCGTTGTCACCGGCTACCGAGATCGGCCGGTTGTAGCTGACCTTGTAGGCACGGCCGTCCGGGGCGGGACCCCCACCGTCGTACAGGTTCTGGCCGCCCCACTGGTTGTATGCCTGCCAGGTCTCGTCGGAGGTCTGCACCACGACGGCCGAGTGGCTGGCCTCGTCGCGGACGATGAACGGGTAGGGCATCAGCCCATTGCCGTCGTGCTGGTCCAGCTCGGCGAGGTACAGGCCGGAGACCGCGTCCGATGGCACGACCCAGGTCGACGTGACCGCCCAGTTCCCGCAGTCGACCAGACCGGTCGACGGATCGGTGAGGCATGACGGCTGGGTCTTGGCCGGGTACAGAGTGGTGGGCGAGGTCGGCATCAGGCGCGCACCGTCGCCGCCGTACCAGCCGAGCCGGTAGACCTCGATGGAGTACTGCACCGGCGACTGCACCCGGAACTTGATGGTGTCGCCCGCCTTGTAGCTCACCTGGTCGGTGAAGCCCTCGATATCGCCCCAGGCTCCTGGTGAATACCAATCCGCCATCGGTGTCCCCGTCTTGGAGTTCTCGCACTCCACCGGGTTTGAACCCGAACCGCAGGGCGCCGCGGCGAGTGCCGGAACAGCTGATTGCGGCAGCCCGAGTAGAGCCACCGCGACTATCAAAAGAAAGATAATGCGTCCAGGGACACGCGACCACAACCGCATGGAGACTCCTTGAAACGTCCCACCGTGCCCCCCAGGCGGCCGCGGCAGAAGACACCCAATCTCACAGAGGATGGCACGAGGTTAATCGGCAACGCAGAGCCTAGGAGCCGGACTCTGCCAGACGTTCGGCTAAAAGCGCGCTTCTATTTAGACAGCCAACAGAAGATGCCGAGTCGAGCGCACCGACGGGCCCGCCGGAGTGTCGTATAACCGACCGAGCCGTTGTGTACCAAAGGCTCGTAGCGGATCTCGGACACCTAAGGCGTACTGAAACATCGATCAACGCGCAATTCGGCGGAATCTCCGATTGAGCTGGCCACAGCATGCTACGATCCGCGGGATTCAGCCGCCTGCGGCACGTTTCGCTCGGCCGGAGCGCGCCGGCCGCGGGCGGACTGTCGCATCCGCGAGACGCGCCGAGGCGCCGGGAGCCGTGACACGATGGATCGGGCCGTCTACGACGAAATTGTCCCCAACACCCGGACCGATACGCAGCGCCATCGCACGCGCCGTCGCCGGGCAATCGCCGTGGCGGCCGCGGTGGTCGGGACGCTGCTTCTGGTGTCCGCCGCCTGGGTCTGGACCACCCATGGGTCGGGATCGGACAAGACGGTTGGCAACCTCGGTTCGATCGTCGCCCCAGGCGCGTCGACCTCGGCGTCGCCGCAGCCCAGCGGATCTTCGATGGGGTCCGCCTCGGCATCCCCGTCCGGATCCCGATCCGCTCCGGCCTCGCCCAAGCCCTCGACCGCGAAGGGGCCGGCCAATGCCGGACCTACCGGCTTTCCGAATGCCAGCAACACCGGCGTGCAGGCGGGCGTGACGCTGGCCAACGCCGCGACCGATCCGGACTATTCAGCGAGCAAGCAGCTGTACTTCGCGCAGCGAGCCGGGCAGCTCGTCCAGAACCTTGACATCGTCGGGTCGATTTCGGTGTCGGCCTCGAACGTCACGATTCGAAATGTACGAATCAATTGCAACAACGGCGCGCTGGCCGGCGCGATCCATCAGGGCCTCGGGGCACAGAATTTGACGGTCGAACACGTCACCATCATTGGATCGTCGACGAAGGAGTGCCAGTACGGCATACTGTCCGCTGCCCCGGGTACGATCATCCGGTCGAGCAATATTTCACTCGTCACAGACGCCATCAACCCATACGGCAACGTGACAGTCGAGGACAATTTCGTTCACGACTTGACGTTCTTCTCCGGCGACCACGTCGCGGCGTTCGGTTTCGATGGCGGCAACGCCGCTCCGATCGTGATCCGGCACAACACCTTCGACGACCCGAACAACGACGGCAACAACTTGATCGCTCTGTACAGCCAGAACGGCCCGGTGATCAACACCACGATCGACGGAAACTGGCTCGCCGGTTCGGGTCACATCATGTGGGCCGGCGGCTATCCGGCCGACTGCTCGGGATCGCCCGGCGTGCACGATGTGAAGATCACCAACAACCGGTTCTCCACGAAGTACCACCCCGACGGCGGATCCTTTAGCGCGGTGGTCGGTTGGTGTCCCGCCGCCCCGGGCAACGTCTGGTCCGAAAATCTCTGGATCGACGGCCCGCGTGCCGGCCAAGTGGTCAACCCGATTCCATAACCGCGCTCGCCCTGTCTTCTTTACGGGTCACCCTTTGAGCGCGGCTGCGAGAGCGTCGACCACCTTCGCCTGGGCGTCGGCCGTGATCTGCGGGTACAGCGGAAGGGACAGGATCCGCCCGGCGGCCGCCTCGCTGACCGGGAAGTCACCGGCCCGGTACCCGAGGTCCGCGAACGCAGGCGTCAGGTGGATCGGTGTCGGGTAATGGATTCCGGCGCCGATGCTGGCCTCGTTCAGCGCGCGCAGCACCTCGTCACGGTCGCTCGGTACCTGGATCACGTACAGGTGCCAGACGTGCTCGTTGCCGGACAGCGTCACCGGTCGCACCACATCCAGACCGGCGAGCATGGCGTCGTAACGCCGGGCGGCGGCACGCCGGGCGGCGTTCCACGCGCCGAGCCGGGCCAGCTTCGCCCGCAGCACCACCGCCTGCAGCCCGTCCAGCCGGCTGTTGCACCCGACGAGGTCGTGCGTGTACTTGCTGAGCCCGCCATGGTTGGCCAACGTCCGTACCGTGCGGGCCAGCGACTCGTCCGTGCTCACCACGGCGCCCGCGTCGCCGTACGCACCCAGGTTCTTTCCGGGGTAGAAGCTGGTGGCGGCGATCCCCCAGGAGCCGGCGGCGTGACCGTGGCGGGTGGCGCCCTGGCACTGTGCCGCATCCTCCACCACCGTCACCCGGCCGCCGGCCAGCCCGTCCACCAACCGCTCCACGGGGGCGAGCTGGCCGTAGAGGTGTACCGGCACGATCGCGCGGGTCGCCGGAGTTACCGCGGCCAGCGCGGCGTCCGCGTCCATCAGGTAGGTTTCCGGATCCGCGTCGACGAGCACCACGCGAGCGCCGGTGCGGGCCACCGCCTCGGCTGTCGCGATGAACGTGTTCGCCGGCAGCACCACCTCGGCGCCCGGTCCGACCCCAGCGGCACGCAGCGCCAACTCGAGGGCGTCGGTACCGTTGGCCACACCGACGCAGTGTGGCAGGCCAGTGAACGCCGCGTACTCGCGTTCGAACGCGCTCACCTCGACGCCGCCGATGAAGGCCGTCTCCGCGATGACCCGCTTGAAGCCGGCCTCGATCTCCTCAGCCACCTCGGCGTGCGCCGCCTGCAGATCGACGAGCGGAATCCTTGTCATGCTCAGTAGTCCTCCACGGTGATGCCGGCCGCCACGCCGGCGACAACATTCGCGGCGCCCGACGGGGCGGGGCCGCGGGCGAGGGGGACGCCGCCGCGCAGCCGGCGCGCGGGATTGCCGGCCCAGACCTCGCCGAACGGCACGTCGCGCAGCACGACCGAGCCCATGCCGATCAACGCTCCCGCGCCGACCGTGGCACCCTCGCGGATCAAGGCCCCGGCGCCGCCGTAGCAGCCCTCGCGCAGCCGGACGCCCCCGCCCAGCCGCACCCCGGAGGCGAGCGTCGCGTACTGCTCGATCACGCAGTCATGGGTGAGCACGCAGTGCGGCATGACGGCCACGTGGCCGCCGACCGTGACATCGGAGGTCAGCACGCTCTGCCCCAGCACCACGGTGCCGGGCCCCAGCATGCAGCCCAGACCCACGCTGGCCGACGGGTGCACGATGGTGGCATACCGGTGGGAGGCCAGCCCCAGCCGCTCCACCACCCTGGCCCGTACCCTGAAGCTGCGCGGGTTGCCGAGGCACAGCACGACCGAGGCGTCCGGGTAGGCGTCCACCATGGACAGTCCACCGAGGACGGTCGCGCCGGCCCTGCTGGTGCCGTGCAGGGCCGGGTCGTCGTCGAGCAGTCCGAGCAGCCGGAAGGTCGGGGTGACCTCGTTGACCGCTGCCACCGCGGAGACGGTCTCCCTGGCGAAGCCGCCCGCGCCCGCGATCAGCAGGTCGGTGGGCATCAGTGGCTCAGCTTGCGCAGGGTGTCCACGACGTGGTCCTGGTCGGCCTCGCTCAGCTCCTGGTACAGCGGGAGGATCAACGAGTTCCGGGTCAGCCGCTCGGTGACCGGCAGTGGCCGCGGCGCGAGTGCCGCCGGCGAACCGGCCCCGTCGGCGTACGCCGGCTCCAGGTGGGCGGCCATGATGCCGCGACGCGCGGAGATGCCGGCCACCGCGAGCTCCGCGAGCGCCTCGTCGCGCGAGCGCCCGAACGACTCGTCCAGCAGCACCCAGAACGACTGGAAGTTCGTCGTGCCGTAGTCCGGGTCCCGTACCGGCACCAGACCGTCCACATCGGACAGCAGCTCGTGGTACCGG
>JBPYFB010000406.1:0-5990 GCA_051986465.1 Rugosimonospora sp.
ACCTACAACGGCACCAGCAACCCGGTGCCGACCATCACCTGTTCGGGCCCCAGCCAAGGCTCGGCGCACAACACGCTGTCCGGACCGCTGAAGCCGTTGGGCGTCAACACCGCCGCCTGGGACACCAACTTCGTGGACGCGTCGATCGCGAGCAACCTGTCCTCGGCGGGTACCGGGCTCATCCGGTACCCGGGCGGCTCCTGGGCCGACCAGTACATGTGGCAGCCCAACACCGTCAACAACTCGGTCCAGCCAGTCAACTTCGCCCAGTATTCGAGCCAGGTCGACGCCATCACGGGCGGCCAGAAGTTCGTCACCATCAACTACGGGTCGGACACGGCGGCGAGCGCCGCGGCCTGGGTGCGCCAGTCGGCCACTGCCGGGCAGGGCGTCACGCTGTGGGAGATCGGCAATGAGGTGTACGGGTCGTGGGAGACCGACACCCACTCCGGCGCGCACACCGCCTCCTCGTACGCGACCAACGCGGCACCCTACATGCAGGCGATGAAGGCGGCCGACCCGAACGCGAAGATCTGCTATGACTACGCGATGGACGGCAACCTCGCGCCCGGCGCCGGAGTCGACGGCTGGCAGAACTGGAACAACACGATCCTGCAGGCCGACGCCGCCTACATCGACTGCGCCGACGTGCACTGGTACCCCATCAACGGGGTACCGACCGAGAGCACACAGTCCATTATGGAGCTCATCGACAACATTCCGGCCGCGGCCGCCGAAGTGAAGGCGGCACTGTCCACATACGACCCGACCTCCTACTTCGTGGTCGGCGAGACCAACATGTCGCAGACCGCCAACGAGTGGAACGAGGAGCCGGTCGGCGCCCTGTTCGCGGCGGCCAACGCCCTGGAGTGGCTGTCGTTCGGCGCGCAGAGCGTGGACTGGTGGGACGTGCACAACTACGGCACGCCGACCGCGGACTTCGGCATGTTCTCCTCCGGTTCCAGCGGCGAACCGGCGGTGAACACGCCGTACCCGCCGTACTACGGGTACCAGCTCGCGGCGAAGCTCGCCGTACCCGGCGCGACCGTCGGTACCCTCGCCGTGTCCACACCGAACATCTACAGCTACTACGCAAGCCAGCCCGGCGGCGGGTACGCGGTACTGCTCGCCAACGCGGACCCGGCGAACGCGTACACGGTGAGCACGGCGAGCCTCGGCATCACCGGCGCCTCGTCGACGGAGTACCTGTACAACAAGGCGAACCCGACGATCGCGACGAGTACCCTCTCGGGCGGCTCGGTCTCGATCCCGGCGGAGTCGGTCGTCGTGCTGTCGAGCACCGGCGGCACGGTACCGAGCACGAGCCCGTCGCCGATCGTGACGGGCGGGTCGCCGAGCCCGAGCCGGGTCACCTCCCCCAGCGCCAGCGTCTCCCCCGTCATCTCGTCCAGTGCAACGGTTTCCGCCTCGCCCAGCCGCGTGGTGTCGGCGAGCCCGAGCCGCTCGACGGGTACCGCCGGTAGCTGCGCGGCGAGCTTCAGCGTCGCCAGCTCGTGGGCCGGCGGCTTCGTGGCGAACGTGAACGTGACCGCGGGCGCCGCGGCCATCAACGGGTGGCGGGTCACCCTCACGCTGCCCAGCGGTACCACCATCACCAACCTGTGGAACGGGGTGAACACCGGTACGAGCGGTACCGTCCAAGTCGCCAACGCCAGCTACAACGGCAGTCTCGGCGCGGGTACCTCGACCAGCTTCGGGTTCCAGGCGAACGGTTCGGGTACCGGCGTGACCGCCTCCTGTACCGCCAGCTAGCGCGATAGTCCCGGGCGAGCGCTGCACCGCGCTCGCCCGGGGTACCTTCCTGAGGCCGGGGTCGTGAGACCGACACGGGGAACCGGCAGCGCGGCCGCCGCCCGACGGGCAGGATGGAGCGGACGGGTGGCGGGCTGAGGGGCGGAGGGGCTACTGCGATGACTGTGGTGTCATGCCTTGAGCTGATGTGGGAAGCGTGGGCGCAGGCCGGCATATCGCTACGCGACGACGAGTGGCACGCGCCCACCCGGCTGCCCGGCTGGAGCGTCGCCGACCTGTACGCCCACCACAGCGCGTTCCCGGTGGCGCTGCTGCAGATCTGCGACGCGCCCCCGGCAGACGGACCGCTGACCCACACCGATGCCGCCGCCCTGCTGGCGATGTTCAACGTCCCCGGCGGCCCCTCGACCAGCATGGCGGGCATGGTCCGCGACCGCGCCGTCGAGCTGGCCCGCCAGCACCCGCGCGCCGAGCTGGTGGACCGGTTCGCGAAGGTGGCACCGCGGGCGCTGGCCCAGGCGTCCGGCATCGACGCGCAGCAGCCGGTTTCGTATGCGGGAGTGGCCGTGCTGCCGCTCGGTGAGGCGCTGCGCATCGCGCTGATGGAGTCGGTGGTGCACTACCTCGATCTGGCGGACGCCGCGGACCTGCCGGTACCCGGGCCGGCCGTGGGCGGCCCGCTGCGCGAGACCACCAACCTGCTCGCCGCGGTCGCCGACCCGGTCGCGTTCGTGGAGCGGGCCACCGGCCGGTCCGCGGCGGACGTGCTGCCCGTCCTGCGCTGACCGGTACGCAGCTCGTCGAGGCGCACCAGCGCCACCCCGGCGACGATCAGCACGCCGCCCACCAGTTGGACCGACGTCGGCAGTTCGCCCAGTGCCAGCCACGCGATCAGGATCGCGAACATGACCTCGGTCAGCCCGACGAACGACGACAGCCGGGCGCCCAGGGCCCGCGCCGCGCCGATACCCGTGACGTAGGAGACGACACCGGCGACGAGCGACAGGCCGGCGATCGGGACGAGCCAGCTGATCCGGTGGTCGGCGAGGCTGACCTGGCCGAGGCGGGCGTGCAGCGGCAGCGCCCCGGCGAGGCCGAGGGCGAGCAGGACCACGGCACCGACCGCCATGCCGCCGCTGGCCAGCACCGTCGAGGGCAGGCCGCTGCCGCCGCGCGCGGAGAGCAGGAAGTACGCCGCGAGGCCGACCGCGGCGCCCAGGCCCCACAGCACGCCGATCGGGTCCAGCCGGGCACCGCCGGTGAGGTCGAGCACGAAGACCAGGCCGACCAGTGCCGCCGCCGAGCCGGCGACGGTCAGCCGCCGGGGGCGCTGCCCGTGCACCAGCCAGACCCAGCCGACGACGAGGATGATGCCGAGGTACTCGAGGAGCAGCGCGACGCCGATCGGCAGGTACCGCACCGCGTTGAAGAAGCACGCCTGCGCGGTCGCCACGCCGAGCACGCCGAACAGCCCGACCATGCCGAGGTTGCGGCGCAGCAGGTGCCACCGGCCGCGCAGCGACCACGCGGCGGGACCGGCGAGCACCAGCGCCGCGACGCCCACGCGGCAGATGACCACGGCAGTGGGCGACCAGCCCGCCCCGATCAGCGATCGCGCGAACGTACCGGACGTGGCGAACGTGGCCGCGGACAGCACCGCCAGCGCGAGGCCGGTGCCGGCGGAGCGGTGCTGGCGCATGAGTCCCCCGTAATGACTAAAAGCTTATTATGCTTGTGACAGTAGCCGTGCGGGTGACAGGAGTCAACGTGGTTTTTGCCGATGACACGGAGGTCGGCCTCGCCGCCGCCGTCGCGCTCGTCAACACCGACGGCAGCGATGGCGAGCAACTGCCCGACGTGGCGGCGCTCGACGCGTTCCTGCGCGCGTACGGGTGGACCGGCCGGCATGACCGCACCGAGGCGGAACTGCGGGCGGTCCACGAGCTGCGCCCGAAGCTGCGCCGCGTCTGGTACGAGGACGAGGACGGTGTGGTGCGTATCGTCAACCGGCTGCTGCGCGAGTCGCGGGCCCTCCCCCAGCTCGTACGGCACGAGGGGCGGCCGTACCACCTGCACGCCACGTCGCAGGACGCGCCGCTGGCCACCCGGATGGCGGTCGAGGCGGCGATGGCCTTCGTGGACGTGGTACGCAGCGGCGAACTGGGCCGGCTGCGCATCTGCGAGTACCCGGACTGCGGCGGCGTCCTCGTCGACCTGTCCAAGAACCGGTCCAAGCGGTTCTGCGAGGCCGGCTGCGGCAACCGGGCGGCGGTCAGCGCATACCGCGCAAGAAAGCGCGTCGGCATCGGTCAAGCGGCGAAGCCGCCGGCGACGCCGAAGATATGAGGGCGGCCGCCCGGGACTGACCCGGGCGGCCGCCGTGCGCGCCGCGTGTCTCAGCCTGCGGAGCAGACGGTTCCGTTGAGGGTGAACGCAGCGGGCAGGATGTTCGGCCCGCTGTACCCGGCGACGAAGCCGATGTTCGTCGCGCCGCCGCCCGCCGCGAGCGCGGCGTCGTAATCAACGTTGGTGACCGTTACGGTGTTGCCGTTCTGTTGCCAGTTGCCGTTCCAGCCGCCGTTCATCTGCTGCCACCCGGTCGGCCAGCGGAAGGTCAGCGTCCAACCGTTGATCGGGTTCGGGCCGGTGTTGGCGATGTCGATGCTCGCGACGTAGCCGTTGCCCCAGTCGTTGGCGTCGGTGAACCGCACGGAGCAGGTGCTCGTGGCCGGGGCGCCGGTCGCGAAGGTGAGCGGCGGCGAGGCCCAGGAGACGTTGCCGGCGGTGTCGCGGGCGAGGACGTTCACCGTGTACCGGCTGCCCGGGTTGAGGTTGCCGACGGTGAACGAGGTACCCGGGGTCTCGCCCAGTTGCTCGCTGACCGTGCCGTTCTGGCGGTACACCTCGTACTTGGCGATCGGGTTCTTACCGGCGGTCGCGACCGGCCAGGAGATCGTCGCGCCGCGGTCGGTGACGCCGCTCGCGGTGGGCTGACCGGGCGCCCCGGGCGGGCCGGCGACGGTACCGGACGGGTGCAGCACGATCGTGGTCAGCGAGTACGGCGGCAGGGTCTGGCTGGTGGCCGTACCGGTCTGCGCGCTGCTGACGCCGGTCGCGCCGTTGGTGAACGAGTACACCGTGGGCGCGCCCGCCGCCGGGCTGTATCCGGCGTAGGAGATGGTCGCCGGGTACGCGTTGTCCGGGTCCTTGTTCACGAGCAGCACCGCGAGGTCGCCGTTGGCCCGGCGTACCGCGTGCGCGGTGACCAGCGCCTGGTCGGTACCGGCCCGGATGAACTGATCGCCCGGGTGCGCGAACGCGTTCATCATGGACAGGCCCCAGTACGGCGCGAAGGGCGTGTTCAGCGCCGGCTCGCAGGTCGTACCGTCGGGGGTGCAGTTGCCGCTGGAGAGCATGCCGAAGTCGTTGTAGTCGGTCTGTCCGGCCACTGTTGATACGTTGCCGATTCCATTGTGGACGTTCCACCAGGTGACGGTGAACACGCCGTTCTCGAAGAGTCCACTGTAGACGTCGGCGAGGTACAGGGCGCCGGGCTGGGTGTTCTCGCCCACGCCCACGTTCGTCTCGGTCAGGCTCATGCCGATATTCGAGGCGTTGGCTGCGGCGTACTTCGCGATCTGCTGGCGTACCATGTAGATCGCGTCGTTGATCTGGGCGGACTTGGTGAGCGAGTCCGCCGCGCTGGAGCCGCCCGGGTACCAGTGCAGGTCGACGTAGTCGATCTTCGAGCCGGCGAGGCTCAGTACCGTCTGGTTCCAGGTACCCGAGTCACCGCCGCCGGTCAGCCCGTCCGGCCAGTTCGCCGGCATCGTCAGTACCGCGCCCACCTTGATGGTCGGATCCACGGCCTTCATCGCGTCCGAGTAGGCGACGACCTCGTTGGCGTACCCGGTCGGGCTCTTGTCGGCGTGGTTGTCCGCCTCCCAGTTCGCGCCGTAATGGCCGTTGCCGTAGTTCTCGTTGCCGACCGTCCAGTACTTTGCGGCGTACCCCTTCGTCACGTTGGCGTACCGCACCCAGTCCGCCGCCTCCTGCGGGGTACCGGACCCGTAGTCGGCGATGATGATCGGCTGCACGCCGGCCGCCCGGACGGTACCCATGAACGTGTCGAAGCTCGTGTTCGGCGCGACGTAACCGCCGTCGGTGGTGTTGGTCTGCCAGTGGTAGATGTCCGCGTACGAGCCACCGGGATACCG
>JBPYFB010000407.1:0-5334 GCA_051986465.1 Rugosimonospora sp.
GACCGCGTCGGCGATCTGCGACGGTTCGTCGCCGCCGACCCATGCGTAGACGCGGACCCTGTCGCGGACCGCCCCGCCGAGCAGGGCGTGTACCGGTGCGCCGTACGCCTTGCCGGCGATGTCCCACAGCGCCTGGTCGATGCCCGCGACAGCGCTGGACAGTACCGGCCCACCGCGGTAGAAGCCGCCTTTGGTGAGTACCTGCCAGTGGTGTTCGATCCTTAGCGGGTCCTCGCCGATGAGGTATTCGGCGAGTACCGCGACGGCGGCGCGTACGACCTCGGCGCGGCCCTCGACGATGGGCTCGCCCCAGCCGACCAGACCGTCGTCGGTGGACACTCGGCAGAACAGCCAGCGCGGTGGTACCAGGAAGGTCTCGATCTTGTCGATTTTCATGCGGGTTCCTGGTCGCCGGCCAGGTTCGCCACGTCCTGGATGGCCTTCTGCAGCAGCTTGCGCATCGCCTGGGCGGCCTGTGTCGGGTTGTGTCGCCGGATCGCGTCGACGACGGCCTTGTGGCTGGGCACGGGGGAGCTGCTGCCCCGCGCGCCGTGCACCATCCGGTCGCGTTCGGCGAGGCCGGTCTCGATGACGATCTCCATGCGGAGCAGCAGTTCGTTGTGTGTGGCGGCGAGCAGTGCGCGGTGGAACGCGAGGTCGGCGGTGACGGCCGCGGCCGGGTCGGCGCCGGCCTCGGTCATGGCGGTGAGGGCGGCGTCGAGTGTGGCGAGGTCTTCGTCGGTGGCGCGTGCGGCGGCGAGGCTCGCCGCGCCCGGTTCGACGATGCTGCGTAGCTCGTGCAGGTCCGCGAAGAGGCTCGGGTGGGCCTGCCGGGCGAACTGCCAGCGCAGGACGTCGCCGTCGAGTAGGCTCCAGTCCGCCCGCGGCCGGACGAACGTGCCACGTTTGGGTCGGGCGTCGACCATTCCTTTGGCGGCGAGCACCTTCAACGCCTCGCGTAGCACGGTCAGGCTGACGTCGAACTCCACCTGCAGCGACGCGATGTCCAGGGTGGCACCCTCCGCGAGCGCCCCGCTCATGATGCGCTGTGCGAGGACCTCGACCGTCTGGCCGTGGACGCCTCGCGTCGCGTACTGCCGCATGCTCGCCTGTCTCCTATCGGGTCGCGTGGTCTGCTGGGTTGCCTTTGACGGGGGTGGGACGTGGTCATGCCGAGGATTTCACCGCGCTCCATCCGCCGTCCACGACGAGGCTGGCCCCGGTGATGTAGCTGGCGTCGGGTGAGGCGAGGAACGCGACCGCGGCGGCGACCTCGTCGGGCGTCCCGAGCCGGCGCGCGACCGTCTCGGCGATGCTGCGTTCCCGATCGGCGGGGGTGACCCTGTCCCACGCGGCGGTGCGGATGGGGCCGGGCAGCACGGTGTTGACCCGCACGACCGGGCCGTATTCCACGGCGAGTTGCCGGCCAAGGGCGACGAGGCCGCCCTTGGCCGCCGCGTAGGCCGGATGGCCGGGCAGGCCGACCAGGGCATGCACGGACGAGATGATCACGACGCTGCCGCCCGTGTCGCGCAGGTCGGCCAGGCACGCCCGTACGCCGAGGAACGTGGCGGTCAGGCACACCGCGAGCTGCCGGTCCCAGGAAGCTCGACTGGTGGCGTCGGCTGGGGCGACCTCCGCGGTGTAGGCGTTGCTCACCAAGATGCCGACCGGCCCGAACTGGTCCCGGGCAAGCATCGCGGCTCGCGCCCACGCCACCTCGTCCGCGACGTCGGCGACGAGCGCGTGCGCGCGGCCGCCGCCATCGCGGATGCGTTGGGCGACCTCCTCGGCCGGCCGGACATCGGTGAGCAGAACCGCCGCGCCGTCGGCGGCCAGCCGCCGGGCGCAGGCAGCGCCGATGCCCGAAGCCGCCCCGGTCACCAGTGCCGTCCTGCCCGCCAACCGTCCACCCATGCCATCTCCGTCTCAACTACCAATTAATTACGAAGATATCTTGACTGTCCTTCCCCGGTGTTGCAACCTTCGAAAAACACGGACTTTCACCGCGCACGTTGGAGGGTCAACGATGCTCCACAGTGAACTCTCGCGCCGAGGTTTCCTCGGCGGCCTCGGGGGCCTCGGCGCCGCCGCGATCCTCGGCGGCTGCGCCACCAGCAGCTCGGGCGGCGCAAGCAGCGGCGGCGGGCTGGTGCTGCAGAACTCGCAATCCGACGCGGCGCCGAAGGCGGCGCTGACCAAGGTGGTCGAGGGATACACCAAGAGCAAGGTCACACTCAACACCATCGCGATCGAGACGTTCCGCGCCCAGCTGCCCACATACCTCAACTCGGCGAACCCTCCGGACGTGCTGACCTGGTACGCCGGTTCCGTCGCGCGCGACTACGCCAGCAAGGGTTTCCTGCTCGACCTGTCCGACCTGTGGACGGGCACCGGCGCCTGCGCCGACTTCTCCCCCGCGCTCAAGGAACTGTCCACCAGCGCCGCCGGCAAGCAGATCTTCGTGCCGACGAACTACTACTGGTGGGGCCTGTTCTACCGCAAGTCCGCCTTTCAGGAGTGGGGTGTGCAGCCCGCGACGACCTGGGACGAGTTCATCGCGCTGTGCAGGACGCTCAAGAGCAAAGGCGTCGCGCCCCTGACGATGGGTACCGGCGCCACGCCCTGGGTCGCGTCCGGCTGGTTCGACTACCTCGACCTGCGCATCAACGGCGCGACGTTCCACCGCGACCTGCTGGCCGGCAAGCACGCGTTCGACGGCCCCGAGGTCAAGCAGGTGATGGACCACTACAAGCAACTGCTGGAGTTCTTCGACCCCAAGGGCCGCTCGTACTCGTGGCAGGACGCGGTCACGCCGCTGGCGAACAAGAAGGCCGGCATGTATCTCATCGGCGCGTTCGTGACCACCGCCGTGGCCAAGGACGTCGCCGACGACATCGACTTCTTCCGTGTGCCGGTCGTCAACCCCTCGGTGCCGCTGGCCGAAGAGGCCCCGACCGACGGATACTTCGCCAGCGCCCGGTCGAAGAACCCCCAAGGTGCCAAGGACCTCCTGTCGTACCTCGCCTCGCCGGGCGCGCAGCAGCAGTTCATCCAGCTGGCCCAGTCCTCCAACCTGCCCACCTCGCCGAAGGTCGACACGAGCAGCTTCTCGCCCCTGGTACAGAAGGGCATCAAGATGCTCAACGAGACCGCGGCCATCACGCAGTTCTTCAACCGGGACTCCAGCGACGAACTGCAGACCACCGCGGACACCGCGCTGACCAAGTTCCTCGACTCCCCGGGTGACGTCAACGCGATCCTCGCCAGCTGGCAGGACGCGGCGAAGAAGGTCCTCTCGTCGTGACCGCCACCACGGCGGTACCGGCAGGAGTGCCACACCGACGGCCGCTCAGTCGCCGGGTGCCCCTGGTGGTGTGGGTGTTCCTGCTGGTACCCGCCACGATCGAAGTCGGGCTGGTGTTCTGGCCCGCCCTCAACAGCTTCTACCTGTCGGTGACCAAGTGGAACGGGCTCGGCGCCCCCGAGCCGGTCGGCCTTGCCAACTACCGCGACCTGTTCTCCGATGGCGTCTTCCTGGGAGCACTGCGCAACAACGTTATCTGGGCCGTCGGCTTCGGCGGGCTCTCGGTGCTCGGTGGCCTGGCACTCGCCGTCGCGCTCAACCGGCCGCGCCGCGGAGTTGGCATCTACCGCAGCGCGATCTACCTGCCGATGGTCTTCTCCCTCGCGGTCACCGGCCTGTTCTGGCGGGTGCAGTACCAACCCGACGGCACAATCAACACGATCCTCGGCGGGCTCGGCCTCGGCAGCCTCGAACACCAGTGGCTGGCCGAGCCGGGCACCGCCCTCTACGCCGTACTTGTCGCCGCCGTCTGGCGCCAGGTCGGCTACGTGATGGTGCTCTATCTCGCCGGACTCAAGAGCTGCGACCCCACGCTCAACGACGCGTCGGCCGTCGACGGCGCGGGCGCGTGGCAACGGTTCCGGTACGTCACCTGGCCGCAACTGCGTGGCGTCAACACCGTCGTGTTTGCCGTGACGGTCATCGACTCACTGCGTACGTTCGACATTGTCTGGGCGATGACAAAGGGTGGCCCGTACCACTCATCGGAGCTCCTGAGCACTTACATGTTCGAGGAAGGCTTCACCTTCCTCAATCTCGGCTACGCGTCGGCGATCGCCGTGGTCATCTTCGTGCTGGCCATCGTCTTCATCATCACCTACCTGGTCCGCGGCATGAAGCAAGAGGTGGACTGAGGTGAGGGCCTCCGCAGCCACGCGCACCGTCGATCCGTCGCCCGAGGCACCCCAGCGGGCCGTGAAGCCCGACCGCGGACCCGGCCGGCGCCGCCGCGGCTGGGCGTTCCACGCGGTGATGGCACCGCTGGCTCTGCTCTGGGTCGCGCCGATGATATTCGTGTTGATCATCGCGTTCCGCTCGTTCGACGACATCGCGCAACGCGGTGTAGCGGCGCTGCCCGACACCTTCACCCTCGACGGCTTCCGCACCGCGCTCGGCGTCGGCTCGATGGCCCGGGCGCTGTGGACCAGCGCGGAGGTTACCGTACCGGCGGCGCTGCTGAGTCTGCTCCTGGCCTCCATGGCGGCGTACGCCTTGAGCCGGCACGCGATCCCTGGCCGGCGCGCCATCCTGCTCACTATGCTCGCCGGTAACCTCCTACCGCCGCAGATCCTGCTCATCCCGGTCGCGCGTATCACCGAGTCGCTGGGAATCTACGACAGCATCATCGGGTTGGTCGCCATCCACGTCGGCTTCGGGCTGGGCTTCTACACCTTCGTACTGCACGGCTTCATGCGCTCGATTCCGACCGAACTCACCGACGCGGCCCGCATCGACGGCGCCGGACCCGTGCAGACCTACGCCCGCATCGTCATGCCACTGTGCCGCCCGTCGCTCGCGGCGCTCGGCGCGTTGGCAACAACGTGGATTTTCAACGACCTCATCTGGTCGATCACCGTGCTGCGCACCGAGGCGAAGTTTCCGGTCACCGCCGCGCTGCTCAATCTCCAGGGCGGCTACGTGAGCAACTGGAACGTCGTCGCGGCCGGTTCGATCCTCGCCGCGGTGCCCACCGCGGCGGTCTTCTTCGCATTCCAGCGCCATTTCGTCTCCGGCCTGCTGATGGGATCGAGCAAATGACACCAGCCCACCTTCCCGACCGACTCACCATCTGCCTGTGGGACTTCACCTGGTACACCCAGACCGCGCCCGGCGCACCGTTCCACAGTCTCGACGAGGCGTTCCGGCAAGCGGTGCAGCGGGGCTACAACACCGTGCGCGTCTGCGCCATGCCGTTCCTGCTGTTCGGTTCCGGCATCGACACCGGCCGTATCACTTTTCAAGGGCTC
>JBPYFB010000408.1:0-10059 GCA_051986465.1 Rugosimonospora sp.
GGACCAGGGCGTGACCCTCGGCGATCAGCTTGCGGTCCCAGGCGCCGCGGTCCTGTTCGCTGAGGGCGACGAGCTCGCCACTGGCCGATACCCGCGCGACCCGGCGGGCCTCGGTCAGAAGCATCAGTGCCAGGAGGCCGGCGGCCTCGCCGTCGGCTGGCAGAAGGGTACGGACCAATCGGGTCAGCCGGATCGCCTCGGCGGTCAGGTCGTTGCGAAGCGGCTCCTTGTCGGGGTTCGAGGCCAGGTAGCCCTCGTTGAAGATCAGGTACAGGACGGCGAGAACCCCGGTGACCCGGGCCGGAAGGTCCTCGCGTAGCGGTACCCCATAGGGGATCCTCGCCGCCTTGATCTTCGCCTTCGCGCGGGTGATCCGGCGTGCCATGGCGGTCTCCTCGACCAGGAACGCGCGGGCGATCTCCGGCACCGTGAGCCCGCCGACCATCCGCAAGGTCAGCGCGATCCGGGCCTCCATGGCGAGAGCGGGGTGGCAGCAGGTGAACACGAGGCGCAGGCGGTCGTCGTCGATGGCGCCGAGCGGCTCGGGGGTGTCGAACAGCATCAGCGCCTCCCGGTGCTTCTCCTCGCGCCTGACCTCGCGCCGCAGCCGGTCGATGGCCTTGCGCTGGGCGGTGGTGGTCAGCCAAGCGCCGGGGTTCGCGGGGACACCCTCGGCCGGCCAGCGTTCAACGGCGGTCCTGAACGCCTCGGCGGCCATCTCCTCGGCGATGTCGAGGTCCCCGATGTGCCTGGCCAGGGTCGCGACCACCCGGGCCCACTCTTCGCGGTGGACTCGGGTGATCACCTCATCGACGTCGGTCATTCGCCCAGGATCGGCCGGAGCTCGACCCTCCGGTTGCAGCTCTTCGACCCCAGCCCGGCGAGCCGGAGTGCCACGTCGAGGTGCGGAGCGTTGATGATCCAGAAGCCGATGATGTGCTCCTTCGACTCCAGGTAGGGCCCGTCGGTAAACACCGGCTCCCCGTTCCGGCCGTCGACGACGGTGGCCGTACTGGGCGCTGCGAGGCCGGCGGCGAACACCCAGTGGCCGTCCGTCCTGAGCTGCTCGTTGAAGGCATCGATCGCGGCATCCTCCTCCGCCGTGGCGAGGCTGGCAGTGTCGTGGAGCACCGAGATCAGGTACTGCGCCATCGAGAGATCATCTCCTGTGGTCGGGTGGCTGCCCCCTCGGGCCGCCTCTCACCCCCGCTACGAACGCCGCTGCCTCGATCGGACACGCCCCGCCGAGATTTCTAACATACGGCCGACGCGGGTTCGGTCGGCCGCATTGCCTCCAATGTGGACAGTAACCGCTGCACGACCGGCGGCAGCCGCTTGGCGTGGTACGCGAGACTGATGTCCACTGTGGGCATCGGTGCGGTGAAGTGGCGTAGCCGGACGCCGGGCAGGCGCAGGGCGCGGGCGCGACCGGCTGGTACCGCGGCCACCACCGCCCCGCCGGCCACCGCCCGCAGCAGTTGTTCGTCGTCGGGTTCGTGGCGGACCAGGTTGAAGCCGCCGTTGGGCCAGATCTGACCGATGGTGCGGTCGAACATGCCAGGTCCGTTCTCCCGCGGCCACATCACGGCGGGCTCGCCGACGATCGCCTCGCGCGGTACCCGACGCACAGCGGCCAGTGGATGGTTGGCCGGCAGGGCGAGTAGCAGTTCCTCGGTGTCGACGAACCGGCAGCTCAGTTCGGGCTCGTACAGCGGCGGCCGTACGAATGCCGCGTCGTAGCGGCCGGCGAGCAACCCGGCCACGTTCGGCGCGGTCCAGCCGGTTTCCGGTACCACCTCCACATGCGGATTCTCCTCGCGGAAGCGGGATACGAGTGCGTCGACCATCCCGCCGCGCGCGGATCTCGTGTAGGCGAGCCGGATCCGGCCACCCTGCCCGCGTGCGGCCACGTCGATGCGCGCCCGCGCGGCCGTGGCGTGTGCGAGCAGTACCCGCGCCTCCGCCGCGACCACCACGCCGACCGCGGTCAGCGCGCAGCCGCCCGGCCCGCGTTCCACCAGCCGGGCGCCGAGTTCCCGCTCCAGGATGCGCAATTGTTGGCTCAGCGCGGGCTGGGCGAGATGCAGCCGCCGCGCGGCCCGGGTGAAATGCAACTCCTCGGCAAGTACCACGAAATAGCGCAGCTGGCGCAGGTCCATAGACCATCATAAGCATTGCTTATCACTTGGTAAGTGGTCGGTCTTGGACAGCGGCGCACCTGGGATGCCTGGATGGTTGGCATGGTGGATGTGGTGGATGTGGTGGTGGTCGGCTCGGGCATCTGCGGGCTGACCAGTGCGATCCGGTTGCAGCAGGCGGGCGCGTCGGTCGCGGTGGTGGCCGCGGACCCGCCCGAGCACACGGTTTCCGCGGTCGCCGCCGCGGTCTGGTATCCCACGCATACCGCGGAGGACCCGCGCGTTCTGGACTGGGCGCGGCGCACCTTCGACGAGTTCGCGGCCCAGGCCGCGCTGGGCGTGCCTGGCGTCGTGATGCGGCCAACCCGGATGCTGTTGCGGACACCCGCGCCGCAGCCGTGGTGGGCGTCGGCAACCCGCGACTTCCGGTCCGCGCCCGGCGAAGAGATACCGCGCGGGTACGCCGGCGAGTGGCGCTTCACGGTGCCCAGCACGGAGATGGTGCCGTACCTGCACTGGCTCACCGACCGGTTCGTCGCCGGAGGCGGGATCCTGGTGCGCCGCCGGCTGTCCGCGCTCACCGAAGCGGTCGGGTACGCGCCCGTGGTCGTCAACGCGACCGGACTGGCCGCCCGCGAGCTGGCCGGCGATCCCGCGGTACATCCGGCGCGCGGGCACGTGGTACTGGTCGCCAATCCGGGCCTGACTGTGTCGGTACGCGACGAGGACCATCCCGGCGGCATGGCGTACATCCACCCGCGCTCGCGCGACGTGGTGCTCGGCGGCACGTTCGAGCCCGGTAGCCACGATCCGGTACCGGCCGAGGCGACGGCGCGCGCGATCGTCGAGCGCTGCACCGAACTGGTACCCGAGTTGCGCGGTGCGCGGTTGCTCGGCCAGTTGGTCGGGTTGCGCCCGGCCCGGGATGGTGGCGCTCGGGTCGAAGTGGAGGGCGGCTGGCTGGTGCACAACTACGGCCACGGTGGTGCGGGGATGACGTTGTCGTGGGGCTGCGCCGACGAGGTGGTCCGGCTCACGCGAGCGGCGCGAGCCGACGCCGGATAGGTGGTCTGCTGTGGGCGAAGGAGCTTCAAGGTAGTGCGCGCGCGACCATAAGGTCGTTGCCATGGGCGAGTTCACGTCCTACGACGGCACCAAGCTCGCGTACCGGAGGGTCGGGGTCGGGCGCCCGTTGGTCTGCCTGCCGGGCGGACCCGGTAGGAGCCCCGACTACCTGGGCGACCTCGGCGGGCTCAGCAACTCGCGGGAATTGATCCTCCCGGACACCAGGGGCACCGGTGAATCGGCGGCACCCAGGGATCCGGCGACCTACCGCTGCGATCGGCTGGCCCGTGACGTGGAGGCGCTACGTACCGAACTCGGGCTGGAGCGCATCGACCTGCTCGGCCACTCGGCCGGTGGAAGCGTCGCCTTGCAGTACGCGGCCGCCCATCCCCAGCGGATCGGTCACTTGGTGCTTCTCAGCCCAGGGCTGGGTCCGCTAGGGCTGAACCTCACCGATGCGCGGCAACACGAGGCGATGCGGCGCCGGTCCGTGGAACCCTGGTACCAGCAGGCCTGCGCCGCGATACAGGCAGCGGCCGGCGGCGACGATTCGGCGCAGACCCGCCTTGGCTATATGCCGTTCTTCTACGGCCGCTGGGACGACGCCGCGCGGGCGCATGCTGGCGTGGGATTCAGCGAACGGGCCGGAGCGGTGCGGGCCGGGTTCTTCGCGCCGGGAGCCTTCGACCCACCGGCCACCATAGCCGGGCTGGCCAAGGTCGCCGCGCCGGTCATGATGTATGTGGGTGCGGTTGAGATCGGTCCCACCCCTGAACTCGTCGCCGAGGCGGTCGCCTTGTTTCGGGGCTGGCGGCTCACGGTACAACCCGACGCGGGTCACTACCCATGGTTGGATGATCCAGCTCTGTTCCGCGGCGCGCTTCTGTCCTTTTTGGACTGAACGGGCCTGGGCGGGGAACGGCGTCAACAATTCGGTCGCCGTAGCAGTCGGATCGCGGTACAACCGGGGAATGGCCGAACAAGCGCTGCCCGGCGGGCGCAGCTTTGGCGCCGTACGCGTCGGTGACGAGGTCCGCCGTCCACCGCAGCCGTGGACGGCGACCGTCCACACGGTACTGCGGCATCTGGAAGACGTCGGCTTCGACGGCGCCCCGCGTGTCCTCGGCTTCGATGACCAGGGTCGGGAACGCCTGACGTACCTGCCCGGCCAGACGCTGGGCGAGACCTCGCCGTGGCCGGACTGGGTGCGTTCCGACGACGCGCTCGCGCAAGTCGGCGGCTGGCTTCGGCGGCTGCACGACGCTACCGCGACCTACCGGCCGGCCGCGGAGGCCGTCTGGTTCACCGGCCGGTCGTGGCAGCCGGGACTTCTGATCGGTCACCTGGACGCGTCACCGTGGAACGCCGTATGGGTTGACGGGGACCTGGTCGGTTTCGTCGACTGGGACACCGCCAGCCCGTGCAGCCGGGAGCAGGACCTCGCGTTTTCGGCGCTGACCTGGGTGCCGTTGCTGACGGTGCGGCTCGCCGAGGAGGTCGGCTTCGCTGACGCGAGCGAACGGCGCCGGCGGTTGCACCTGTTTCTGGACGCGTACGGATACACCGGTGACCGTGGCGCGATCCGCGACGCGATCATCGGACGCGTCGAGCGCAACGTCGCGATGATCCGGGAGTGGGCCGACGGCGGTGAGCCGACCTTCCAGCGGATGCTGCCGTGGGCAGCGGACCTGGAGCGGTCCGGGGCCGAGGTGGCCGAACTGCCGGACGAATTCTGGCAGAGTATCCGCGGTGCGGAGGTCAGGTGAGGTCGAACTCTTCCCACGCGCCGATCGCGGTGCGGTTGGCGATCAGCGGCCGGGCGCCCGCGCTGTCGGCGGTGACGTAGCGGCCGTTGACGTCGGCGCGCAGGCTCACGCTCTGGTCGGCGTTGGTGATGAGGGTGAACGTCTCCCATGAGCCCGCGCCGAAACGGTTGGCTATCAACGGCTTGGCGCCGGCGCCGTCCGCGGTGACGAACTTGCCGTCCGCCTGCGCCAGCAGGGCGATGTGGCCGTTGCCGAGGTCGTAGACCGAGAACCGTTCCCAGGAACCGATCGTGCCGCGGTTGGCGATCAGCGGCAGGGTACCCGCGTTCTCCGCGCTGACGTACGCGTTGTTGACCCGCGCTCGCAGGCTGACGGTCCTGGGCGTGGGTACGAGGTCGAACTTCTCCCACGAGCCGATCGTGGTCCGGTTGGCGATCAGTGGCTTACCGCCGGCGCTGTCCGCGGTGACGTATCGGTTGTTGACGCGGGCCTTGAAGCTCACGCTGCCGTCGGAGTTGTGTACGAGTTGGAAGTTCTCCCAGCCGCCCGCGCCGAGCCGGTTGGCGATCAGCGGCTGGGTACCGCCGTTCTCCGCGGTGACGAATTGCCCGTTGGCGTGTGAGCGCAGCGCCACGTTCCCACCGCCGAGGTCGACCTCGTCGAACTGCTCCCAGGTGCCGATACCGGTACGGTTGGCGACCAGCGACCCGGTACCCGCATTCTCTGCCGTGACGATGCGCCCGTTGATATGGGCGTGCAGGCTGACGACGACGGGTGGGGTGGTGCCGGCGAGCGCCTGCAGCGCGGTGATGTCCCC
Organism: Rugosimonospora sp.; assembly: GCA_051986465.1. GTDB lineage: Bacteria > Actinomycetota > Actinomycetes > Mycobacteriales > Micromonosporaceae > DATEJJ01. The sequence goes on from JBPYFB010000408.1 coordinate 5,787, forward strand.
GTTGACGACGTTCTTGTCGTAGTTGCCCGCCTGGTTGATGTTCCCGCCGGCGTACTGCCAGATCGCGAAGGTGGTCCAACCGGCCGGCAGGATGGGTGATGCGCACGCCGGGTTGCTGGTGTAGCAGGCGACATCCAGCGGATAGTCGCCGAAGGACGTATCGGAGCCGGTACATTCGTTCCACCAGCTGGCGGCGGTGTAAATCATCGGCTTGCGGCCGATGCGCGCGGCGACCTCGGTGACGAACCCGCGGATCCAGGCGACCATCTGCGTGGTGTTCAGGTTCCAGCAGTCGGGCAGCTTCATCGAACTGGGTGGCCACTCGATGTCCAGGAACGGGATCAGCGTCTGGCTGTCCGCGGTCCACAGGGCGTGGTCGATGAAGAAGTCGGCCTGCTTTGCGGGTACCCCGATATCCGGCCGGCCGAAGGCGTACGCCCCGACGGACAGCCCGGCGTTGCGGGCGTCCTGGTAGTCGGACTCGTGTGCGCTGTCGCCACCGAAGTACGGGTTGACGTACCAGGTGGTCGTGGTCGCCTCGGTCGCCTTGATGTACGCGAACTTCGTGCCACCCGCGGCCACCCCGAACCAGTTGATGTTGCCGACGGTGTGGCTCCAACTCGACACGTCGATCCCGGTCACCGGGTAGCCCGACGGTACCGCCGCCGCCCGCACGCTCTGGGCCTGGACGCCGGGGCGCCCGGCACCCGCGTTGGCCCAACCGCCCCCGTTCGGCACCGGGCTGTCCGCGAGCGCGTTGCGTACGAACGGAACGACAATCAGTCCGGCCAACACGGCGAGCACGGTCGCCAGCCGCCAGTGCCTGCGCGCCATCGGTACCCTCTCTTACGGCCCGCAGTACCGGGCGACAGCGCAGTTTAGCCCGGACCGGCGCGGCCCGGGTGGGCGTTGGCTAGGGAGCATGACGTATGCGATGGCGAATGCGGTCGGCGGTCGGTCTGATCCTCGCCCTGCTCGCGGTGACCGCATGTGCGGAGCGAGGTCCCGATGCGAGCGAGTCCGAGATCATCGGTACGTGGACGGGTGCCGGCGGTGCCGTGCTGGCGCTCGAAACGGGAGGTGCTTTTACGGCCACCAAGCTTCCGTTGCAGCTCCAGGCGCCAACCTTCTTTTCCCAGCCGGTCACCGGTCGAGGTACCTGGAAGCTGATCCCTACCGGGCAATATCAGAGGCAGCACGTGGAGATGACGTTGGCGGACTTCGCCACCTCCTTTGATGTGCTGGCCTCCGGCAAGAAGTATCGGTTGTTCCTCTGGATCGGCGACCCGGATGACGATCAGGCGTATTGGATGGACAAGCAGTAGCCAGACACGGCGCCTCCGTCCCCTGGGTCAGGGGCTGGTACAGCTGATGTTGGTAGCCGCCGACGAACTGCCTCCGGTGGCGGTGAATCCGAACGATGTCGAGGCGCCCGCGCCAAGAGTGCCGTTGTAGGTGGCGGACCCGGGACGCGGAGAAGTCCCTCGCAAAGTGCATCGAACCAGGTCAGTGCCGTACAGATTCGTGAATTAGATCGGATAGCGCAGATCGGCGCCGCCGGTGGGACGAGCGTGCCGACCCGGACTCTTCCGAAACTATCGGTCGCGGGATCGACCGGCCATCCGGCGCTCTGCAACCGACTGCACTTTCCCGCCGGGCCCAGCGGTGCGATGATCGGGATCCACCGCTGGCCGAGCTGGTCCCGATACCAACATCTGCTTCGCCACCACCGCGACCGCCCGCAAGGGCTGTTCGCCGGGCCGATTCCCGCGGCGGTGTGCGGGAGGCGGCGGTGTGCCGGAGACGTAGGAGAACGTGATGACGAACGAGTCGGACGAGGTACGCGCGCGAGTCGACGAGCTGCTCAAAACCATGTCGCCGGAGGAGAAGGCGGGGCAGCTGACCCAGTACTTCTACTTCCAGCAGTTGTCGACCGAGGCGCAAGCGGATCTAGCGCCCGAGTTGGATGCGGATACACAGCAGGGCGCGGTGGAGGCGGCCCTCGCCCGCGGAGAGGCGGGGTCGCTGCTGTTTGTCACCGACCCGGCCCAGAACAACCGGCTGCAGCGGCTCGCCGTGGAAGGCAACCGCCTCGGCATACCACTGATGTTCGGCTTCGACGTCATCCACGGCTTCCGCACCATCTTCCCGGTACCCATCGCGATGGCCGCCTCGTGGGATCCCGAGATCATCGAGCGCGGCCAGGCGGTCGCCGCCCGGGAAGCGCGGGCCGTTGGCATCCACTGGACCTTCGCGCCGATGGTCGACATCGCCCGCGACCCGCGCTGGGGCCGGATCGTGGAGGGCGCCGGCGAGGACCCGTTCCTGGGCGCCGCGGTCGCCGCCGCGCAGGTCCGCGGATTCCAGGGAGCCGGCGTCGGGGCGGTGGGCCACATCATCGCGGGGCCGAAACACTTCGGCGGGTACGGCGCGGCGCTGGGCGGCCGGGACTACGACGAGGTCAACCTCTCCGAGCAGGAGCTGTGGAACACCTACTTCCCGCCGTTCCGGGCGGCGGTCGAGGCCGGCGCCGGGAACGTGATGACCGCGTACATGGACCTCAACGGCGTCCCCGCCACGGCCAGCCACTGGCTGTTCACCGAGGTGCTGCGCGACACGTGGGGGTTCCGGGGTTTCGTGGTCAGCGACGCCAACGCCGTTCGTAACCTGGTGACGCACGGCTTCGCGCGCGATCTCACCGAGGCGGGCGCGCGGGCGGTCACCGCAGGCGTCGACATGGAGATGTGTATCGCCGACCCCGCGTACGCGCACCTGCCCGACGCGCTGCGCTCCGGCACGGTCACCGACGAGGTGATCGACGCCCGGGTCCGCGCCATCCTCGAAGCCAAGGTACGGCTGGGATTGTTGGACGACCCGTACGTCGACGAGGACCGCGCCCGGGCGATCCTGGCCGATCCGCAGCACCGCGAGGTGGCGCGCGAGGCCGCCCGGCGCACCGCCGTCCTGCTGCGCAACGAGGGCGACCTGCTCCCCCTCGACGCGGGCGCGCTGAGCTCGATCGCCGTCCTCGGCCCGCTCGCCGACTCCCGGCGCGACATCATCGGACCGTGGTCCTTCGACTTCGACCTGGATGAGACCGTGACCGTGCTCGACGGCATCCGTCAGGCCGCCGGCGACCGCGTCCGCGTCGAGTACGCCAGGGGTATCCCGGTGGGGCAGCGGACCTTCCCCTCCATGTTCGACATGTTCGAGGGGAACGCGCCAGCCGACCCCGAGGGCTTCGACGCCGAGGCCGAGTTCGCCCGGGCGGTAGAGGTCGCCGCCGCGGCCGACGTGGCGGTCATGGTTGTCGGCGAATGGCAGAACATGATCGGCGAGGCGGCGTCCCGGTCGTCGCTCGAACTTCCCGGGCGGCAGCTCGAACTGGTACAGGCCGTCGTGGCGACCGGTACGCCCACCGTGCTGCTGGTGATGAACGGCCGGCCGCTGGACCTGCGCTGGCCGGCGGAGCACGTGCCGGCGATCCTGGACATCTGGTACCCCGGTACGCAGGGCGGCGCGGCAGTGGCCGACCTGCTGTTCGGTACCGTCTCCCCGAGCGGGAAGCTGCCCTTCAGCTGGCCACGCACCGTCGGGCAGATCCCGATGATCTACTCACACACCAACTCCCACGAACCGGAGCACCAGGCGCGCCGCTACTGGGATGAAGCCAGCACGCCACTGTTCCCGTTCGGCCACGGGCTCAGCTACGCCACGTTCACGTACTCCAATCTGACGATCAGCCAGCCCACCGACAGCTTGGACGGTACCGCCACCGTGTCGGTCGAGGTCAGCAACGAGTCGGACCGGGAGGCGGCGGAGGTCGTGCAGCTCTACCTGCATCAGCGCCACGGCAGCGCGTCCCGGCCCGTACGGGAACTCAAGGGCTTCCGGCGCGTACTGCTGCCGGCCCGCGGCTCGCAGCGGGTGGAGTTCACCATCGGTCCGGCACAGCGGCGATACTGGAACACGACCGCGCGGGACTGGGTTCTCGACGCCTCCACCTTCGACATCTGGGTGGGCGGTAGCTCCACAGCCAAACTCACCGGCACCTTCGAGGTCGCCTCGAGCTGAGGCAGCCACGAACAGCTGATCCGAGTACGCGTCAGGTGACTGGCGTCGTGGTGCAGATCCAGTTCTGCTGTGCGGGCGGGTCGTACGCGCGGACCTTGAAGCACATGTAGGTACCCGGTGCCAGGCCGCCCCAGTCGTACATGGTCGCGCTGGCGCCGGCGCTCCTCGACGTGGAGCCGTTGATGGTGGTGAAGCCGTT
>JBPYFB010000409.1:0-11150 GCA_051986465.1 Rugosimonospora sp.
CAGAAGGCGTGGTGGTCAGCACGTGCCTGGCTACCTCCGCCGGTGCGACGCCGATGGGGGCGCCCAACATCCGGCGCAAATGCAACACGTAGGTCTGCAGGGTGTTCAGTGCGCTGACCGGAGGCGCGTCACCCCACAGCTCCCCGATCAGCGCCGAAGTCGGGACCGTCTCATTGAGATGCAGCAATAAGCAGGCCAGCACGCTTCGTGGCTTCGGTGCGGTGGGCGTGGCCGGGATTTCCCCAATGTAGATCTCCAATGATCCCAGAATCCGGATGCGCACTGCTGCACCACCTACCCCCATTCCGGACTCCTCGGGCTAGCCTGGTCATGGCGGCGCGAAGGATCGCAGGCCATTCCTCGTTGGCCCTCCAGTGCGTCCAGCCCGGCGGGGCAGCCCGAAATCAGCAGTGTGCGACTCTGCGGCGTGTGTGTGTAGAGACACGCCAACGCGTCATCGGAACGGTAGCGCGCAGAAGCTGAATGTGAATAGAGCAATGGATTTGACCAATAGGGACGCTACATATCGTACGGCGCGCCCGAGTTGCCGTCCGGCCGTCGCCTCGGCGGATAGCCGACTCGGCGATCCGACCGATCGCTTTCGTTGAAGAGTTGAGAACCGGGCGTCATTGGATCTTCATGACGGGCTGGGTTGGTGTTCTCCGGAGCGGGTTGGGTGGCGCTGGAGATCTTGTCCGAAGGAGTGCCTTCAACAGCGACACAGCAATATCGCACGACTTTTTTCAGTACGGCACACAAACACCACATGACTTTCTTCGGTACGTGCACCGACAAGGACCTGGCAATGAGGTTTGCCGGCACGATGACATTGAGTAGATCGGATACTCTATCTGCCGGCTAGATGTGATGACATGGTCGCAGTGTGGGGTTGCGGGGGTCGCGCGCTAATTCCGTCTTCGTCGGACGTGCACCGGAGTTGCGCACGCTCAACGCCGCGATCGAGGATGCCGGACGGGGGCATGGCGGTGCGTACTTCGTCACCGGCAGCGCCGGCATCGGCAAGTCTCGATTGACCGCGCAGGTCGGGCGGCTCGCCAGCCAGGCCGGGATCCGGGTGCTTCGCGGACGGGCGACGGCTTGGGGACCGGCACCGTACCGGCCGCTGCGCGAGGTGCTGTTCTCGGCCCTGCGCCACGAGTTGCCATCGGAGGGTTTCGAGCTGGCCGGGCACCGAACCGCCTTGTCCGGGCTGGTGCCCGATGGGCCGTCGCCGTCTGGGCAGCCGGCAACCGAGGAATCGCCGGTCGTGTTGGCCGAGGCGCTGCTGCGTCTGCTCGCCCGTCTGGGTGACCGCCGCGGATGTCTTGTGGTGCTAGAGGACCTGCACGACTGCGACCCCGACACGCTCGCCGCGATCGAGTACGTCAGCGACAACCTCGATGGAGAACCGGTGCTGCTGGTCGGCACAGCCCGCGCCTATGCCTGCCCGGCGTTGACCCTTGCCCGGCAGCTGGCCCAACGCGACGTTGCCCAGGTGGTTGAGCTGGAGGGACTCGATGCCGGTGACATCCTCCAGCTCGCGGCCGGCCGGCTCGACGTATCGCCGGCCACCGTGCCGCCATCGCTGCTCGACTGGTTGGGCCGCGATACGGCCGGGGTTCCACTCTTCGTTGAAGAGCTCCTCGACCACTTCGCCCACGCCGGGGCGCCACCGTGGCGCGGGACCTGGCAGCCGATACCTCAAGCGCTCGTGCGCAGCGTGAACAGCGACGCCGCCCGGCTCGGCCCGGCCACCGCGGCGGTGTTGTACGCAGCCGCGGCGGTGGGTCGGAGATTCCATCCGGCCGTCGTCGGCGTGGCGGCCCAACTGACCGGAGACGAGCTGGCCGCGGGGCTGCGTGCCGCGGTCGCCGCCCGGCTGGTGGCCAGGGAAGGTGCCGCACCCACGTACGTGTTCAGGCATCCGCTATTGCCTGAGGCGCTGCGCGCCGGGTTACCGCCCGTGCGGCGGGTGGACCTGTGCCGGCGGACCGCGCAGGCGGTGGAGGAGACCCTCGTCGGCGCATCCGGCGAAACCAGCCGGATCGCCGTCGAGCTCTGGCTCGCCGCTGGCGACCACGCGCGGGCGGCGGCGAAACTGTACGAGGCGGGGGCGCGGGCCATGGTGGGCGGCGACATCGCCGCCGCGGTGACCCTGTTCGAGCGCGGGCTGCACATCCTGCCGGCCGACGGGCGCGCCGCCGATGACCTCGTCGGCATGCTCGGGGTGGCGCTGATCGACGCGCTCGCGCTCGCCGGACGCCTGCACCGCGCCGCCGAGCTCGGCGAACGGTTGCTGGCGCAGGTCGGTCCACAGTGGTGGGACACGATCCAGCTGCGGTTGGCCCGCGGGTACGCCCGGGCGTGCCGCTGGGAGCAGGGCCTGCGCCACGCGCGGCTCGCTCTCGATCCGCCGGAGTCCCGTACGGGTGGCGGGGGCGGTGCTGCCGCGGAAGCGTGGCGGGGCGCCGTACTGGCACGGCTGGTATGGGGCAGCGTCGGTCATGGCAGCGCCGACCGCGCGCAGGTACTGGCGACCCGGGCACTTCGGGTCGCCGCCGCACTGTCGCTGCCGGAAGTGGCTTGCGAGGCGCTTGAGGTACTGGACGACTGCCAGCGGTCACAGGACCCGCAACGCGCGGCGGCGCTGTGCGAACGGGGCCTCGCGCTGGCGCGCGGGCACGGGCTGGGGGTGTGGCGCGCCCGGTTCCTCTACCGGCTGGGTGGTTACGACGCCGACCGGGATGGCACGCTCGGCCGGCTGGCGGAGGCCAGGATGGCGGCGCAGGCGGCCGGTGACGCGCTCACGGCGCTGGAGGCGAGCGCCCGGCTCGCCCTGGTGCACACCGGCCGGGGAGATTACCGCGAGGCCATGCTGGCCGCCCGGCAGTGCGAGGAGGTCTCCGGGCGGCTCAGGCTGCCGGCGCACCGGCTGTACGGGCTGGGCGCGCGCATCTGTGCCCTCGCCCACCAGGGGCGGCGGGCGGAGGTCGAGGCGCTGCTGGCGGAGTTCTGCCGGACGGGCGGTGAGCGGACCGACATGGCACCGGCGGTGTGGGGGTTCGGGCTCGGGATCTGCGCGATGCTGGAGGAGGACCATGGGCGGGCGTTGACCGAGCTGGGCCATGCCTCGGCGGCCGTGGCTCGGCACCCGCATCAGCTGTCCGTCTCTTGTGGACTCCAACTGCTCCTGTCGACTCTCGCCGGTGGCGGAGGCTGGGCCGAGCACGACGCTATGGCCGCCGGCGCACCCGGCCGGCTGGCGTGGAACCGGCGGTTCGTCGTCCTGAACCGCGCGGTGTTGCACGGTCGGGACGGCCGTACCGTCCAGGCGATGCAGGCGGTGGCGGAATTCATGGACCTGCCGGTGCCGCAGCCGCTCGCTCACCACCTCGGCCTCCGGCTGCTCGCCCAGGCCGCTGTCGAGGACAGGTGGGGCACACCGGCGCCCTGGCTGCGACTAGCGGCCGGCTACTTCCAGAGCCACGCCGCCCCGGCGGTCGCCGCGGCCTGCCAGAATCTGCTGCGCCGGGCAGGGGCGCGGGTGCCACAACGGCGGGAGGGCAGCGCCGCGATCCCGGTGCAGCTGCGCCACCTCGGGGTGACCGTCCGGGAGTACGAGGTGCTGGGCTTGATCCGGGGCTCACTTGGCAACCAGGAGATCGCGCACCGGTTGTTCCTGTCGCCCCGGACCGTGGAAAAGCATGTCGCAAGCCTGCTGGCGAAGATCGGCGCACCGGACCGGCCGGCACTGATCCGTTACTGTGACCCGTTGCCGTGGCCGGCCCAGTAGCCGATGGAGTTCCCGAAGGCGGCCCGTAACCGCGGCCGGTCGACCTCCCCGACCAGCCCCAGCCGGCCGAAGCAGCTGGGCATCGCGTCCGGCGCCTGGAACAGCAGCATCAGCTCGCAGAACAACCGGACCTGCCGCCGGACGGCGGGGGTGGTGACCTCGTCGAGCAACGGCAACAGCAGCCGGTGCACTGCTTCGGTCGGGATCATCCGCGGCACCGGCGGGTCGAGCCCGGCCCGCCGCGCCGCACCCAGCGTCAACCCGACCAGCTCATCCACACAGAGCGCCTCACCGCCGGCGGTCAGCCAGAACTCGCCGGTACGCGCGGTCGCCCGGACCAACGCGCCCACCGCCCTAGCCACCACGTCCTGGGGTACGAAGTCGATCAGCGAGCCCGGCTCGGCGGGCAGTACCGGCAGCATGCCCCGGTAGATAGCCGCCATCACCTTGTGCAGGCCCTGAAAGGTCGAGATACGGCCGTCTCGCGAGTCACCTATCACAATGGACGGTCGGACGATCACCGCCGGTATACCGCCGTCGGCCACCAGCCGGTCTGCCGTGCGCTTCGAGTCGAGGTATGCGGCCACCCCTGTGGCGGCCCCGGTCGTGGCGGGTGCGCGAGCGGTGAACGCGGTGCCCACGTGGTACAGAATGGCCCCGGCGTCAGTGGCCAGTTCCAGTACTCGCTGGGTGCCGGTCACGTTGGTGGCGACCACCTCGGCGCGGCGCGCCCGCCAGCTGGTGTTCGCCGCACAGTGGATGACCGCGTCCACCCGCTGGCACAGCCGGCGCCACTCGGTCGGGGACAGGCCCAGCGCAGGCTGCTCAAGGTCCCCCCAGACCTCGCCGACCCGGGTATCCGCGATCCGCGAGCGGTGGTACAGGCAGAGCAGGTCGGTATCGGGTGCCAGCTCCTCGACCAGGGCACGCCCGAGCACCCCGGTCGCGCCGGTCAGCAGGATCGTCGGCCGGTCAGAACACATTGGCGGTCCGCAGCAGTTGCCAGACGGCGCCGGCCCGGGGCCGGCCCTGGAAGGCGATGTACTCCGGCAGGACCGCGTGCGGCCCCCACTTCTCTTTGTAGGCGAGCTGGGTACGGGCGGGATAGACGAACTCGCCGTGGTCGGCCAGCAGGCGCACCAGCCTGGCCACCACCCGGCTGGCCGAGGCCGCTTCGAGCCCGGGGTCCAGGCTGGTGAACGGAGTGAATCCGAAGTGGAGCCAGGCCGCGCCCTCGTCCCGGAATCGCTCGATGGCGGTCAGGTTGACCGCCTCCATGGTGCCCGGCGGCGCGTCGGGCAGGCGCCGGCTCAGGTCGTGCAGCCAGCCCGGCCGGTTGACGGTCACGGGGGAGTAGCTGATGTATCCGATCAGTACGCTGTCGATGCGGCCCACGAACAACCGCCGGTGGTCGGCGAGCGGCCCGTCGCGCTCGCCCACCAGGAACTGCAGTGGCCGGACGTGCCGCCCCTTGCCGCGCAGCCATTGCCGGTCGAGGTCGGCCAGCCTCGGCTCGTACTGCGTCGGCCTGACCTCTTCGATGACCAGGCCGCTGCGCCGGGCCCGGGAGATCTTGTTGCGTAGCCGCATGAAAGGGCCGCCGGACAGGGTGAACCCGGCCAGCTCCACAGCGTAGGAGGCGCCGAGCTGGTTGACCGTGAAGCCGTGGGCCGCGTAATTCTCGGTGTCGGCCCGCTGCAGCTGTACGGCTAGCACCCGGCGCCGCTGGTCCCCGGCGAAGCGCAGGAACTCCCGAAGTAGCGCGGGGTGGTCGTCGCGCGGGGCGAACGGGCCGGCGAACTGGATCAGGTATCGGCCCGACGGACGGTAGGCGATGAGCCCGTCCCGCCCGGGCACAGTGAAGTATTGGTTCCCGGAGTTCAGCGCCAGGAACCCGCTGGGGTTGTCGCCATAGGTCGCGACCGCCTGGTGGGCCGCGACCGCGTCAACGACTGACCGCATCGATGGTCTCCCAGGTCGGCGTGACAGCGGCGTAGCGCTCCTCGAAGGCGGCGAAGGCGGGATGTGTCGACGGCTCGAACGGCACCCCGAACGGCTTGAGCGAGTTGCCGAACAGAGCACGGTCGCCGAACAGGTGGATCGGTACTGCCAGCAGTGCCCACTCAGGACCGACCAGCAGCGCCCACAGGCCGACCAGCGCAGCGCCGGTGAGCAGGCTGTGCATGAGGTTGTAGGCGACGTAGTAGCCGCGGTGGATCGGCCGGCCACCGTTGCGCCGGTGCGCGACCGCGCCCGGCAGGTACCCGACCAGGTCGATGACGACGAACAGCGGGACGAACACCCACCAGCGGATCTCGCCGAGATGCAGGCCGGCGAGGCTGACCGACACCGCGAGCGCGGCCGCCGATTCCAGCCTGACCAACCGGAACGTGGTCCGGGTCTCGAACCGGTTGTGACCGTCCACATCAACCACCCACTTCGGACAGTCCCATGTACGCCAGCCGGGACTGTTGCATCTCGGTTGACCAGTCGATGGCCTGCTGGATCCGTTCCTGGACAGTCGTGTCGAGCAGCCGCCGGCCGGGCCAGATCTGGTAATCGCCAACCAGGTGCGCGTGGGCGGCCAGCCCCTCTTGGAAGAGCGTCTCCCGGCGCTGCAGGACACCGAGCACCGGGGTGGACAGCCAACGCTGTTGACCCTGCGCGATCAGGTCGCCGAGCCGGCTCGCGTCGCCGGGGTGCTCACGCAGGTGCCAGCGGACGATCGCGCTGCCCACCGTCAGGTGCCGGATCTCGTCGATGCCGGCACCGCGCTCGATTTCCGCGGCTGCCGGATCCAGCCGCCGCCACTTGCGCTCGCTCAGCTCCGCGGTCGGTGCGAGTACGCCCTCCACCAGGATGGTCAGCAGCACCACGCCCCCGATGAAGTCGCCGGCGTCCCGTACCGGCTGGCAGAACTCCTCTAGCGGCAGCAGGACGTCCCGGATGTCCGCGCCGGCGGCCGCCTCGATCGCATCGTCGACTTCGGACTCGGGTATGCCCATCTCTGGCAGGTGCCCCCGGAACACCCGGGAGTGCCGCGCCTCGTCGATGAGCTGGGTGGCGTAGAACTCCATCGTGTACCGATCCGGCGCCAGCCTGACCAGGTCGGAGATTGCCCGGGTGGCCTTCTCCTCGGCGACCGACCGGAAGCCCAGCTCGCTGACGAGTGCCTGCCGCAGCGGGCCGTCGACTCGCATGTGCTCCGGCGTGCCGGCTTCGGGCCGGTGGCCGGCGACCAGGCCGCGCAGCGTCCCCTGCGCGACTGAGGACAGCCAGTAGTCCAGGTCGCACTGCTGGGGCGTGAGCTCCAGGCGCATCGCGCCGTCGAGCAGGCCAGGCGCGGTGTCCCAGTCCGCTTCGGCCGGCAGGCTAGTAACGAAAGTCATGACGGTATCCCCTCAGGTGTCGGCCAGTGCGGTTTCGATGATCTCGGCGACCTGGTCCGGTGGGGCCTGGTCGAGCGCCAGCACCTTGTCGGCGACGGCCGGGCTGCCGCCGGTGGCGAGGAACTTGCGCCGGACCAGGGCCGGATGGTGCGCCCGGGTGTGCGGCCCGGCCGTACCAGCCGGGATGGTCCGCGACCGCTCGATGAGCCGGCCGTCGGCCAGACTGCAGGCGATCCGGGCACCGGTGCTCCGGTAGGCGCTCTCGAATGTCGGCTCCGGCGGCCCCAACTCGTCGGCCAGGTCGGCCAGCCAATCTCCGCAGCCGTCGGCCACGGCGCCGAACGCGCGCAGCCAGTCCGCGGCACGCGGCCCGGCCTCCCGGAGAGCCTGGCCGAACGGTGCTGTCCCGGCGCATGCCGACCGGGTCAGATCCGGGTCGTGCACGACGCGTATCTTGTCGGCCAACGTCCAGCGGCGCTGATCACGCACTGCCGCGGCGCTGAAGTCGGCCGGGGTGAGGTCGCCGGTCAGCAGGGCGGTCGCGACCAGATACGGCGTCCAGAGGACCAGCGCGACGGTAGGCGTGTCGGGGCCGCGGATGTGCGCCGCGGCGCCGCGGTCGACCACGAGCGTGTAGAGCGACGCGTGCACGACTACCTCTGTCAGCGCGTCGACATCCGCGCCGAGCGCCTGGTGCAGCTCGATCGCGCAGTCCACCGCCGCATCACTGCCCGGGCCGCTGGGGTACAGCTTGAACGAGAGGGTCTCGGTATGCCACAGCGCTCCCAGGCCCTCCGTTGCGGCAGCCGGCAGCGGGACCATGGCGAGCCGCGCGGGCAGCCCCTGCGGATGTTCGAGAATGTCGGCGAGCCCGACCAGACCCGCGATGGCCGCGTCGCAGGCGTCCAGCCCGATTCGCACCGGTACGAACGTGCTGAGGGCCTTGGCGTCGCTGCCGAAGACCCCCGGCCCGATCGTGAGCGGTGGCAGGCTGAGCGCCAGACCGAACGCGTCGACCCAGTGCTGGGCCGGTGCCGATTCGCATCGCAGGCGGGCGGCGACCGCTCCGGCCAATGGCGTGTGGGTGGCGGTCTGTCCGAACGAGGCGCCCAGTGCTGCCGCAGCGGTGATCCGCGCCGCGCACTCGTTCGCGGCGATGACGGCCGTCAGCAGCTCGCGCCCGCTCAGGCGATAGTGGTACGCGTAGGCGAGCGCGACCGTGACCGTCGAGGTGGACAGGTGTCCGGCGTAGGCGTTGTCGTCGTAGCGCAGCCACGAGCCGAGGCCGGCGAGCACACACGCCGATCGGCCCGGGTCGGCCTGCAAGGGTGGACCGAACGCCTCGACCAGCGCGGCCCCGATCGGGTGCGCCCGGCCGGCCCGCACCGCGGCCAGTTGGGACAACACCTGGCTGGTCGCCCAGCGCACGACCCGCTTCGGCACCTCGTCGAGGGTGAGCTTGCTGGCCCAGCCGGCCAGCTCCGCCAGCGCGGTCACCGGACGGTCCTGGTGTGCAGCACCGCCATGACCGGACCGTCCGTCCGCAGCGTGAAGCCGGGCTGCGGACGCGGATCGCGCTCGACGACCGGATGCCAGCGGCTGGCGACGGTGGCGAGCACCAGGGCCGCCTCCAGCAAGGCGAAGCCATCGCCGATGCAGATCCGTGGACCGGCGCCGAACGGGAAGTACGCCAGCCGCGGCTGTCCGGGGTTGCCCTCGCCGTACCCGCCGGCCCGGTCGAGCCAGCGCTCGGGCCGGAACAGCGCCGCGTCATCACCCCACCAGCGCGGGTCCCGGTGGGTGACCCATGGGCTGGTTATCAGCCGGTCACCGGCGGGCACCGGCCAGCCGTCGAGTTCGATCGGCTCGTACGCGCGCCGGCCGATCACGTGGACTGGTGGATACAGGCGCATCGACTCGGCCACCACCGCCCGGGTGTAGTGCAGGCGGGGATAGTCCTCGACGGCCGCGCGGGTGGGCAGCGCGTCCAGCTCGGCGCGCAGCCGGCTGGCCGCCGATGGGTGCCGGTCCAGCAGCCAGAGCGTCCAGGTCAACGCGTTCGCTGTGCTCTCATGACCGGCCGCGATGAAGGTCCGGGCCTCGTCGAAGATCTCCTGGTCGGAGAGCCCGGAGTCCAGCAGTAGCGACAGGAAGTCCACTCCCGACTGGCGCCGCCGCCGCGCCAGGACCCGGGAGAGCACCTCGTCCAGCCGCCGCCGGGTGCGGCGCAACCGGTGCCGCAGCGGGCTCGGCAGCCGCACCAGCAGCGAGCTCGGCGCGTAGCTCAGGCGCTGGTACATCGCTCCGAACTCGACCACCGCGGCCCGCGCCGCCCGCGCCTCGTCGGCCGGGAGGTCGGTGCCCAGCAGCGCCTCGGACGCGATCGTGAAGGTGAGTCGACCCATCTCCCCGGCGAGGTCGACGCGGTCCCCGTCGCGCCACGCCAGAGCGTCGGCCGCGGCGGTCATGTGGTGTCCGTACGCCGTGATCTGTTCCTTGTGGAACGCCGGCTGTACGGCGCGGCGGTGCAGGCGGTGCGTCTCGCCCTCATTGCTGATCAGCCCGACGCCCAGGAACGGTACGGCGCGCCGGATCCCGGTTCCCTTGTGGACCGACCGGGCCTTGCGGACCAGCACCTCGCGGACCAGCTCCGGGTCAATGAGCAGGTACGCCGACCGGTTGAGAATGCGCAGGTAGGCGAGCCTCGGATGGTAGCGGGCCAGCTCGGTGAGCATGCCGAGCACGTCGCGCCGGCGTCGTTGGTAGCTCTCCCATGGGCTCCAGTCGGGTCCCGGCGGGCGAGGGTGGCGACTCGTCATGTCATGACTACGCGCCGGCCCGTCCACACCCTCAGACCCCAGCGCCACAACCGGACGCGTGCGGTCCGTGCGGTCGATGTTGGCCGGGATCGGGCGCGCGGCGGAAGAAGCCGGCTGTGGCCGGCGAAAATATGGGGGCCGATGTGCGTGCGGATCTGGGGGTGGCGCACCGATGCCGGCGACGGTCCGGACGCCCGACGATCGGACCATGCCGGAGGAGACCATCATCATCGACCGGTGGGCGCTGCTGCTGGCGCACCGGGACCGCCTGCGCCGGCTCGTACACGCGCGCCTGGCCGAGCCGCGCGACGTCGAGGACTGCGTGCAGGAGGCGCTGCTGCGGGCGTACTGCTTCCCCCGCCTGGACGAGGACCGGATCGGTTCGTTCCTGACCAGCACGGCACTGCGGCTGTGCGCCGACCACTACCGGGGCATCGACCGGCAGCGCCGGTTGTGGCCGCGCGCGGTGGTCAGCACGCCCACGCCTGGGCCCGAGGACCTGGTCTGCGATCGGCAACTGGGCCGGTGGCTGATGGCGATGGTGGACCGGCTGCCGGGCCGGGAACGGCAGGTGATGCTGGCCCGGGTCGCTGGCATGAGCACCGCCGAGGTGGCGGCGCGGCTCGACATCCCGGCCAAGACGGCCGAGGGCGCTTTCACCCGCGGCCGGGCGCGGCTCCGCCGTATGTGCGAACAGTCCTGAGTGGAGGGACGTGATGCGGATTCTGTTCAGCGCCATGCCATTCGCGGGCCACCTGCGCCCGCTGGTGCCGATCGCCCACGCCGTCCGGCAACGCGGCCACGAGGTCCTCGTGTGCACGCCGGCGAGCATCGCGGACCAGGTCGAGGCCCACGGCCTGCCGCACCTGCCCGCCGGGTACGACTGGTTCGGGGAGCGGCTGCCCGCGGTCAGCCGCCTCGACACCCTCCCGCCGCACGTGCGGTCGCGCATGGCCAGTGACCTGACCACCCAGGCGATCGCCGGGCCGGCAGCACTCCAAATGGCCAGAGACGTGATCGGTGCCGCCAGTAGCTGGCGACCGGACCTGGTGGTCAGGGAGAGCTGCGAGTTCGGCGGTTACCTCGCGGCCGAGGTGTTGCGGTTGCCGCACGTCTCGGTGGGCGCGGTCGGCGGCAAGACCGACCAAC